>CALXHO010000013.1 GCA_944388125.1 uncultured Gemmiger sp. | reverse complement strand
AGAGATTCTTCCTTTCTGCTATGTACTTATTTGCGCTTGTAGCCCGTGATCATCACCATGACCATGCAGATCACGGCACCCCAGGCCCAGAAGCGATGTTGTTTCATTCCAATTTCCTCCTGTCCGGAAACAAACTCGTCCCTTCGCATATTAAGATATTATAGCAGAGGAAGAACTCCTTGTATCACCAAATCGGACAAGGTTATGCCGGTCCGGACATTTTTCGATACATGGCCGGTGTCATACCGTACTGCCGGTGAAAGGCGGCGGAGAACTGGCTGGCGCTGCCATATCCTACCGATTGGGCTACCCCCAGCACGCTGAGGGAGGAGTCCCGCAGCAGCTCCGCCGCCCGTTCCATCCGCCGCTGGCGCAGCCAAGTGTGAACAGGGAGACCGTACAGGCGGCGGAAGCCCTCCTTGAATGTGGTGGTGGAGAGACAGGCCCGGCGGCTCAGGAACGGAATGGTCAGGGGCTCGTCCAAGTGCTCCTCCATATACCGGCGGATCTCAGCCAACCTCCGCGCCGTCTCACGTTCCAACGCCAGAGTTGCGTCCTCCTGTTCTTTCGGATTGCAGAGCAGATAGAGCAGCTCCACCGATTTCCACACGCACCAGCGCGCACGCTCACTCTGGGGGAGACAGCCCAGGTTGGCAAAGGCCGCCCGGCTCCAGTCGGTTGGCCCCTCCACGGCACAGCCGCCCCGGCTGGCCATCCAGTGCCGCACCCGCCCTGTGTCCAAGGTCAGGCCGCCCAGCAGATCGCAGATGGTTTGCAGGCTCTCCCGGGCGCCCCGGGCATCCACCGCCACCAGAATGCCCGCCAGAGGGGCGTCCACGCTGGCTCCAGACAAATCGGAGAGGTCAGTGAGGAGGAGTACCTGCCGAACGGATGCCGTCAGTATTGTGTTGTCCCTCCGAGTCAGGGTAATTGACCCGGCCAGGCAGAACAGGGCCTCGAAGTGGAGGGGCTCCAACCGGAGGGGCAAGGAAACCGGCTCATCGTGCAGGGAGAACAAACAGGCCCGAGCGCCGGGCATCACCTGTGCCCAGTCCCCCCGGCCCTCCAGAAATTCCGCCAGCATTCGTCCGCCTCCTCTCCATGCCTCGCCGCTTACCGGCCGAACAGCCCCTTCTTTTCCCAGGGCTCCTTCCGGATCTCCCCTACCTCATAGCCGGTGGCGGAAATGGCCGCCCGCAGGGCATCCTCGTCCAGTTCCGTCTCCGCGATCACCGTGGTCTCCTTTTTGCTCCGGGATGAGCTGACCTTCTTCACCGGAAACGCCTTCCGCACCGCGTCGTTCACATGGCTTTCACACATGCCGCACATCATTCCGTTGACCTGAACTGTGTATTTCCACATTGTATGTCCCTCCTGTCTGTCTAAAAAAGTTAGAGAAAGCTAACTCACGAATATAAAAAAGCGCAACTATTCTGGCTGTCCTGCTCAACCCAGCGCCACGTCCAATGCCATCATCAAAGTGAAGCCCAGGGCGAAGGCCAGCGTCCCCACATTGGAGTGCTCCCCCTGGGACATCTCCGGGATCAGCTCCTCCACCACTACATAGAGCATAGCGCCGGCGGCAAAGCTCAGCAGATAGGGCAGGGCCGGGACCACCAGCCCGGCGGCCAGGATGGTCAGCAGCGCCCCCACCGGCTCCACCACACCGGAGAGCACGCCTCCGGCAAAAGCTTTGGCCTTGCCCATCCCCTCCGAGCGCAGGGGCATGGAGATGATGGCTCCCTCGGGGAAGTTCTGGATGGCGATGCCCAAGGATAAGGCCAGGGCGGCCATCATGGTGATCTGTCCCTCCCCGGACAGAAGGCCCGCATAGACCACTCCCACCGCCATTCCCTCGGGGATGTTGTGGAGGGTGACCGCCAGCACCATCATGGTGGAGCGTTGCAGTTGGGTGCGGGGGCCCTCCGCCTGCTGGCTTCGCTGGTGGAGGTGGGGGATCAGATGATCCAGTCCCAAAAGAAATAGGATACCAGCCCAAAAGCCGGTGACCGCCGGCAGGAATGCCCATCCTCCCACCCCGGCGGACTGCTCCATGGCGGGGATCAGCAGGCTCCAGATGGACGCAGCAACCATAACGCCGGAGGCAAAACCGGTCAGTCCGCGCTGCACCCGATCCCCCAGACCCTTTTTCAAGAAGAATACACAGGCAGCGCCCAGGGCGGTACCGAAAAATGGGGTGAGTAGGCTCCAAAATATCATTGCCCCATTCTTGTATCCCTCCTGTCCTTCGTCCGCCGGAGCAATTTTAATTCCCACTAATACAGGTAAATTATCTATCCGATAGTTAGTATATGCTAACTACGATGTTTTGTCAAGAATTGTTCGGTATGCACTTACTGTCTACCGTCTGAACATATAGAGAGCGGATAGTTCACACACTCAAAAAAGATATAATTGGGGTAATCTCCCCTTGACAAACCGCTTTCCATCATTACATAAGCACCCGGTGCCTTTGACAGGGAAACCGCTACTGTAATTGACCCGCACCACGGTGTCGAAAAACGGTTTCACGTCTGTGAGGTAATCATCGAGGGACAGGCACACCGCTTCGCGATCGATGAATTTTCCAACGGAGTTTTTGGGGGGTATCTGCCGAAATCCTGCGCGGTCTCTCCATCGGCCTGTCCCCTGCTGACCACCTCTTCTTCCCAGCAGGTTCCGTTTATCTTTTTTATTTTCCAACATTCTCTTTTATAACCACCACAACCAGCGCCGGAAGTTGTGCACACCTCACAATTTCCGACACTGCATCATGGCATTTACCTCCCCCAGTTCTCCGACTCCGAAGGCCAGAGGTTCGAATCCCCCGGCCGCACCATTAAAACTCACGGGATTTCGATACATCGGTATTCCGTGGATTTTTTTGACATTTTCCACATTGTCCAATGTATCCAATATACACCAATCTCATGCGATTCAAAGGCAAACCTAAAAAGGACGCATTTACCTGTCATCCAAACGAAGCGGTGGTCTTTCAATGGTTGTTTTTCCTCATGAAATTGGCAAGACTGCGTTTGTTCTTATCGCAAGCGGCTTTTGCGCTTGAACACTCAAAAATAGCCACAGGCTCTTCACCTTTCGGTGAAGAGCCTGCGATTGTTTCAAAGAAAAAGGGGGCGGCTGTCCAATGCTCTTCTCCCCACGGTCACCGACCACACACCCTTTTTCGGAAACCAGCAGTTACCGGCCGGCGGTCAGGCGGCGGGTCAGGGCCATCAGGCGGCCCGCGCAGGCGCGCACGTCGGTTTCGGTCAGGCGGACATCCGCCAGGGCGGCGCGGATGTCGGCGTCATCGTGGGGGTTGCCCGGCATGATGACGTCATTCCCGGCCGCAGCACAGCGCCAGGGTTTGCTGCCATCGGCGGGGACGGTGGTATTCCAGTCCGACATGATGAGGCCGTCACAGCCCCACTCATCCCGGGCCACCACGGCGCAGAGTTCCCGGTTGTTGGCGGCCTGCACCCCGTTGATCCGGTTGTAGGCGGTCATCAGGGCTGCAGGGGCTGCCGTCCGGACGGCGATTTCAAAGCCGTGCAGGTAGATTTCCCGCAGGGCCTGCTCGGACACCCGGGCATCCACTCCCGTGCGGTGGTCCTCCTGGTTGTTACAGGCAAAATGCTTGATGGTGACACCCCGGGAGGTTTCCAGCGCCTCGGAGGTCTCCCCTGCCGAGCCGGGCACCCGGATGCCCGCCGAACCAAGGGTGCTGGCGCCCTTGGTGATGTTGCCGTAGAGCAGGGGTACCAGTTCCTCCACCGGGCCGTCGGCCAGGGGCGCGGGGCCGGAACCGGCGCTTCGTCGGGCAGCGGCGCAAAGGCAAAGGCGGGCAGGTCCAGGGCTGCGACTGCCGCGGCTTTTTCCATGGCCGGGGCGGCCGGACCCGCCTCCCCGAAGGGATGATGCAGCGGGCAGATGGGATGGGTGGTTTCCAGCACCACCTCGGCGGCCACGGTCAGGTGGGCGCAGGGCGCTCAACTTTTTTGTGCCCAGGCTTTTTGTCGATTTACATAATATCGTTTTGCATCTTTGGGCAATTCGCACGAAGTTACACGGCCGTGTGCCTGGCGTCCTCTTTAACGTACCCATTTTATAGTACAGTGGAAACAAACCCAATCGTTTCCCGAAAGGAGGGCTGCACAAGATGACCTATTTTGCCAAATCCAGAGACGAAAACGGGATACAGCCTACCAACCGGGAACACCTGACCGCCGTAGCGGAACTGGCGCAGCGGTTCGGCGGAGAGATCGGTATGCCGGTTTGTGCCTGGATCTGCGGCCTGTTGCACGATTTCGGCAAATACAGCCGGGCCTTTCAGAAGGTCCTGGACGGGACGGCCTCGGGCATTGACCATGCGGTCTGCGCGGCGGTTTTTCTGTGCGCCGCCGTCTGTCCCCGCAGCCCGTCTTACCGAATCGTCGCGACGGTCACGATGGCGCACCACAGTCTTCTGCGGTCCTATGACGCCATCCGCCCGGAGCTGAGCGAGCTGTTCCATGGCCGGGGGAGCCGCCTTTGTTCCACCGGGAAACAGGCCGCCCTCTTCGGCCAGACGGAGTATGCGGCGGCGTGGCAGGCCTTTTTGCAGGATTTCCCCGATTTTCAATTCAGGGCATTGGAAAAATTCCCCGCCGGATTGCAGGAGGAGACCATGCTGCGTACCCGGCTGCTCTTTTCCTGCCTGGTGGATGCGGATTACGCCGTCTCGTCCGGGCAGGCGCTGCCTCCGCCCGATCTCCTCACCCCCGGGCCCCTGCTCCAGCGTCTGTACCGCCACATGGAGAAGCTGCGCAGCAGTTCCCGGGCTGACGGGGCGTTGAACCACCTGCGGGATCAGGTGTTTCGGCTGTGCGGCGATGCCGGGGATGCCGCCCCCGGGTTGTTTACCCTGACAGCGCCCACCGGTGTGGGCAAGACCCTGGCGCTGCTGCACTTTGCCCTGCGGCACTGCGCCAGATACGGCAAACGCCGGATTATTCTGGTTCTGCCCTTCCTCACCCTGACCGAGCAGAGCCAGCGCGTGTATTCCCCGCTGGTTCCCCACATTCTGGCCGATCACAGCCAGAGCCGCCTGAGCGAGGAAGATCGCGAGCTGGCCGCCCGCTGGGACGCGCCCTTTATCATCACGACTTCGGTGCGGTTCTTTGAGAGCCTGTTCTGCTGCCATCCGGGGGATTGCCGCAAGCTGCACAACATTGCCGACAGTGTGATCCTGTTTGACGAAGCCCAAAGCCTGCCCGCCGACCTGGCCGCCCCCACCATGAAAGCCGCGGCGGCGCTGTGCCGGAGCTACGGATGCACGATGGTGTTTTCCACCGCCACACAGCCGGACTTTGCCGCCCTGCCAGGTCTGACCGGCTGGAACCCCCGGGAGATTTTGCCCGACACCGGGCGATACTACGCAGCGCTGCGGCGCACGCAGGTGGACTGGCGGCTCAACGTTCCCACGCCACTTTCCCGGATTGCCGAAGAGATGGCACGCCAGGGCAGCGTGTGCGCCATCGTCAACCTGCGCCGCCACGCCCGGCAGCTGTATGAGGTGTTGTGCCGATCCTGCCCGCCTGATGCGCAGGATTCGCTGTTTTACCTGACCGCCGATCTGTGCCCGGCCCACCGCAGCGCGGTGATCGAGACCATACAGGCCAGGCTGCAGGCGCACAAACCTTGCCGGCTGGTGGCAACCCAGTGCATGGAGGCCGGCGTGGACTTGGATTTTCAGGCCGTATACCGGGCGCTGGCCCCGCTGGAGGCAATCATCCAGGCCGCCGGACGGTGCAACCGCAACGGGAATGTCCCCGGCGGCGGACAGGTCACCGTGTTCCTCCCCGAGGACAGCGGCCGCCTCTACCCCGGCGAAAGCTACCAGCGGGGTGCGGAGATCGTCAAGCTGCTGTGGGCTTCCGGCAATCTGGACATCCACGACCCGGAGAGCATTGCCGCCTATTACCGCCGCCTGTTCAGCGCGACGCAGGAAAAGCCCGCCCTGACCGTTGCGATCCGCAGCGAGGATTATGCGGGGGTTGAGCAAGCGTACAAGCTGATCCGGAACCATGGCGTCCAGGTGATCGTCCCCTATGAAAGGAAGGCTCAGCTGTTCCGTGCCATCGCCAGGCGCGCCCGGGCCGAGGGACTGACGGCAGGCCTGCTCCGCGACGCCGCCCCCATCACGGTGTCGTGCTACGACGAGGAGCTGGTTCGCCTGCATTGCGAGCCGGTGTACCCGCACAGACGGCCGGGCGATTTTCCGGGTGAAAGCGATGTGTACCTGCTGGCCGCCGGCCACGAGGGCTGCTACCGCGGGGACATCGGTTTCCGTCCGGAGGATGTAAAGGCGGACGACGGCCTTTTCCTGTTCTGAAGCCGCTTGACGTGAAACTGAAATATAAAGCGCATGATTTTTATGCCGGTATCTTCCGGCGCAGGACACAGGAGGTGATCCTTTGGAAGTTGTCGTGGAAGTGTGGGGGGATTTTGCCTGCTACTCGCAGCCGACGGGAAAGGTGGAACGTCTGACCTACCCGGTGCCCACCCCCTCCGCCGTGCGGGGCATCCTGTCCAGCATTTACAGCAAGCCGAAGGAGTTTTACTGGCAGGTCAACCGCATCGAGGTGCTCAATCCCATCCGGTACATCAGTTTCAAGCGCAACGAAGTCAAGTCCAAGGTGCGGGACAAGCCCATCTATACCGACGAGGACCGCACCCAGCGCCAGACCGTCGCCCTGCGGGATGTCCGCTACCGCTTTGCGGCCAGCATCTGCCCGCGGCCGGATTTTGCCGGGACCGCGGCACAGCTGTACGCCCAGGCGCTGCGCCGCATCCGGGAGGGAAAAACCTTTGTGCAGCCCAGCCTGGGGCTGAAAGAATTCGTGGCCTATTTTCAGGAGGGGGACCGCGTGAACGGCCCCCGCCCCATCCCGGTGGACATGGACCTGGGGCTGATGGTCTACGATGTGTTCGACCTGCACGATGCCGCCGTGCGCAAAAAGGCGCAGCCCCGCCTTTCGCTGTACCACTGCGTCATGGAGCAGGGAGTCATCCGGGTGCCGCCCTACGACAGCCCGGAGGTACTGAAAGGAGAGGCCCCATGCTGAAAGCGCTCTACGACTACGCCGTCCGGGAGCAGCTGGTCCTGCCCCCCGGCTACGTCAGAAAAAGCATCCGCGCCTATGTCTCGCTTGCCGGGGACGGCGCCTTTTTCGGTATTTTTCCGGGCAGTGAGGAAAAGGTCCCCTGCCCGGATATCGGCAGCATGGCCAACAGCGGCGACAAGTGCAATGTGCTGGCAGTCCGGCGCAGCATCCTGTTTCCCCACGATACCCAACCGGCCGGCAGTACCAAGAAATCCGAGCGGGAGGCCAACGCCGCCAAGACCTCCTATTTCAGCCGGACGATGGCCGACGCTGCCCAGGCAGAACCTCGCCTGACCTTCTGCCTGCACGCCATGCAGGACCCCGGGACCGCGGCCGCCGTCCTTGCCGAGCTGGACCGGATGAAGGTGCGCGCCGGTGATGTGGTCAGCTTTATGATCGACGGGCAGAGCATCCTGGAACTGCCTGGCGTTGTGCGCTGGTGGGAACAGTTCCGGCGGCAGTTTGCCCCCGACCCGGACAACGAGCGGAAAGTTCCCTGCCTGATCACCGGGCGGCTCACCGTGCCGATGAAAACCGTCCCGCCCGTTTCCGGCCTGTCTGTCGTCGGCGGGCATGCCCGGGGCGATGCGCTGATCTGCTTTGATAAGGATGCTTTCTGCTCCTACGGCCTGAAACAGGCCGCCAACGCCCCGGTATCGGAGGAAGCCTTTGCCGGCGTCAAGGCCGCGCTGGATGACCTGCTGGCAGACGCCCCCATCCTGGCCGGCATGAAGTTTGTGCACTGGTATGACAAGCCCATGGAAGCCGGGGAGGATTCCCTGAGCCGCATCTTCGGGGCCATCCCCCTGGAGGAGGACGGCGGGAGTGACGGGGAGGAGGTCCCCGCCGTGAATCCCCACGAGGCGCGGCGCCAGGCGGATGCGCTGATCGGCAGCGTGAAAACCGGCCGTCCTGTCCATGAGCTGCCCAACCAATATTACATTCTGCTCCTTTCCGGGGTCAGCGGCCGCGTCATGATCCGCGACTACCAACAGGGGAACTACCACCGCCTGACCGAAAACCTGCGGCAATGGGAGAGCGACCTGGCCCTGACCAACAGCGCGGGCACCGGCCTGATGAAGCCTGCCAAACTTTCCGCCCGGCTGATCCGCCTGATCACCCGTCAGAACGCGGACCAGAAGGTGTTTGAGCGGTTGGGCAAGGAGCTGGCCGGCCTTGTCCCCGCCATCATCCAGGTAATTTTGAACGACCGTCCGCCGCCCGACGCAGTCATCAGCCGGGCACTTGCCTATATCCGTTCCCAGATGTTCAGTGCCCCGGAGGAGGAACAGACACGCAAGGTGCCGGACCCCTGGGCCTGCCAGTGGCTCAAGGCCTGGCTCTGCCGCCGGGAGCGCACCCTGTATCAGAAGGAGGAGCTTGCTGTGGAATACAACGCCAACCACCCCGAACCGGCCTATCACTGCGGCGCACTGGTCGCCGTATACGGTGCGATCCAGAACACCGCCATGCCGGAGGTAAACGCCAGCCTGATCGACCGCTATTACGCATCCGCCAGCCAGACGCCCGCCCTGGTACTGGGGCAGCTGGCGCGGATGTCCAACTACCACCTTGCCAAGCTGGAAGGACTCAAGATCTATTTTGCCAACCTGCGCGATGAGGTCGCCTGCGCCATCGGGGACAGCATCCCCACGGTGCTGCGCCCCGAACAGCAAGCCTATTTCGCGCTGGGCTATTACCAGATGTGCGCCAAACTGGAACAGGATCGCCGGGCACGGAAAGCCGCCGCGGCTGCCAAGGCGAATGCATGAGGAGGAATGTATCATGGCCATCCAAAACCGTTATGAATTTGTGTACTACGTTTCCTGCACCAATGCAAACCCCAACGGAGACCCCGACATGGGCAACACTCCCCGCATTGACCCGCAGACCATGCAGGGTTTTATCACCGATGTAGCCACCAAGCGCCGGATCCGCAACTATATCCAGACCGCCTACGTCGGCCAGCCCGGTATGAACATCATTGTCCAGCAATCCACCAACCTGAACCGGCACATCGCCCAGGCCAAGCGCGCCGCCGGTGTGGAGGACTGTGCCAAGCAGAAGGAGGCGGTCTACGCCGGGCGCAAAAAGGCGTGTGAACTCTTTTACGATGTGCGCACCTTCGGCGCCGTCATGTCCACCGGCCCCAACGCCGGGCAGGTCCGCGGCCCGGTCCAGATCACCTTCGGCAAAAGCCTGGACCCGGTGCTGCCCATGGACATTGCCATCACCCGCGTGGCGGTGGCCGACCCCATCAAAGAGGGCACCGTCGAAGATTATCTGAAAAAGGAGGCCGAAACCTCGGAGGACAAGCTGCGCACCATGGGCCGCAAGCAGCTGATCCCCTTCGGTCTGTATGAAGTGCGGGGCTTCATCAGCGCCAACCTGGCTGCCGAGACCGGCTTTGACGACGCCGACCTTCAGGCGCTGTTTGAGGCGATCCTGAATATGTACGAGCATGACCACTCGTCCAGCAAAGGGGAGATGTCGGTGGTGTCGCCGCTCATCCTCTTCAAGCACGTCGGCACCGATACCGACGCGGCGCAGCGCGTCCGCCAGGCCAAGCTGGGCTGTGCACCGGCCCACAAGCTGTTTGAGCTGGTCCATGTGCAGAAAAAGCCCGGGGTGCAGTTCCCCCGCCAGTACCGGGATTACGATGCCACCGTCGACGCCAGCCGCCTGCCCGCCGGTGTGGAACTCGGTTTTCTGGGTGACCCCTATGCACAGGTCAGCTGGGGCTCCCTGCCCGCCGGAGAGGACTGGTTCCGCCTTGCGTGACGGGGAAGCGGCTGCGAAAGGTCGTCAAACTGTGTGAAGGCTATGGCATAAGGGTCCGGAACCCGGTGTTCGCGGTGCTTGTGGATGCCGCCCAGCCGGAGACTTTGAAAGCCGGCATTTTTCGTGTTATACCGCCGCGTCCCCCAGCTGTTTTGCACAAGAAAAAGCCATTCTTTTGTGCAAATTTTCCGTTGCCCCCACGTGGGGCGTGAATTGAAATTCCGGCGACGCCCGGGTCTCCGGCAACGCCGAGGGTCGCCCCCACGCGGGGGCGTGAATTGAAATAGGGTCGCACCGGGCAGTTCCTCGTCGCCAGTGGCCGTCCACACGGGGGCGTGGAAGGTTTCAGGCAAAAGGGCCGCCGGATTGGTTACGGCCTGGCCACCATCTGCCCCCCTTCTTCCCCGCCGGTTCCATCTATCGTTCTGAACGCTCCGACATTTTTTTCCGTCCATCACAATCAGCGCCGGAATTTGTGCACACCACACAACTTCCGGCGCCGGTTCATGGTCTTTGCCTGTTTGTCCCGGTTCTCCCGCTCCAAAGGCCAGAGGTCCGGATCTTTCCGGCCGCACCAAAAAAGGTCGCTGTACTGCAGTACAGCGACCTTTTTCCTTTTGCGGTATAAACTTTCCGGGTGTCAGGCGGTCTTTTTGTCCAGGCGGCGCCACAGGCCATCCGACACCGTCCCTATGCCCATGGCGGCATAGGGGATCATCATGAGAAAATAGGGGTAGACATAGCGGGCCTTGGCCTCCCACAGCACCGAGAACAGGAATCCCCCGAACACGGCGATCAGCAGCGGATAGCTTTCCAGCGGGTGGCGCTTTTTCAGGGCGACGGCCAGGAACACCAGCACCCCGCCGTAGATCACCAGCTGATAGATATTCATATAGCCGGTCAGGATGCGGTTGCCCGTTCCCTGGTAGATGCTCTGGACCAGCGCAGACTGGGTCCCCTCAATGTGATTGTTCATGACAATGCACTGGTACATGGGGGCGTTCCACTGGGAAAAGATCTTGCGCTTATAGAAATTCACGGCGTAGGCGGGGTCCTCCCGGCAGGTCTGGAGAAAGGCGGCCACATCCTTTTGGGCAACCTCGGTGGCAGCCTGGGGATCGAATTGGTAGTATTCATATTTCCGGGTATTGTAGCCGTTGTACCACCCGGCGTTGATGGCGTCATCATTGGTGCCCATGGCCACAAACAGCATGGCAGGCAGAGGCTTGCTGTCGGCAGGGATCTTGTCATGGTAGAGGGCGGTGGTCAGCAGCGTGGGGGTGAGCATGGCCGCTGCCAGCACCAGCGCCGTGCACACGTGGCTGCGGTCAAGCCGCTGCAGCAGCTTGATGACCGCGACGATGGCCAGGGCGATCATCACAATGACGGTGTTGGTGCGCAGCAGCAGCGCCATCACAATGGCCAGGTACAATCCCGCCATCGTCCGGGGACGGGGGGTGTGCAGGCATTCCAGGAACATCCAGCCTGCCAGCATCACAAAGGCGGTGGAGGCGGCTTCCCCGTAGACAAAGGCTGTGTAAATGTACATGGGCGCGCAGACAAAGGCCAGCAGCAGATACAAAAGCTCCGCCTGGCGCCGTCCCCGGGTGATCCGCGACACCATGCGGAAGCCGGAACACACCAGCAGCCCGGTGGACAGGGCGGAAAGCAGCTGGAAGATGCGCCAGCTCTCGGTGTGGAACACCGGTGCGATCCAGTCCAGCACCCGCAGAATGGTGATGATGCCCAGCTGGTGCTGATAGATGCCCACATAGGCGCCCTTGTCCAGGCCGCTGAAATCCCCGGCATTGAACAGGGCGGCCTGCTCGGTGATGAATTGCTGGTCGGCCTGGGGCGCCGTGGCCGATGCCTGCACCCACCACAGGCTGATGCAGACCGAAAGCACCGACATGACCAGGGCCAGCCGGTTCATGCTGAGGCGCGGGAAAGCCTTGTCAAACAGCCGCGCCAGCAGGGACATGCCGGCCGCTGCGGCCAGGAGAAATACCAGATTGCCCAAAAGGGAATCCCTTTGATAGTAGACGTACTCGTTTCCCAGTTCCTGATTCAGCCAGGAGGAGTAGAAACTGTTGAAGAACAGAACAGCAAACAGCAGCAGGCACAACAGGCTCAGCATCCAGACGCAGAACCGCTCCGCCTTGGGGGGAAGAAGGAACTTTTTCATGCAGCCGACGACCTCCGGAGCGCGGGAAATTTCAGACCGAACATTTTATTATTATAGCAAAAAGAGAGGCTGCTGCAAAGCGCGAGGGACATAAGGAAACAAATGTTCTGCCAAAATCTGCGAACCATCCCAAAGTCGCTGCAGGGCGGCAGATTTTTCTGCCGCCCGGATCTTTTTTGAACAGGCGGGTGAACTTCCGTCCAGACAGAACCTATCACTCAGGTGTACGGGGAGAACATGCTCCGGACGGAAGGGATGACTCCGCCCGGAGAGATGCCGGCCCTGCGGCGCCGGAAAGGCCCCCGGCCCCCTGAGGAAAACAGATGCCATACAAATCCTGTCAGAGAAAAGGAGTGGATACCGGATATGGAATTCAATGCAGTTGACAGTTTGCAGTCAGATTTTCTGACGCCTTTCCGTGATTTTGCCCGCCAGGCCATCGGGGAGCTGATCGCTTCGGTGCCGGAGCTGCGGGCCAACGATCAGTGGTGGACGGATATCGAGACCTACAACCAGACCAATTCCTACGGCAATATCATCGACACCGCCGGACGCGCCCCCGACGTGAACAACTTCGACCACAACGGCGCGGCCAAGTGGCTGATGCGGATGTACGTCCAGCCCGACGGCGTTCTGCTCAATCCCTACCTGCTGGACCACCGCAGCCCGGTCCAGGTGGTCGGCTGCGCTCCCCAGGAATACAGCCGCGCCCTGGCCGCCTACATCGACCTGCGCAACAACTATCTGGGCCACGGGGGCGCCGATGCCGAAAACATGACCTGCTACGACCTGCTGTGCCATGCCAGCCTGGTGATCTGGCTGACCCGGCACCTGAACTGCCGGGCACAGCGTCCGGCCCTGCAGGAGATGGAGGCCAGCCGGGAGGAGGTCGCACGGCAGTGCGGCATGAGCAACCCGGCCCAGTACGCCTCCCCCGAGGCGGAACGCCAGCTGATGAACCACACGCTGGACTGGTCCCGTCAGCGGCAGGAAGCCCGCGCCTCCACCCGTGTTCCCCGCCGGGACCGCAACGCCCTGCCCTTTGAGCAGTGGCCTGTCGCCGACCCCATGCCCTGTGCCCCCTGGGAGCCGGTCGTTCCGGAGCAGCTCATCTTTCCCAGCGAGCTGGACCAGGGACGTCCCCTGCCCCGCACCTACACCCCCTATATGCCCTGCACGCCCGGCCAGACGCCTCAGCCCGAGACCGAACGGCCGGAGACGGATTGCTTCCACCGGAAAGCGTATACAGAACAGCTTACGGCACAGGGCAAGTTTGACCCCTCCAGAAGCATCGGGGTCAAGGTGCTGGAAAAGCTTGTCATCTGGCTGTGCATGATCCTGTATGCCTGCTTTTATCTGGTCGTCCGCATCTGCACCCTGGGGATTGCCCTGCGGAAAGTTTCCGAGAGCTCGCTGAGTGAAAAGCACCTCAGCTCTTATCACGACATGATCGCCGGTGCGGTCTACGACATCAAGACCGGCACCGACCGCCCCTTCACCCTTGCGGGCTGGCTGTCCACCGCCCTCCTGCTGGCCGTGACCTGTCTGGATGTTCTGCCCGGCTGGCTTGTCCAGGCAGGCACGACTGTGCTGCCGGTCCTGAACTGTGCCCTTGGCATCCTCATTTTCGTCCGCATCTGCCTGCGGGGCGTCGCGGGGCTGAAAGCGAGCCGGGAAAGCAATTTCACAATGTCCGGCCTGGCAACGCCCCTCTTTGTGTATGCCGTCAGCGTCAGCGGTATTCTGGAAAAGCTCTTTATTCCCGTGGCGCTGCTGGCGGCACTGGGACTGTGCCAGTTCCTGCCCGCCCTGTGCAGCGTCTGGATTGCCCTGTTCATGGGTGTTGACATCGGTTTGTTTGGAAAGAAGGAGAAGACAAATGAAAAACAGTGAAGAGATCCGCATGGTCAGAGAGTGGTATGAATTCCTGTACAGCGAGGAAAACATGAAAGCGCTGGAAGCGCTCACCGCCTCGCTGAAAAACGCCCTGACGGTCTACACGGCAGACGACGAGACCCCCGACGGCACGCCGCTGTACAATACCGCCTGTCCCGAATACCTGCAGCTGATGCAGCAGTTCATCCGGGACATGACCTCCCCCCAGTGTTCCCTGCTCCCCTCCGACGCCAGGATCCTGGCCCGGCTGGCCGAGTACGGCGCCCGCCGCGGCAACGCCCTCTGCTGCTATGCCCTGGGCTACTGCTACGAATACGGGGCGGGGGTGGCACAGTCGCTGCATCAGGCGCTTTTCTGCTGGCAGCTGTCCCTCCGCTCCTATCAGGTCCGTCTCTGCATCGACAAACTGGCCCGGGAAACTCCCGATGCCCTGTGGAATGCCCTGGCTTCCTCGGGATATCTGAAAGGCCAGGAGGACATGTACACCGAGGAGGAAAGGCAGGAGCTTGTGAACAGCCTGGCGGCAGCCAGCCAGAAGGATCTGGACGCCGTCCGGTCCTATCAGTTCAGCCTGCTGTATCTGGGCGTGATTTCTCAGCTGCACATCGCCATGCAGCCCCACACCCCCAACCTGACCCTGCTGGACCCCGGCGCCAGCGACCGGGTGGAGGACTACTTCACCGCCCCCACCGAATACATTGCCCTGCTCAGCCAGATGCTGCCCGCCCAGCGCAAGGGTCAAAATCCCCTGGCCGACAGTTTTGATGCGTACATGCAGAATCTCCGCAGCACCATGAAATATCCTTTCCCCGGCGAGTGCCGCCAGCATGGCCGGGACGAGCTGTTCGCCGCCGGGCGCAGCAGCGGTCAGCGGGCCGTGGAACACTGGAACAATGCCGTGGGCTTCTACCTGAGCGCCGCCCTCCAGGGGGACGCCGAGGGTGCCGCAGGGGTGGGCTACTGCTGCGAGCACGCCCCCGATGAGGTGGAGTCCTCCCGCCAGCTGGCCCTGCAATGGTATCAGCACGCCGCCAAGGCCGGCAGCGCCTGGGCCATGCAGCGGGTGGGCGAGTACTACGACATGGGCCTGTGCGGTCCCGTGGATCATGAGACGGCCCGTCAATGCTTCGACCTTGCCCGGAAGATGGGCATGCCCGCCCGGGTCTGACCCGGGGCCGCTTTCCTCCATACAAAAAAGCCCCATCCCGGGGAGCCGCTTTCCGGCGGCCGGAATGAAGGCTTTTCTGGGGCGGACTGCGCCGCCCGGTGTTCCTGTCTGTCTCAGATGCCGGAGGGGGCAGTCTCCTCCCCGGCTGTGTCCCGGCGGCCGGGGCACAGCAGCAGCCTCTCGCCGGGAAGCACCCTTCCCTCCGGGCCGCCGGACTCAAAGTGGATCTTCAGCGGGATGGTGCCGCAATTATGAATCAGAAGGGGGATGGAATCGTCCTGCTGTCGGTACAGCGTGTCGTAGAACTGGATGTCCCGGGGTCCCCGCACATAGTAGCGGCACCAAATCCGCTGCATGCAGTCCTTCTCCCCGATCAGGCAGCTGTCCTCCGCCATGCCCAGGTGCATCGACGCCGCCAGGGGATGGGCGGTTTTCTCCCCGTCCCAGTAGGTCCCCTTGCAGAAGTGGTCGCCCTCCTCCGAAAGGTACAGTTCGATCACTTCCCCGGTTTCGCCCTCCTCCAGGGAGCGGGCGGGGTATTCCTCGGGCAGCTCCTCCGGCAGGGGGGCCGGTTCCAGCAGATATACCGAGTTGAGGGTCCTGACGGCCAGACAGCCCGCCTTCTCCTCAACGCCCAGCACGGTGCTGGTGCGCAGGCGGCGCCTGATCCAGTTGCCCGCCTTATCCCGCACAAACACCATCCGCAGCGTCCGGCCCTCCCAGTGCAGATCGGTGGCCAGACACCCCACCCGGTCCCGGTAGAGTTTCCGGCTTTCCACCCGGGAATTGCCCTGGTGGTCCTGTACATCCGTCAGCCGGTAGGCGGCGTTGCGGTCCAGTGCCATGGTTCCTTCCTCCGTTTTTTACGCGGCGTCCGCTGCGTTTTTCCCAAAACAGCCAAAAAGGTCATACCATGATTGTATCACAGGGAGGCCCCGTCGGGAACCTCCTCCAGCACAAAGGGATTCATGGGGTAGTATTCCAGCGTCCCCGCAAAGGGCGCCAGGGCCAGGGTGTCGTCCTGACCGAACAGCCGGCTGGTGAGCACCGACTGCCCGTCGTTGACAAAGGCTTCCAGGGTGGAGCCGTCCAGGTAAAGGTCCAGCGCCCACAGTTCGGGGCAGCGCATCCGGCGCACCGTGCGCCTGGCGCCGCAGACCTCCCCCGCCGTCAGGGTCAGCACGCCCTGGGCGGCACAGTAGGTCAGGGAGGCATCCTCAAACAGGCGCAGGGTCAGGTCGGTCCCGGGCTGGACCTGCACCGCCAGCTCGCACCGGCGGCTGTGGGCCGTGAAGCCGGTGCTGCCCCGGGCGGTCTGCTTTTCTCCCCGCAGCGCCTGCAGCTCCCGCAGGGGAGTCTGCAGCAGGGCGCCGTCCTTCCAGTGCAGTTTCCGGGGCATGGCGATGACCTGATCCCAGCCGTGGTCGGCACAGGGATTGCGGCCGTAGATGGTCTCGGACATGCCCATCCAGCCGAAGAGCAGCACCCGGCCGTCGGCGGCCTTGAGGGTGCGGGCGGCGTAGTAGTCAAAGCCGTAGTCGAACTGGATGAACTCCCCCAGCTCCGTCTTGCCGCCCAGAGAGCCCGACACCGGGAAGCAGCCGCACTGATGGGAGTTGGCCCGGCGGTATTCTTCGTGGGGGATGCCCTGGGGGCAGGCGACGAAGAGCGGCTGGCCGTCCACCACCGCGTAGTCGGGGCACTCCCACATATAGCCGAAGGGAGCCTCTGTCCGCAGGGTGTTCACATGGCGGAAGGCGGTGCCGTCCTCACTCTCATAGACCAGGGTGCAGCCCTCATCGGACTGGGTGCGGGCGCCCAGCAGCATATACAGCCGCCCGTCCTGCTCCACCATCTGGGGGTCCCGCACATGCTGGGTCACCCAGGCGGGGAAATCCTCGTTGGTCAGAAGCAGGGTCTTGTTGGTGAAGTGCACCCCGTCGGTGCTCTCCACCCGCAGGACGTTCTGCTCCCGGCCGGCGTGGATATAGTCAAAATCCCCGTGATGGCGCACGTTGCCGGTGTAGTAGAGATACAGCTTGCCGTCCCGGAGCAGGGCCGAGCCGCTGTACACCCCGTCCCGGTCCCGGCGATGGTCGGGCCAGATGGCCACCGGCAGGCGGCGGTAATGGACGAAATCCCCGGTGGTGCAGTGGCCCCAGACACAGGGAGTGCGCTGGGTGGTCAGGCAGGACAGTGGGCTGGTGACGTAAAAGACGTGGAAGGTATCCCCCCACTGGCACAGGCCGTTGGGGTCGCCCAGGGTGCCGGACAGCGGGGTCAGATGGTAGGCCGGGCGCCAGGGATCGGCGGGGGCGGCGGCCATGTCGGCGTAAGCCTTGTGGACCTGGGCGGGATAGGCGGGGTTTTCCATACAAAATCCTCCTTGCAGAGAGCCGGATGGCCCGGACGGCGGCTGCCGCCCGGGCCTTTGGGCATATTATTGCGCGGCTGCGTTCTTTTTGGCCAGTGTCTTGCCGAAGATGACGGTGCACACCAGGCCGACGGCCAGCGCGATGAGATGGGCGATGATATAGTTGAGGTAACCGTTTCCGGCGGGGTCGCAGATGGCCATGCCGGGCAGGGCGGTGGTGCCGAAGCCCAGGGCCGCCAGGTTGGCGAAGTAGGCGTAGCAGCCCGCGCAGGCGCCGCCGATGCAGCCGCCCACCAGGGGGAACTTATACCGCAGGTTGACGCCGAAGATGGCCGGCTCGCTGATGCCGAAGAGGGTGGAGATAAAGGACGGGATGCACAGTTCCTTGGCCTTGTTGTTTTTCCAGTTGAGGAAGAGGTAGCCCAGCACGGCGCCGCCCTGGCCCATGAGGGCCACCGACATGAGGGGGTTGAGGAAGTTGCGGCCGGTGTCGGAGAGGAGCTGGGCCTCGATGGCGCCGAGAATGTGGTGCAGGCCGGTGATGACGACGATCTGCTGCACGCCGGCAAAGACCATGTAGCCCACGGCGCCCAGGTTCTGGGTCATCCAGACCAGACCGCCGGTGATGCCGTTGGAGAGCAGGCGGCCCACCGGGCCCACCACGGTGAAGAGCAGCACGGTGGAGATCAGCACCGAGCACATGGGCGAGAAGAGGAGCTTGACCACGTCGGGGATCTTTTTGTCAAAGAAGATGTCCAGCTTGGCGACGATGAAGCCCATCATCAGGGCGATGATGATGCCGCCCTGGAAGCCCACCAGCTCGATGTTCAGGCCGAAGAGGCTGATGGTATCGGGCACCACCAGGCCCTTGGCGGCGTCGTAGGCGTTGGCCAGGGTGCCGTCCAGCATGATGGCGCCGATGACAAGGCCCAGGATGGGCTTGCCGCCGTACCGCTTGCAGGCGGAGTAGCACACCGCCATGGGCAGGATGTTGAAGATGCCGTTGGCCGCCAGGCTGACCAGCTTGTTGATGCCGGAGAGGGTGGCGTTATCCGCCACGAAGCCCCACTGGGAGAGCACCCCCGTCAGGCCGGAGAGCAGCGCCGCCGCCAGGATGCCGGGCATGATGTCCACAAAGACGTCGGACAGGGACTTGATGACCGCCTGCAGGGGATTCATGCGGGTGGCAGCGGCCTGCTTGACCTCCGCCATGGTGCTGCCGCCGGTGCCGGTGTATTGGGCAAAGACCTCGTAGATGTCGTTGACCAGCCCGGCGCCGAAGATGATCTGCAGCTGGTTGCCGGCAACAAACTGCCCCTTGACCAGATCCACGTCCTCAATTTTGTCACGGTCGGCCTTGTCGTAATCCTTCAGCACGATGCGCAGACGGGTGGCGCAGTGGGTACTGGCCACAATGTTGTCCTGTCCGCCTACCAGCTCCACCAGCTGTTTGACAATGGCAAGGTAGCGTTCCTGATTGTTCTGTTCGCTCATGATTTGCCTCCCCGGATGTTGCGGTGAATGTCCTGTGATTTAGTAAAACCGGTTTCTTTATTGAATATTATAAGCGCGGGAGAGTTTCGATTCAATACGCAATCATTCACAATTTTTTGGCTCGATTTTTGTGAAACCGGTTTTATTTCTGGTCATTTTCTGTTCTGCTCGTACCGGTTTGACGCTGTCCGAACGCCTATGCTATAATATTGTCCACAATACAGCGTCCCGTCCCGCGGGGCGCTGCAAATTTCCACAGAGCGAGTGTGCCGTACCATGAAAGAGCATTCCACCATTGATGACGTGGCCGCCATGGCCGGGGTGGCCAAGAGCACCGTCTCCCGCTATCTCAACGGAAAACCGGTCCGGGAGGAAAGCGCCCGCCGCATCCAGCAGGCCATCGACCACTATCACTACGAGGCCAACGTCTTTGCCCGGCTCAGCGCCAAGCAGAGCCACATCATCGGCATCATTCTGCCGGGGTTTGACTCGGTCACCACGCCCCGGGTGCTCACCGCCATCGACAAATATCTGCGGGCCAAGTCCTACACCCCGCTGTTCATCAACACCGAGGCCGATCTGGCCTACGAGGTGCGCAGCATCGGCAGTCTGGCCCGGATGAATGTGGACGGCATCATTCTGGTGGCCACCTGCATCACCCCCGCCCACGAGAAGGCGGTGGCCGCCGTCAAGACACCGGTGGTCTTTATGGGACAGGAGTTTGCCTCCGGGGTGTCCATTCTGGACGACAACCTGGCCGCCGGGGAGGCCCTGGGCCGCTACATCGCCGGCCGGGGGCTGAGTCGGGTGGGCTTTCTGTGGGTGAGCGAGGACGACATCGCGGTGGGTCAGCAGCGCAAGGAGGGGGTGCTGCGGGGGCTGCAGGCCTGCGGCGTCACCGATGTGCGCAACTATCTGGCCGACTTCACCTATCAGACCGCCCTGTCGGTGGCCCGGAACATCCTGCGGGATCCCGACCGCCCCGAGGTGCTGGTCTGTGCCACCGACCGCATCGCCTACGGCGTCTACAAGGCCGCCCGGGAGCTGGGCCTGCGCATTCCCCAGGACCTTTCGGTCACCGGCTTCGGCGGGTACGAGACCAACGAACTGCTGATCCCGCCCCTGACCACCATCCGCTTTGACGCCGAGACCCAGGCCGTCATCTGCGCCGAGACGGTGCTCAAGATGAGCCGCGGCGAGCCGGTGAGCCAGAAACAGCTCATCGGCTACCACTTTCTGGAGGGCGGCAGCGTCCGCTGAGCGCCGTTTGCCCTCTACCATACCATATCCAGACAAAAAGCGCCATTCCTTTTTCAGGAATGGCGCTTTTTTCATGCAGTTATCTTATTCGGGCAGCAGGCGGAAGGCCACCTCGTGGCCGTCGATGAGCTGGGCCCGGTGGCAGAAGAACACCCGGCCCCGGCAGTCGGCCCGGAGCTGTTCCAGGGAGCGGCAGGTGCAGGGGTCGATGATCTCGCCCAGCAGCTCCCCTGCCTCCACCCGGTCGCCGGGGGCGCGGCGGTTGAGCATCAGGCCGCCGGCATGGGACAGGACGGTGTGGAGGGCGTTCTCCCGCAGGATGCGGGGCTGGCCCTCCGCCGGGAAGTAGGGCCGCTTGAGCAGCCCCTTCACCGCCAGGAACCGCAGGATGGCCTCCACCGTCAGCCGGGCCGCGTCGTCGTCGGCACACTCGGTGGAGGTGCTGTACAGCGAAAAGGCCTGGGTGTTCCAGATCTGCCAGTTGTAGTTGAGGGTGGTGGTGTCGTAGGCCTGGGGGCTGCGCACCAGGATGTAGGGCAGGCCGAAGGCGGCCGCCTCCTCCACCTGCTGGTAGCCGGTGTCCATCATGCGCACATGGGGCAGATGGTCACCGGGCAGGTAAAAGCTGGTGAGATGCACACCCCACCGGTAGCCCTGCAGGGCCCCGAACAGCCGGGCGGCGATGCGCTGGGTGGTCTCGCCCTGGTCGTAGCCGGGGAACATGCGGTTGATGTCGGTGTTGTCTGCCGCCCAGAACCGCCGCCCCACGTTCATGGAAAACTGGTTGGCGCAGGGCACCACCAGAATGCCGCAGTCGGGGGACAGGGCCCCCTCCGATTCGGCAGTCTGCAGGGCGCTGATCAGCCGTCCGCAGACGTACATCTGCTGGATCTCATTGCCCCGCAAGGCCCCCATGACGGCCAGGTCCCGGCCCTCCGGATTGCCGAAGCGCCACCCCCGCACCGGCAGGGCCGGACGGTAGGGAGCGTCGATGGTAAACAGGATTTCCTCTTTCATGCCTCGTCCTCCCCTTCCTCGGTGTTTTCGCCCAGGATGCGGGCGATGAGCGAGCCCTCATACACCACGGGGTATTCCCGCAGGGTGAAGAGCAGTCCGTCCGCCGGGCTGGGCAGGTGCTGCAGGATCTCGCCGGTGAGGGGATCGGCCACCAGGCCCAGTTCCTGTCCCCGGCAGACCAGCGTGCCGTGTTCCACCGCCGGGATGAGGATGCCCGGGCAGGGAGAGTTGACAAAGCTCACATGGCCGTCGCTGCTGACGATGGGGTCCCGCACCTGAGGCACCGGCCCCGTCCACATGCCCAGGGAGGCCATGAGGCTGAGGATGCCCTGGATCAGCTGGTCGCCCCAGGCCCGGGTCAGACGGTTGCCCACCCCCATCTCCACCACCAGGGCGGGGGTGTCCAGGGCGTTGAGGCTGTGGGCCAGGGAGAGATAAATGTGGGCAAAATCCTGGCAGACCCCCTCCCCTTTGGCAAAAGCCTGGGCGGCGGTGGTGGCCACTCCGGTGGCGCCGGGGACATAGTGCATCCGGTCATGCACCGCCTCGGCCAGGGCCCAGGCCCGGGCGCGGGGCTTTTCCGGCAGGGTCAGCCCCGCCAGAAAGGTTTTCATGGCCTCGTCCGGCTGGGTGTAGGGGGAAGGCAGCCGGAACACCGGGTGGCAGGGCTGCGCCGCCCGGCAGGCATCGTCCCGCAGGACGGTGCCCCGCACCGTGTAGCGGAAGTGGTCGTGGAAGTCCTCCAGCCGACCGATCTGCAGCCGGTTGCCGAAGCCGTCCCGCTGGATGGTCAGGGGGGTGACGGGGTCCACCGTCAGGGAGAGGTCCAGCACCCGCTGGCCGGGGCCGTCGTCCGGCAGGCAGCGCAGCACAAAGGCGTGCCGCCGCACCGGCACGCTGAAGCTCAGCTGCACATCGTAGACAAAGTCCAGCAGCCGGCTCATGGATGGAACAGCCCCTCCACAGCGGTGAGAAGCTGGGCATCGGGCACCGCCTTTTCCTCCACGGCCCGGCCCTCCACCACCGCCAGGGCGGCGGCGTCGGGGGCAAGGTCGGTCTTGTACAGCCGGTTGAGCAGCTTGCGCAGCTCCCGCATGGTCCGGTCGGCGGGGGCGCCCAGCCGGATCATCAGGCTCAGGCGCTCCACCATGCCGCCGGATTTGGTGATGTTGCGGGCGCTCTCCGCCTCCACCGTGTCGTCAAAGCTGCCCCGGAAGGCCATCAGGTCATCCAGCACCCACTGCAGCTCCACCACCGGGGCCTCGCTGCGGCTGGCCATCTCCATGGCGAAGTGGGCCATCTCCAGATAGGCCAGGGTCTGGGAGGTGAGGGTTTCCCGCAATACCATGCCGTTGCCCAGCATGGCCTCGGCGGCGGACAGCACCGAGTTGGGGTCGCCTGCGTCAAAGAGATACCGGCGGCAGAAATCCTCGTCGCTGGTGTAGATGCAGGGGATGCCCAGCCGGGCGCAGTAATCCTGGTAGGCCACCGGCCGACCGTCGATGAGAAGGTCGAGCTGCTGCATCATATGGCGGGTGGTGGCGTAGACCCGCTCGCTGTACCGGCCCAGCCAGAACAGCCGGTTCTGTTTGCTCAGCGTGACAGTATCCATGTATCCTTGAATCCTCCTCCCTGCGACGAATTGACGATGAAGCTGTCGGGATTGCGGGAGAACCGGGTCAGGCCGCTGGGCCAGACCACCGTGTCCTCCGCCCCCGAGAGCACAAAGGCCCGCAGGTCGGCCTTGCGCTCCACAGTCTCCCCGTTGTCCCGGATGGGCAGATCCTGGAAGTCCACCACCTCCTGGGCGATGAACCGCCGGGGCCGGGCCAGGATGGTCTCCCGCAGGTCGGCCAGCTGTTCCTTGGTGAGCTTGCTGCCGAATACCACGCCGTAACCGCCCGCCTCGGCCACATCCTTGATGACCAGGCTGTCCAGGTGATCGAGAATATACTGGCGGTCCTTGTCCTCGATGGGCAGGTAGGTGGGGGCGTTGGAGAGGATGGGCTCCTCCCCCAGATAGTAGCGGATCATGCAGGGGACGAAATAGTAGATGCCCTTGTCATCCGCCGCCCCGTTGCCGAAGGCGTTGAGTACCGCCACGTTGCCCGCCCGGTAGGCGGCCATCAGGTTGGGGATGCCGATGAGGGAGCTGGGCTCAAAGCAGAGGGGGTCCATGTACTCGTCGGACACCCGGCGGTAGATGGCGCCCACCTTCTCGTCCCCCTGGGTGGAGCGGTAGTACAGCTGGCTGTCCCGCACATAGAGGTCGCCGCTCTCGGCCAGGACTGCCCCGGCCTTCTCGGCCAGGAAGGCGTGCTCAAAGTAGGCGGCGTTATAGCGGCCGGGGGTGAACACCACGTTGATGCCCCCGGTGTTCACGCTGTCCATGGTCTTGCGCAGCAGCTCGCCGTAGCCGCGGTTGTCCACCACCGGGTGGCGGCGGAATGTCTCGGGGCTGCAGCGGCGGCAGAGTTCCCGGGCGATGAGGGGATAGGAGGCACCGGAGGGAATGCGCAGGTTATCCTCCAGGATATACCAGACACCGTCCTTGCCCTTGACCAGGTCGATGCCCGAGATATGGCTGTACACCCCGCCCGGCGGGACGATGCCCTCGCAGGCAGGCAGGTAGCCGGGGGAACGGTAGACGAAATCCTCCGGCACCACGCCGTTGGCCAGGATGCGCTTTTCGCCGTAGATATCCCGCAGAAAACAGTTCAGCGCCCGCACGCGCTGAGCCAGGCCCTTTTCCAGGGTGGTCCACTCCGCCGCCGTGATGATGCGGGGAATGGTGTCAAAGGGGAACAGCCGCTCATGAAACTGTCCGTCCTTGTAAATGCCGAACTTGACGCCGTACCGCGCCAGCTGCTGGTTTATCTGCCCTTCATGCCGGATCAGGTCTTCCATGTTCAATGCCCTCCTTCACGCAAAAAAGCGCAGGGCAACGGCTTCCGAAAAGGCGCCGTTGCCCTGCACTGTATTCTATACGGTCCACCGGCAAAGCTGTCAAGGTTTGCCCGGGTCGGAAGCTGTCGATGCCGCCGGGACCCGTCCCCGGGGGTCCGATTTTTTCCCGGCGTCAGTCCTCTTCCAGCTGGCGGCGCAGCTGCTTTTGCAGCGCCTGGAACCGCTTGCGGGCGTTGGACACTGCCGACGGCCGGACCTGCTTGTAGGCCGCGATGGAAGCGTCCTGCAGCGGCCGCCGCAGCCGGCCTTTCACCAGATGACGCATGCTGTCGGGGCGGGGGGATTCCTCATAGACAAAGCGGAGATAGGCCTTTTCAAAGACAGCCCGGAAGAGGGCTTCCTCACACTGCACCAGCACCCTGGCATAGGCCACGGGATCGCCCGTTTCCCCGTCCGGGTCCTTGAGGGGGCGCAGCACATCGTTTGTCATGAAAAGCCGGGGGTATTCCTTCTGGTCGTTTTCCGCCAGAAGGTCCAGCGCCGCGGCCAGCTCCTGGATGGCCTCTATCTGCCGGGCGGGGTTTTGCTCTGCGGCGTCGGCCACCTTTTCCTCGGGGGCTTCCTCCTCCCCGTCCTCGTTGCGGGCGGGCTCCACCAGGCGGATCATCCGCAGGGTGGACAAAAGCCCCCGCAGCTGTTTGGGCGTGATGCCCAGCTGTTCCGCCAGGGGAACGCACAGTTTGTCGGGCAGATTTTCCGGGGCATAGGGAAGGTTCTGGCGCAGGATCAGCTTGTTGAGCTGCTTGAGCAGCTGCAGGTCCTGCCGCTTCAGCGGCCCGAAGGCCTGCCGCTCCACAATGGCGATCTCCCGGGCGTTGCTCCGCTGGGCCCGCTGCTGGTACAGGCCGTAAAAGTAGGTGGTGAAAGCGGCGCCCCGGGAGGCGTCGTACCACTTGAGGGCTTCCACCACCGTCTCCATAAAGGCCACGCCGTCAAAATGCTGCTGGATTTTTTTATTCCTTGTGTAGACACCCCGGGCGCTGGCTTCGCTCTCGGCCAGGGCGCTGTCCTGAGTCTGAAGCGTCTTTTCCAGCTGCTGCTCAAAGCGGTACCAGCGCAGCAGCAGCTCGGCCAGCTCCATCCGCTGGCGGGTCTGCCCCAAGCGCTCTTCCGGCGGCAGGGCCAGCAGCGGATGGGTGTTGATCTGTTGTTTCAGGGCGTCCCGGTCCGCCCGTTCCTCCTTGTTTTGTTGCATGGTATGCCTCCGTTACAGCTCCAGCATGGTGCGGATCATCCGGTCCTTGTCCTCACAGTCCATACCGGCCACCAGATCCACCAGCGAATTGAGGGTGAACAGGGCGGACACATCGTAGAGACTGGCCTGCCGGGGTTTGCCTTCCTCCCGCCGGATCTCGCAGTAATAGATGCCGCAGATCTGGGTGTTTTTGCGGATCTTTTCGGCGTAGGACAGGGCGCTGAACAGCACCACCGGATAGGTCTTTGTGCCGAAAGTCATGCAGGCGTAGTAGCAGGCGTCGTCGGCGAGGCAGTCGATCATGGCGGTGAACAGCCCCAGAAGCAGATCCTTGTCCTGCCGCTCGGGAACGGTCAGTTCCCGGATGGTCCAGTTGGATTTGCCCAGGGCGTCCAGCTCCTCCCGCAGAATGTCCATGTTTTTGTTGCGGGGGCTGTTCTGCTGGCGGACCGCCACGATCACGCCCTCATCCTCCGGCTGCAGGGTGGCGTCCACAATGGGGACGATGGGAAACGCCGCCTCCCGGACCCCGGTATCCAGCGTGAAGTTCACCGGGCAGACCGGCTTTTTGTCCAGGACAAAATTGCTTTCCAGGGGGACGGCAGTGAAGTAAATGCGTTTCATGGAAGTTTCCTCCAGATCATAAAAAGGACGGCCGGCGCCTGTGCGGGCCCCGTCGGCCGGGCGTGCGGCGTGTTTCTGACAAATTCAGTATAACACCGCCGCAATCGGGCTGACAAGGTGGACAGGCACCGGCCGTCCGGGGAAGCAGGCCGGATCACTCCGTCTGGCCGGAGGGCTCGGCCTGGGCCGCGGGGTCTTCCTGAGGATCGGCGGGAAGTGCATCCTCCTTCTTTTCCTCGGGCTCCTCGGCGGGGGCAGCTTCCTCGGCGGGAGCGGGCTCCTCAGCGGGGGCGGGCTCCTCAGCGGGGGTGGTCTCCTCGGCGGGGGCGGCCTCCTCGGCGGGGGCGGCTTCCTCGGCGGGGGCGGCCGCCTCGGCGGGAGGGGCGTCCTCGGCGGGAGTCAGCTCACCGGCAGGGGCTGCTTCTTCAGCGGGAGCGGTCTCACCGGCGGGAGCAGCTTCCTCCGCCGGGGCCGCCGCCTCAAAAGGGGCTTCCGCCTGGTCCAGCGCCATGGTCTGGATGCTGTTGTCCGCCGCGGAGGCATCCGCGAAGAAAATCTGCACGGCGTAGACACGGCCATTGGAGCAGGCAGTACCGACGACGAAGGAATCGAAGGAGCTGTTCAGGATATTGGCGGCGTGACCGGAGGAAGCCATCCAGTTGTCCACGATTTTGCCGGGTTTGTACATGCTGGAGACGTAAGCGATGTTCTCGCCCACATGGTCATACTTGGCGCCCAGGGCATCCAGCGCGGTTTCCGGGCCGGAGCCGTCCGGACGGGTATGGCTGAAGTTGGTGACGATTTCCTGCGCACGGATATCGGCGGCTGCCTGATACTCGGAAGCGTAGCGGAGCGGCGCCAGACCGCGGCTCTCCCGCTCCGCATTGGTCAGGGATGCGATGGTGCTGTTGTAGTAGCTTTCGCTGTAATTGTCGTCGTAGGACGGGATGAAGGTGTCATCCTTGGCCCCGCAGACGGTGCATTTGCCGTCCACGAAGTTGTGGTCAACGGGGTCGGTGAAGTTGGTCATGCGGATCTGGCTGGGATCCTCGACGCTGACGTAGACGTCGCAGCCGCCATCCTGGCAGGTTGCCTCCACGGTGTGGTCAAAGATGAACAGGTCGGTGCCGCAGCGCTTGCACTTGGCGCCCAGATTCTTGCCGTCCCAGTCATGGCCCAGGGCGTCGGTGTAGTTGTCCTTATAGCTCTTGCTCTCGTCCTCGTTGCAGGTGTGCAGGGTGTAGCCCTGCTCGGTGCAGGTGGGAGCGACCACCGTCTCGGTGTAGGTATATTCCATTTCGGGCTTGTAGTCGGGGTCAGCCTCGCCGCAGACGGTGCATTTGCCGTCAACGAAGTGGTGGCCGGCGGCGGGGATGGCCTCGCCCTCCTCGATCACCTCGCCGCAGACGGTGCACACCGTGTCACCGGTGTAGCCGTCCGTGGTGCAGGTGGCTTCCGCGGCATTCCGGACTTCGGTCTGGTGACCGGCGGCGGGGATGGCCTCGCCTTCCTCGATCACCTCGCCGCAGACGGTGCACACCGTGTCACCGGTGTAGCCGTCCGTGGTGCAGGTGGCTTCCGCGGCATTCCGGACCTCGGTCTGGTGGCCGGTGGCGGGGATGGCCTCGGTCCGGGTCTCACTGCAGCGGGAGCAGGTGAAGGTCTTCACGCCGTCCGCCGTGCAGGTGGCCGCCTGGGTCTCCGTGCCCTCGTCCCAGTCGTGGCCCAGGGCGTCGGTGTAATTGTCCTTGTAGCTCTTGCTCTCATCCTCGTTGCAGGTGTGCAGGGTGTAGCCCTGCTCGGTGCAGGTGGGGGCGACCACCGTGTCCACGTAGGTGTAGGTGGGCTGTGCCGGGGTCAGGGGCTCGCCGAAGAACATCTGCACCGCGTAGGTGGTGTTGGTGGCGGAATCGTAAAAGACGCCCACCGCCATGGACACATAATTCTGGCTCAGGATGTTGGCACGGTGTCCCTCCGAGCCCATCCACAGTTCCAGGAAGCGCTGGGCCGATGCCTCGCCCTGGATGAAGGCAATATTCTCACCCTCGTAGGTGTAGGAGCCGCTCACCGCCGTGAAACAGCTGCTGCCGTCGGGGCGGGTGTGGTCAAAGACCTGGGCCAGCTCTCTGGCGCGGGTATCGACGGCTGCCTGCTCCTGCGCAGCAGTCAGGGCGGCAAGGCCGTTCGCCTGGCGGGCCTGATTGGTCAGGGTCAGGATGTCCGCCGCCTGGACCGTGCCCTGGCCGGAGGGCTGGGACGGCGTATTCTGTCCGCCGCCCTGCTGCTGGCTGTCACCGCCGGGCTGGGAATTGGTCTGCTGCTCGTCCCCCACCTGGACGGCGCCGCCGCCCGCATTGCTGACGGTGGTGTCCGCTGCGGCGGTCTGCTCCGCCGCCAGGGTCTCCGCCCCGGTGACCGTCGGGGTCTCGGTCGCGGAAGGAGCTTCTTTTTCGGCTGCAGCGCTGTCCGCTGCGCGGCTGGTGGTTTCGGTGGTTTCGGTGGTGTCGGCTGCGTCCTCTGCCGGATCATTCAAGGAGGTATCCGGGGCTTCGGGGACGGCATCCGGAGCGGAGGTGTTATCCTCCGCGGGCTGGACGGCCACAGGGAGCGCTGCCTCGGACCCGGTCTGGGGCCGCAGGGCTACGTAGGAGACGGCGCCGACCCCCAGCAGGGCGGCGGCCACGATGGCGACAATAGATTTGCGATTCATGATTTTTCCCTCTTTCTTTCGGCGATTGCCGGTCTTGTTTTCCGAATCCTGACGGTACAGATTGTTCTCAGACATGTTACTTTCCTCCTCTAAATCATGTTCTCTATGTAAAAAGGCGACGAAACTTCAGCTGGACCGCCGAAGCGATCCCTCCGCCGGGGCGGAGCTGGCAGCGGGCCGCTGGATGGGGGTGCGGCTCACCGGGGTATCCCCCGTGTGCGGTCTGGTGTCCCGCCTGCCCTTGGCGCTTGGCTGCCAGGTTGGCCCCGCATCCTCGGTCCCGGTGCGGTGGGGAGGTGTTTGCCTCTCTGCTTTTGTGATAGGGGCGGGTTCCGGGGAAGGTTCACGCCCTGTCTGGAAAAATTTTATTTTTTCTTCACCTTCTTTCTGTTTTGTCCGGCTTCCCGGCATTTCCATGCCCTTCCGCCTGCATACAGGTGATACGGCAGCATTCCCGCCCGAGTTCACGCCGGGCAGAAAAAAATTGGAAAAAAATCAGCCCCCGCCTTCCGCAAAGTCTGCAGAAGGCAGGGGCTGTCCGGTGATTGTAATGGGAAAAGGCACTTACTGGGGCAGCACCTGGGAGGCGTCCACCGTGCTCATGGAGTAGGTGGTCATGTAAGGAGAGATCCAGTTGTTTTCGAAGTCCACCAACTGGTGATATACCTTTCTTGACATCTTGAACTGAGAGGAATCCACCTCCGCGTTGCCGTCGCCGTCCACGATCAGGTCGTCCACGTAAATGCAGCCGGTGGCGGCGGGAACGGTCTCGGAGACACTATCTGCCCACGTATACACCAGATCATAGCCGATGGTATACTCAATCATCAGCCGGCTTTCCGGCTCATCACTGTCCAGATCCTCGGGATTTTTGGCCTGGAGAAGGATGCAGTTTGTATAGGTGAGACCATACATCTTGGAATCATCCAGGGAATAACCGTCATCCGTATCGATGTCGCGGTTGCTGTTGGGCACATAGATGCCGTTTTCATCCGGCATGCCGATGTTGGCAATGACCTTTTCATTCAGGGCCGTCTTGATCTTGGCCCAGGAATCGGCGTTGAGCTCATCCAGGGATTTGAGATAATGATTGTCCAGCTTTACCTTCATGACAACGCTGGTGTTTTTCAGGCGGTAGTCGCTGTTGTTCAGCGAGGCGGTGATGGTGATGTTCTCCAGGTCGGAAAGGCCTTCATAGCGGTCGGCCTCATAGATAATCTGGGACGCCGGGTTGTCCGACGGCAGATTGTTGCTGATGATGAGGGTGCCGTTGGGGGCAATGCCGCTGAACTTCAGTTCCACCCCGTCGGGCGTATTGAAGAAGGCGGGGTCGAAGGGATTGATGACGTTGGAGTCGGCGGCCTGGCTGGTCCCGGTGCCCGCTGTGCCCGCTTCGGCATCGCTCTTTGCGGGGAACAGCACCTCCACAAAACCGCTGACCATCCAGACCACCGCAAAAGCCACGGCAACCAGCAAAGGCAGCAGGAGCTTCCGGTTATTCAGACCTTCGTTTTTCCCGTTGGAGGGGGATGCGGCGGAGGGTTGTTCCGGCTGCGCAGGCTCCGGTTCCTGCTGGCGGCGCATCTGCTGGATGGCCTTCCTGGCCTGCTCATACCCCTGGTCCGCCGCTTTCTGGAGCCAGGTCAGGGCCTGGTCTTCATCCTGTTCCACGCCCTGGCCCTTCCAGTAGGCAATGCCCAGATTACACTGGGCCGCTGCCAGGCCCTGCTCCGCCGCCTTGCGGAACCATTCTGCAGCCTGGGGCAGGTCCTTTCCTTCTACGCCGACGCCGCGCTGATACCAGACGCCCAGATCATTCTGGGCATCCGCCATTCCCTGCTCCGCCGCTTTGCGGCTCCAGAAGGCGGACTTTTTCAGGTCGGCGGCCACACCGCTGCCCTCCCGGTAACAGACGCTCAGGCTGTACTGGGCTTCTGCCATGCCCTGCTCTGCGGCCTTCTGGTACCAGGCAGCGGCCTGCGTCAGATCCTTTTCCACGCCACTCCCGGAGGCATAGCTTTTTCCCAGAACATACTGGGCGTCCGGCATCCCCTGCTCCGCTGCTTTCCGGAACCATTCGGCCGCCTTTTGCAGGTTCTTGGCAACGCCGACGCCCTCCTTGTAGCATCCGCCCAGATTGTACTGAGCGGTTGCCCAGCCCTGGATCGCCGCTTTCCGGAACCAGGCTGCCGCCTGGACCGGGTCCCTCTCCACGCCTCTGCCCTCAAGATAGCAGTTTCCCAGGCTGTTCTGGCTTTTGGCATTGCCCTGCTCCGCCGCCTGGCGGAACCAGTAGATCATCTTTTCCGGGTCGGCTGCCACACCGATGCCGTCCCGGTAGCAAATGCCCAGGTTGCTCTGTGCATTGCCGTCCCCTTGTTTTGCCGCCTGGTTGTACCAGTAGACCGCCTGTTCCGGGTCAGCAGCCACACCGATGCCATTCTGGTAGCAATGGGCCAGCCGGTTCTGGGCGCTGGCGTCGCCCTTGTCCGCCGCCTGCCGGAACCAGATGGCCGCCTTGCCCGGGTCGGCGGGTACGCCGTTGCCATCCCAGTAGCAGAGGCCCATATTATACTGGGCAGTGGCATCTCCGGCCTGGGCGCCTTTTTCAAACCAGTAAAACGCCCGGCGGGAATCCTTGGGCACACCTTTACCCACAACGTAATAATATCCCAGGGTATTGTAGGCCTTGACGCTGCCCTGCTCCGCCGCATACTCCAGCCACTGGATGCCCACCTTGGGATCGGTATTTTTGCCGATGACCGCCGCCTGTTCGGCGTCAAAGGGCAGGCCCGCCTCCCGGGCGTGCTCCATGGTGCCGTAGGGTTCCGCCAGCGTCATCAGGGGAATGCCCATCTCTTCGCGTTTGCCGTTTTCCTCCGGGTTTGCCCGGATCTTCTGCCCGTCATAGTGCTGCCAGGCCCACTGCGCCGTCTCCGGCGTCAGGGGCGATGCGCCCAGATAGGCCATAATCAGCCGGCAGGCCTGTTTCATTTCGGGGTCCTGGGCAGTGTTCATGGCCTGCTCCAGCAGCATGGCCGCGTCCATCCGCTTGCCGCTGGTCAACAGCTGCAGGGCAAAGCCGTATTTTTCAAAGGAGCCGCCACGCTCGGCACTGATGGCCTCATAGTGGAGAGCTTTCTCCTCGTCCTTCTCGCAGCCGTAGCCGTTGCGGCACTGCTCGGCGTAGGCGGCCGCCGCCTCGGCATTGTGCAGCTCCGCCGCCATGCCGTAGGCCCGGTGGCATTTTTCGGGGTCGTTCAGCTCCTTGCCGCCCCACAGTCTGGCCAGTTTCAGCCAGATCTGCTGGCACTCCTCCTCGGTGTAAATATTGCGGTCGATCAGGTCCGCCGCTTTCTGCAGGAACCTCACCGCGCGCTCCGGCTCCCCCATCCGGGCACAGGCATCTGCCGCCGGGATCAGGGCGTCCGGCTGGCCCTTCTCGGCGCCGCGGATCAGCTCGGTGAGGCCGGACGGCGCCTGCGCCGTCTTGGGGGCGGCCGGGGCACCTTTCTGCTCCTCCAGTTCCCGGGCGGCCATCTCGCTGCCCGCCTGGGCGGCACTGCGCAGATATTTTTTGTACATGTCCGCATCGGCGGTCACACCCTTGCCGGTCCGGTAAAACTGCGCCATGGCATACAGAGCTTCCGGGCTGTCGGGGTCGATCTCTTCCGAATTGCGAAGGGTCTCAAAATCCAAATCCTCATACTGGAACATTTTTCTCATCCTTTCTTATCGAGACCGGTCCCGGGCAGACGGTCTGCCGCTTTCGGTCCTGTCAAAAATATAGGGAATGATTTTTCAAACTGTTCACCCGCGGGTGAGCAGAAATCTGAAACAGTATTATTTTCATTATACTGTATCGCCATATTTTTTCAATCGGGCAGGGCGGCGGGGGAGGAAATTTCAGATTTTATGCCGGCCAAGGTTGAACCCGCCGGATTTTTGGGACTATAATACCTGATATAAGAGTTTTGCCGCCTTTTTTCCATGACAAGGAGGTTTTTGCATATGGACCACGCCAACGACAGCCGCCGGGCTGCGCTGTATGCCGACCGTCTGACCCAGCAGGCCACCTCGCTGCAGAAGGCCGTGCTGAACTTCATGGTAGCCACTTTGCAGAGCATCATTCCCGAGGACAAGTTTGCCGCCATCTTCCGCGCCGGATGCGCCCAGCCGGAACAGGAAAAACAGCGCTCGGTCATCGACCGCAACCGCGTCTGGGAGGCCCTGCCCGACAGCGCCGCCAACGGCCAGAAAAAGCCCCGCGCCAACAATCCAGCCTTTGACGACTACTTAAAGAAGGTGCTGACCGCCCCTGTCTCCCCCGACCTGCGCCGGGAACTGCTGGGCAAGCTGGACATGCAGGCCTGTTTCAAACTGTTTGTCTATCTGCCGGAGGACAAGGCCGGGTGCAGCATGGCCGACCTGGCCCGCCAGCATTGCCCCCGGCTTGCCAGCATGCGCAAATTCCAGTGGGAGGATCTCTTCCACGCCGCCATCCATCTGCGCAACGACTTTGCCCACGCCTCCACCGCCTCCAGCAAGCCCGAGACGGCAGCCGCCTGGCAAAAGATCTACGAACCCTGGATACAGGTGGTGGACTGCCTGCGCAGCGACGCCGTCAAGGCCGAATATGACGAGGTGCACCGCATTTACGACGAGGCCGCCGCCATTGCCTTTTATTCGGCGGAGGACATTGCCAAGGAGATGCAGGGGCTGCTCACCGCGGACCAGGTGCGGGAAATGCTGGGTCAGAGCGGGTTTTCCTTCACCGACGGCTTTGTGGACGCCCCGCTGAACAACGTTCTGGGCTATCTGTCCGACGCCGTGCGCCGGGAGGAGGAGCGCGCCCGGGAAGAGCGGGAGCGGGAGGAGCTGCGCGCCGAAAACGAGGCCCTTGCCGCCCAGAACCGCGCCTTCCAGCAGCAGCAGGATGCCCGCCGCCTGCAGGAGGAGGACATCCGCCTGCGCATGGCCCAGAAAAAACTGGACGGCATCCCCGCCCTGGATCTTCTGGCCAGCTACGCAGGGGGCAGCATGGACCAGCGCACCCTGCAGGAACTGGTGCGCACCCATCAGATCATCCTGACCCCCAGTCTGCTCAAAAGCGCAGGCGGCAAGTATTTTCTGGGCAGCCGGCTCTACCCCGCCGCCCGCACCGCCGGGCGCCCCCTCTTTGTGGAGCGCACCGCCATGCTGCGGCTGATCCGGGACATTGACCGGCTGGATGCCCTGCGGCAGAAATATCAGCTTCTGGCCCCCATGGGCCCCGCCTACGCCCCCCAGCGCCAGGATCTGGAACAGGAGATCGCCCCCCTGGAACAGTCCAAGGGCACCTACGTCTTTGCCATGGACCAGCTGAAGGTGAAGCTGACCGGCGTGGCCGACCCGCTGTACACCGATGACGAGGCCCTGGTGCGCACCCTGCAGGATCATCCCTTTGAGCGGTACTGCGTTTTTGTCAGCGGCGCCACCAGCCTGCCCAAGCTCATCGACCGTGCCCGGCTGCCCTTTGTGACGGTGGTGCGGGTGCAGGGCAACGAGCTGGTGGGGGTGGACTGCATGGTGCTGCGCCATTTTCTGCCCTTTGCCGCCCCCAGCCTGGACGACCCGCTGGTGATGCCGCTGGTCAAGGAGAGCTTTGTCCGCACCGACCGCCTGCTCAAAGAGATGATGGAGGAGAACGCTTCCCCCCTTTCGAAAGACCGGACAGCTCCCGCGGAAACGTCGCGGGATTCCGCGGCTCCCGCTGCCGCCCCGTCTCCCGCCCCTGCGCCGGCCCCTGTTTCCGCGCCCGCGCCCACTCCCGTTTCCGCTTCTGACCCGACCGGCGCAGCCTTTCCCCGGGTGACCCCGTCCCCGGCTGCCCCGGCTCCCGCCCCCGCGGCGGAGATGCCGGTGAAAAAGCCACAGGCAGCTCCTGCCCCCGCCCCTGCAACCGGGGCGCCGGTAAGGACGCCCCAGGCCGGTCCCGGACCCGGGACGACGGTGAAAAAACCTCCGGCCGCTTCCCCTGCCCGGCAGAAAAACGCCCCCTTCCCCAAGGACCCGCCCCTGCGGGTGATGGATGAGACGCTGCTGCCTTTTCCCGGGGAAGGGAAAAACGGCATGGTCCTCTACACCGAGGAGCACCGCCCCGTGACGCTGCGCGGTCTGCTCACCGAGGACGGCGAGCCCGCTGAGGGCGGCGAGGGCACGCTGTTCCTCACCGACAGCGAGGGGATCGTGGCCAAGATCTACAACCGGGAACACCTGACGGTGGGCCGCCGGGACAAGCTGACCGAGATGCTGGCCCACGATCCCGGCCTGGCGGAGCTCTGCTGGCCCACCCACATGCTCTACACCGAAACCGGGGATTTCTGCGGCTACACCATGCCCCGCGCCCCCCAAAACGCCCTGCCCTTTGCCAAGTCGGTGCTGAAGATCGGCTCTCCCAGCCAGCGCCAGGCCCTGATGGCAAACTGGACCCGCAAGGACCTGATCCGCACCGCCCTGGCGGCGGCCCGCATCATGGCACAGCTGCACAAACACAACATCCTCATGGGGGATGTGAACGGCGGCAACTTCATGGTGGACCTGAAAAACAGCGGCCGGGTCTATGTGGTGGATACCGACAGCTTCCAGTTCGGGGGATTCCCCTGCCCGGTGGGCATCGAGAAATTCACCCATCCCGGCATCCGGGAGCGGCTGAACATCCACGGCGCCCTGGACTTCAAGACCATCCTGCGCACCGAGAGCGAGGACGACTACGCCTTTGCCATCCTGCTGTTCGAGATCCTCTTCCTGGGCCAGAACCCCTTTGCCACCAAGACCGACCTGGACTTCACCCAGGCCATGGCCCAGCGCCGCTTTGCCTACGCCGAGGTGGAGCGCAACAGCGGCGACTTTGAGGTGCCCGACGGCGACAACTGGATGATCTGGAAAAACCTGCCCAAGAAAGTGTGCGAGGCCTTCGGCCGGACCTTCCTGGACTGGCATTCCACCACCGCCGCCGAGTGGGCCGACCTGATGAGCTCCTACCTCTACTGCGTGGAGCGGCTGGGCTTCAGCGACGAGCTGGCCCCCGCCAAATACCACGAATTCAACCCGGAAAATCCCACCTATGTGGATCTGGTCTGTCCCTTCTGCCACCGGGCGTTCAACCTCCACAAAAAGCAGGTGGAGCGGCTGAAAGCCCAGGGCAAGCCGATCTTCTGCCGCAACTGCCTCAACTCCCTGGAAAACCACAAAAACGACCGCTGCCGGGTGACCTGTTCCTCCTGCGGCAAGGTGTACGAGACCTCGGTGGAAGACGCCGTGCTCATCGAGTCCGGCCTGGCCGAGGCACTGTGCGATACCTGCCGCCATACCACCGTCACCTGCGACGGCTGCGGCAAGACCTTCCTCATGGAGAAAAAGCGGCTGGCCGAGCTGAAAGCCAAGGGCGTGCGGGAGATCTACTGTTCCGACTGCCGCACCCAGGTCACCGTCCCCTGTGAGAGCTGCGGCAATGCCGTGCAGATGCTCAAGGGGCGGAAAATTTCCATGGAAAGGAAAGGCCAGCACATCTACTGTTCCCAATGCTGGAACCGCACCCCCGTCACCTGCGGCCGCTGCGGCACCCGGTTCCTCATGCCGGTGTGGCAGCAGATCCAGAACCGGGACAAAAAGCGCAGCCCCCTCTGCGACAACTGCCGCAAACAGATCCGCGCCCGCCGGAGATGAACCGTTTTCCCTACTGAAAGGAGAGTTTTCTTATGGCTATGGACACTTCCTCCACCGCCCGCGAGCTGTTTCTTCAGGACAGCCAGATGGCCAACAACCGCAGCATCCGCATCCTGATCTGCCTGTGCATCGACTGTTCCATCTCCATGCAGATCAGCGGCGCCATCCAGGAGATCAGCGCCGGGGTCACCGCCTTTCTGAAAAAGGTGGACGAGAACTTTCTGGCCCGGGATGCCGCCGAAATCTGCCTGGTGACCTTCGGCAACGAGGCGAAGGTACTCTGTGAGTTCGGCTCCGCCGAGGCAGCCCTGAAACAGCTGGCCGCCACCCCCATCGCCGCCCGGGATTCCGAGACCTCCCTGGCCGCCGGGGTGCAGCTGGCCCTGGACCAGATCGAGGACTACCGCCAGCGGCTGTCCAGCGTCAATAACAACTGCTACACCCCCTGGCTCATCATCATCAGCGACGGGGACTCCTCCGAGCTGGACCGGGTGGTGCGCCAGGCCGCCGACCGGGTGCAGCACCTGCTGCGCACCTTCAAGCTCAAGACCATGTGCCTGAGCATGGGGGACGGCACCCGCAGCCTGAACGATTTCAGCATCGACGGCAAGGTGGACCGTCTGGAAAACATGGTGGTCTCCAAATTTTTCGACAACCTCAGCCGCAACGTCAGCCAGGCCAGCCGTGACACGGTAGAGCACGGCGGCATGGATGCCCCCACCGACTGGCACTGAGGATTCTCTGTACTCTGATCCGTTTGGGAGGTAAATGTGATGCAAGCAAAATTTGCCGCCGGTGTGGTGCGGGGCCGCAGCCACGCCGCCGCCGGTCTGCCCTGCCAGGACCGCGCCGGGGGATACCGGGACGACACCCTGGCCGCCGTTGTCCTCAGCGACGGCGCCGGCAGCTGCCCCCACAGCGAGCAGGCCGCCGAGACGGTGGTGAACTGGCTGCCCGGATACCTCTCCCGGCATTTTGAGGACCTTTACGCCGATGACAGCCCCGACGCCGCCGTCCGGCTGGTCCAAGACGGCCAGCAGGCCCTGGAGGTGCTGGGCCTGCCCATGGAGGAGTGCTACTGCACCCTGCTGTTCTACGCCCGTCACCGGGACGGGCGCTGGCTGTGCGGCCACATCGGGGACGGCTATCTCTTTGAGAGCGACGCCGAGGGCGTGCGGGTGCTCTCCTACCCGGAAAACGGCCTCTATTCCTACGAGACCTATTTTCTCTCCCAGGACTGCGCGGCGGAACACCTGCGGCTGCAGCGGGGAGTCTGCGGGGAGGAGCGCTGCGTCCTGCTGGCCAGCGACGGCAGCGCCGACGGCCTGTATGACCGGGAGGAGCACGTCCCTGCCCAGGCGGTGGAGGTGCTGTGCAGCTGGCTGGCCAACCCCGACAACCCGCCGGAGACGGTGCGGGAGGCCTATCTCCGCGCCATGGAGGACAAGCTGTCCTCCCACACCCACGACGACATGAGTCTGGCCGCCCTGTGGTGCAGCGGCCGGGATATCCCCTGCCCCTCCGAACCGGAGTGAGGCAGCGCCACGCAACCGAATATCACAGGAGGAATCCATGGCAAAAACACTGTATTTCACCCGTCACGGGGAGACGTTCTGGAATGTGGAGAACAAGATCTGCGGCGCTACCGACATCGCCCTGACCCCCAAAGGCGAAGAGCAGGCCGCCGCCCTGGGGCGCCGGCTCCGGGAGATGGCCCTGCCCATTGACCTGGTGCTGGCCTCCCCCCTCTGCCGGGCCGCCGAGACCGCCCGCATCCTGGGCCGGGAGGCGAGGCTTCCGGTGGAGGTCGAACCCCGCCTGACCGAGCAGAACTTCGGCGTCTTTGAGGGCACACCCCGGGACGGCGCCGACTTCCACGCCGCCAAGGCCCACTTTGCCAACCGCTTCGGCACGGGGGAATCCATGCTCCAGATGTCCGCCCGCATCTATCCGTTGCTGGACGAGCTGCGCCGGGCAGACAAGACCTGCCTGCTGGTGGCCCACAACGGCATCGCCCGCATTGTCCACAGCTATTTTTACTCCATGTCCAACGAGGAGTTTGCCTCCTTTGCCATCGGCAACTGCGAGCTGCGGCAGTATGTTTTTGTGTGAGGTCCGCTTTTCCTCCGTCACAGCGATGAATTTTTGCCGGTCTGCCCCGCCTTTGTTTGTGGAAAGACGCAAAATGCAGCTGGGAACTATTGACAAATGCACTCTGCCGTGCTAAACTGCCAGACAATAACCGACGAAACAAAGACGTTTCACACCCGCGGGGTGTGGAGCGTCTTTCTTTTTTACCACCGGGAGGGAACATGGCATGATCAAGCTGGAAAAGGTCAACAAGTACTTCGGGGACCTGCACGTCCTGAAGGATGTCTCTCTGGAGGTGGCCGAGGGCGAAAAGCTTGTCATCATCGGGCCGTCCGGTTCGGGCAAGTCCACCACGGTGCGGTGCATGAATTTTCTGGAGGAACCCACCAGCGGCCACGTCTACATCAACGGCGTGGAGTTGACCCACAAAAACAAGCGCCAGATCGTCCGGGACAACATGTCCATGGTGTTCCAGCAGTTCAACCTCTACCCCCACATGACGGTTCTGAAAAACCTGACCCTGGCCCCCGTCAAGCTGCACCACAAGTCCCGCAAGGAGGCAGAGGAGCTGGCCTATCACTATCTGGACGTGGTGGGACTCACCGACAAGGCCCACGCCTATCCCACCATGCTGTCCGGCGGCCAGCAGCAGCGCATTGCCATCGCCCGGGCCCTGTGCGTCCAGAGCAAGATCATCCTGTTTGACGAGCCCACCTCCGCCCTGGACCCCGAGACCATCCAGGAGGTTCTGGACGTCATGATCCGCCTGGCCAAGGAGAACATCACCATGGTGGTCGTCACCCACGAGATGGGCTTTGCCCGCCAGGTGGCCGACCGGGTGGTCTTTATGGCCGACGGCCAGATCCTGGAGGAGGGTACCCCCGAGCACTTCTTCACCAACCCCGACAACGAGCGGGTGAAGCAGTTCCTGGGCAAGATCCTGCACTGATTTTGATACCCGATGCCCCGCGGCATCCGGATATAGAGGGAAATTTTCATATATTAGGAGGAAATCACCATGAAAAAGCGCAACGCCATTCTTTCGTCCGTCCTGGCCGGCGCCATGCTGCTGAGCCTGACCGCCTGCGGCGGCACCGACGATTCGTCTTCTTCCAGCGCGGCAGAGACCGGAGACTCTTCCTCCGCTGCCGCCACCGGTGAGGCATCCGGCGAGGCCCTGGGCGCCGATACCCAGGCCATTGTGGACCGGGGCATCCTGCGGGTCGGCGTCAAGAACGCCGTGGTGGGCTTCGGCTACCAGGACCCCGCCACCGGCGAATACTCCGGCATGGAGATCGAGCTGGCCAAGAAGCTGGCCGACCAGCTGGGCGTTGACGTGGAGTTCACCACCGTCACTGCCGCCACCCGCACCGAGCTGCTGGATTCCGGCGACATCGACTGCGTGCTGGCCACCTTCACCATCACCGATGAGCGCAAACAGAGCTGGGACTTCACCACCCCCTACTACACCGACTACGTCACCGTGCTGGTGGAGGATTCCTCCGGCATCACCTCTCTGGCTGACCTGAAGGGCAAGCTGGTGGGTGTCTCCTCCGGTTCCACCTCCGCCCGCTCCCTGGTGGAAGCCATGATCGAGGACGGCGACATTGAGGGCACCGGCTTCTCCGCCGACACCTTCGACCCCGCCACCTGGACCGACGGCGTCACCTTCCAGCAGTTCGACGACTACCCGGCCATCTCCACTGCCCTGAGCGCCGGCACTGTGGACGCCTTCTGCGTGGATAAGTCCATCCTGGCTGTCTACAAGACCGAGGGCCGCAGCTACATCGACGCCCAGTTCGCACCCCAGGAGTACGGCATCGCCACCAAGAAGGGCAGCGACTTCTCCACCTACTGCAACGACTTTGTGGAGACCTGCCTGTCCGACGGCACCATCGACGGCTACATCAGCGAGTTCAACCTGGGCTGATGACTTCCCGGCACTGACCGGGCAATTCCAAGGATCCAACGGGGCGGGCTGGGGCTGATCCCCGGGCCCGCCCCTTTTTTCGCAGGAGGGAAACAGGTATGGCAGAGCTGCTTTCGCCCGAGGCCTGGGGCAAGGTCTGGACCTATCGCGGCACCTTTCTCATGGGATTCGGCAACACGCTGGAGACGGCCATCTTCGGCCTGCTGCTGGCCCTGGCACTGGGCATTGTATTCGGCCTGATGGCCACCAGCGGCAAAAAGCCCCTGATGGCGGTGGCCCGGGTCTACGTGGAATTTTTCCAGAACACCCCCATCGTGCTTCAGATGTGCTTTCTCTATTATGTGCTGGCGTTTTCCGGCGCCAAGGTCAGCATCATCCTCACCGGCATCGTCAGCCTGGGCATCTACACCGGCGCCTACATGGCCGAGGTGGTCCGCGCCGGCATCCAGGCGGTGCCCAAGGGCCAGTTTGAGGCGGCGGCCAGCCAGGGCTTCGGCTATGTGGAGACGATGTACTACATCATCTTCCCCCAGAGCCTCAAGATCATCCTGCCGCCCATGGTCAACCAGGCGGTGAACCTGTTCAAGAACACCAGCTGCCTCTACATCGTGGGCGGCGCCGACCTGATCTCGCTGACCTACAGCTTTGTCACCGGCGCCACCACCGGCGGCGCCTACGCCCCCGCCTATCTGGTGTGCGGTGCTCTGTTCTTCGTGGTCTGCTTCCCCCTGTCCACCCTGGCTTCCACCTGGGAGAACAACCTCAAACGCCGGGACCGCCGCAGTGCGGCCATCGTCAAACAGCTGGAAACGGAGGTGGCGTAAATGATCGACTGGCAGGCAAGCTTTTCCATCCTGGCCAAGGAGGGCGTCGCCGTCTACATCCTGCGGGGTGTGGCCTTCTCGCTGGTCATCTCGGTGTGCGCCGTGGTGGTCAGCCTGCTCATCGGCTCGGTGCTGGCCCTGCTGCGCAACTACTGCTCCGGCCCCAGCCGGGTGTTCAAGTGGATCGCCACGGCATACATTGAACTGTTCCGCAACACACCGCTTTTGTTCTGGATCTTCATCTGCCTGGTGTTCTGCCCCGTGCCCGGATTCTTCACCCACCGCATGCTGGGCCTCACCAGTGTGGAGGTCCGCGTCCTCTTCCGCGCCTTTGTGGCCCTGGTGCTGTTTGAATCCTCCATCATGGCCGAGATCATCCGCGGCGGCCTCAACTCGGTGGCCGCGGGACAGTTCGAGGCCGGGCACTCCCAGGGCTTCAGCACGGTGCAGATCCTGCGCTACATCGTTCTGCCCCAGGCCTACCGCGCCGTGGTGCCCACCCTGCTCAGCCAGGTCATCAGCACCATCAAGGACTCCAGCTATCTGGCCAACGTGGCCGTCATCGAGCTCATGTCCCGGGTGCGCCAGATCCTGGCCACCTCCAACATGTACAACGGTGCGGGCGCCCAGCTGGTCAGCGACGTCTTTGTGCTGTTCGGCATCGCCTTCATCATCTATTTCGTCATCAACTTTGCACTGTCCTGCGCGGTGCGGTCGCTGCAGCATCCCCGGCCCCGGCGGACTGCACGCCCGGCACAGACGGCGCAGACCGCACAGTAAGGGGGCGTTTTTGTGGCAAAACAGTATGTCATCACCCTGTCCCGGGACTTTGCCAGCATGGGGCGCAGCATCGCCCAGAATCTGGCCGGACGGCTGGGGTGTGAGTTCTACGACCGGGACATCGTGGAGCAGGCGGCCCGCCGCATGGGCCTGCCCGTCTCCGAGGTGGCCGACAACGAGGAGGCCGCCCACAACCTTTTTTACCGCCGCATCTATCCCCTGGGCATGGGGGTCAAGAGCATGCAGGACGAGATCTTCCAGGTGCAGAAAAACATCATTCTGGACCTGGCCTCCCGGCACAGCTGCATCATTGTCGGCCGCTGCGCCGATGAGATTCTGAAAGACCGCCCCGATGTGTTCAACGTGCACATCTTTGCCACCAAGGCCGAACGGCTGAAAAACTGCGTGGAAAAGCTGGAAATGGACGAGGACACCGCCCGCCGCACCATGGCCCGGGTGGACAAGGCCCGCGCCGGCTACCACCGGGTCTACGGCGGCGGCGATGTGACCGCTAACTGCCACATCATGCTCAACTCAGCCAAGTTCGGCATCGACGGCACCGCCGCCGTGCTGGAGGGCATCATCCGCCAGCGCTTTGAACTGTAAACAGCCATCCCCTTCCTTTCTGCTCCGGCAGGTCCCGAGGAAAGTTTTTCCCCGGGGCCTGCCCCCTTTTTGTGGGGATGATTTGACATTTCGGGTCGGTACGTCTAAAATTTTACCAGAACAGGCCGCGGCCCCGGGCCCGGCCGGAAGGGTGGCTGTCATGGAGGTTACGGATTTTCTCACGCTGAAACTGTTTGACTTTGACAAGGGGGACCCCAAGCGGATCCAGCATCTGATGAAGGTGCACCGCTTTGCCCAGCTCATCGCCCGGATGGAGCAGGCCGACGCCCACACCCGGCTGGTGGTGGAATGCGCCGCCCTGGTGCACGACATCGGCATCCATCCCGCCGAGGAAAAGTACGGCCGCTGCGACGGCAAGCTGCAGGAGCAGGAGGGCCCCGCCTATGCCCGGCCCATCCTGGAGGAGGCTGGGCTGGCCCCGGAGGATGTGGACCGCATCTGCTATCTGGTGGGGCACCACCACACCTACGACGCCATGGACGGGCTGGACTACCAGATCCTGGTGGAGGCGGACTTTCTGGTCAATCTCTACGAGGACGGTGTCGGCGCCCACGGGGTGGACGCGGCGGAGGAAAAGATCTTCCGCACAGCGGCGGGCCGCAGGCTGCTCCGCCTGCTCTATCCCAAAGCCTGAAAGCGCCTGAATACAGAAAAACTCCCCCGCAGCGTTTCTGCCCGCTGCGGGGGAGTTTTTGGTTGTTATGAGGATCAGACCAGGGTGTGGCGGACCAGCTCCACCATGGCGGGGCCGTCGCTGTGCAGCGACAGGGCGTCCGCCTCCGGCGGGGTGTCGATGATCGACGTGATGGTGCGCTCGCCGTCGTTGACGAAGAGTTCCACACTGTCGCCGTCCAGGATGAGGCGGAGGGTCAGGCGGCCGTCCCTGGCCCGGGCGGGGATGCGCCGGATGTTGGCCATATCCCGCCGGGTGCCGCAGCGGCTGCGGTCAAAGACCAGTTCCTCCCGGTCAGCCTCCCAGCGCAGGGTGGTGGCGCATTTGCCGCCCTGGGCAAAGCCCAGGGTGAGGGCGCGGCAGTCGGGGCTTTGGGCTGCATCCAGCACCAGGCTCACGTCCTGGTACCGGCCGCTGAACTCAGGCAGCGGCTGGTCGCCCTCCACCCTCAGGGTGCGGCGGGCTTCCTCCCGCCAGTGGGCTTCGATCTCCCGCACCGGGTTCTGGTACAGCCGCCCTTCCCGGACGGTCAGTTCCCGGGGCAGGGTCATGCGGCCGAACCAGCGGTGGCGGCGGGGGGCAGCCTTGCAGGTCTCCCAGTTTTCCATCCAGGCCACCATCACCCGGCGGCCGTCGGGGGTCAGCGTGGTCTGGGGGGCATAGAACTCGGTGCCCGCGTCCAGAAGCTGAACGCTGCGGCGGTCAAAGCGGTGGGTCTCGGGGTCGTAGTCCCCCACCAGGGCCAGGGTGGCATAGCCGGGGCGGATCTCGGGGTCGGCACAGGGGCCGATGGACTGGGGGCTCACCAGCAGCAGCTGGCGGCCGTCCAGGGGGAAGAAGTCGGGGCACTCCCACATGATGCCCAGCTCATCCCGGCTGGCGTCCAGCACCCGGACGAAAGTCCAGTGCAGGGCATCCTCGCTCTCATACAGCTGGATGCTGCCCACGTCCTCCCGGTGCAGGCCCGCCGCCACACAGTAGTAGCGGTCGCCCTCCCGCCATATTTTGGGGTCACGGAAATCTGCCGTACAGAATCCTTCCGGCTGCTGCCGGGGCGGCAGGACGGGATTGTGAGCGTCCTTGACAAAGTCCACCCCATCGCCCACCGCCACGCACTGGGCCTGCACGACTGCCTTGTCGGTGCCGCTGACGCCGGTGTACATCAGGGCCAGGCGGCCGTCGGGCAGCTCCACCGCGCTGCCGGAAAAGCAGCCTTTCTCATCGGCGGGGGTGTCGGGCGCCATGGCGCAGGGCAGATAGTCCCAATGCAGCAGGTCGGTGCTGACGGCATGGCCCCAGTGCATGGCCCCCCACACCGTATCGTAGGGATAATACTGGTAGAACAGATGGTAGGCGCCCTTGTAATGGCAGAAGCCGTTGGGGTCGTTCATCCAGCCTACCCGGGGGGTCAGGTGGAGGCGCGGACGGTCGGCGGCCGGAATGGCTGCCCCTTCCCGGGCTTCATAGTCCCGGGCCTGCTGCAGTTTTTCGGAAATTTTGTACGACATAGGAAAGGTTCCTCTCGGTTCGGATTGATTTCGGAGCGGTCAGCCTGCCGTCTCAGCGGTGGCAGGTACGGTGGTGCCGGCGGAGCCGGCAGTCTCTTCATAGCGGTCGTAGGCGGACTGGTAGGCATCCAGCAGATCCTGCATGCCGTAGCTGTTCAGGTTCTCCTTATAGGCGTTCCAGGTTTCGTCGGTGATGCCGCCGTCCCGCAGCCAGGTGGCCTCCTGCTCGGAGACGTAGTTCTCAAAGTCCACACGCCACTTGTCGATGGTGTCCAGCTCGTCCTGGGTGTAGACGCAGTCCACGGGGTAGCAGGTGGTGTCGTCCACATACTGCATCCAGTAGTCGTAGAGGTCGGTCAGGCGTTCCACGGCGCGGGGCTCCATCTCAAAGACGTTGGCGTAGTAATCGGACAGGATCAGCTTGGGGCCGGCCACTTCCATCTCACTCTTCAGTTCGCCGGCGCTCTTGCCGAATTTCTCCTGCGCTTCCGCGTCGGTCACGCTCTGCCACAGGCCGTTCTCATCCTGGCCGGTAAAGTAGGTGCCGATGGGGCCGTACTGCAGCTGCATGGTGTTTTCAGGGATGTACCACTGGTCATAGAACTTCAGCAGGTTGATGGGG
>CALXHO010000012.1 GCA_944388125.1 uncultured Gemmiger sp. | reverse complement strand
GTGGGCGCTTCCCGTGCCGTCACCGATGAAGGCTGGCTGTCCAGCGATCATCAGGTCGGCCAGACCGGCAAGACCGTCCATCCCCGCATCTACGTCGCGCTGGGCATCTCCGGTGCCATCCAGCACGTCGCCGGCATGCAGGATTCCGAGACCATCATCGCCGTCAACAAGAACGAGAGCGCACCTATCTTTGATATCGCCTCCTACGGCATCGTGGGCGACCTGTTCAAGGTCGTTCCCGAGCTGATCAAGGAGATCCGCGCCATCAAGGCTGCTCAGTAAATCCTGATTTTATCCTCAAAAGCACATTACACAGCAAACATCCCCCGGAAGGCTTTCTCGCCCCTCCGGGGGATGTTTCTTTTTGCTGAAAAGAGGGGGCAGGGGGAGTGGCAATTCTGTCTGCCTGCCGCATGGGACAGGCAAGGTGGAACGCCCGCAAGGCAGCAAAAAGGGCCCGCACCCCACCGGAAATCCGGCGCGGGGTGCGGGCCCGCTGCCCGGCGCAGGCCGGACAGGATGGATTATGGGTTACTGGAGGGTATGGCCCGGCTCACCGATGGTCTCGGGCACCCAGCAGCTGGCGCCGTCCACACCGGAAGCGGTGACGAAGGCATCCGCAATGGCGGAGGCGGAGGCATCCAGCTGGCTGTCCAGCATGATGAGCATGGCAATGTTGCCGGCGGCACCCACCTGGATGTCATCGGCCTGGGCGCAGACCCACTTGGCGGGGTCGATGGCGGCGGCCATCTGGTTGGCAAACTCGGCGGCGTCCACGCCGTCCTTGACACGGACCAGGACCAGGCTGTATGCCTGGCTGCCAATCATGGCCTCGGAGGCCACGGCGGCGTCGATGTCGGAGCCGTCGGTCAGGCCGGTGTAGTAGGGCAGCCAGGAGGTGTCGCTGGGGTCAACAGCCCGGGTCTCCACCATGATGCCGGGGTCGGCAATGGCGTAGATGCTGTCCACCAGGGCGGAGAGCTCGGCGTCGGCCTCGGCGGGCTGGACGGCCTCGCCCTCGCTGACGGTGCCTTCCTCACCGGGGTCTACCGTGTCGTCGCCCACAGTGGGGTCGGACTCGGGGGTGGACTGGGAGGAGGACTCGGAGGTGGAGCTGTCCTGGGAAGAGGACTGGGACGGTGCAGTGCTGCAGCCCACAACGGCAAAGGCCATGGCGGCAGCGCAGAGCAGAGCAAGCAGTTTTTTCATGTTGTTTCTCCTTTCAAAATGCGGGGAAAACCCCGTCCTGGGGCAAGCGGGAAGGGCCGCCGGTGAGAATATCGGCCGGAGCAAAGCGGGCGTCCCAGGGATCGGCGGGCAGCGTGTCAAACACCAGCGCCCGGGGACAGACAAGGACAGCCTGTCCCCCGAACCCGGCCAGGAAGCGGTCGTAGTAACCGCCGCCCCGGCCCAGGCGCACCCCGTCCCGGCTCACAGCCAGACAGGGAACCACGGCCAGGGAGCGGGGGCCCAGCGTTTCCGGGACAAGTACCTGCCCGTCCACCGGCTCCCGGATGCCCATGGCATTGGGGCGCAGGCCGTCGAGAGAGGAAATGCACACAAGCTCCATCTGCCCGCCGCCCAGCATCCGGGGAACGCAGAGACGTTTGCCTTCCTTCAGGGCGGCGCGCAGAATGGGCAGAGTGTCCGGCTCGCTGGGCATCGACACAAAGCAGAACACCGTACCGGCGGCCTGCCAGTCGGGGCGGGCAAAGAGAGCGGCGGCGATTTCCTGCCCCGCAGTGCTCAGGGCTTCGGGGGAGAGACTGCACAGCCGCACCCTGGCGGCCCGCCGGGCCTCACGTTTGGCCTGGTGCAGATCGGGAGCGGACAGGGGCATGGCGGACACCTCACTTCCAAAACCGGGGATGCAGTACAGATTCCTGCCTATTGTATCATGGCAAAAGTGTTTGCACAAGACGTACACAGGCGGCCGCAGAAACCCGCTGCCTGTAATGACGGCGAAATTCCCAAGGTGTTACACGCCGCGCAAAAAAAGTTTGTCCTGTTTATTATGCAGCGGATATCCATAGGAAATTCGGAAATACAAATGAAAAGTGACGGTGAATCGAATATTGCCGGAAATGGAACAGACCCGGGCGGGAGGCTGACACCCCGGGATGGAAATAAAGTGCAAAAAAACGCAAAACCCTGGGAAACAAAAACGCTTACAATGGTTACAACCTGTTTGCAGACAGGGGCCTTGTGCTTGCACAGAGGGACAAAACAGAGTAGAATATCACTGTATGAGTAGAAGTATGCCCGGCTATGCCGGACTGAATTATGTACAGAGGAGTTGCGAAAGATGGGCAAGTTCAATTTTATCCAGACCGAGATCCCCGGCGTCGTCATCATCGAGCCGACTGTCTACGGCGATGACCGCGGTTACTTTATGGAGACGTATCAGGCGGACGAGTTCGCCGCAGCGGGCATTGACCGCAACTTTGTGCAGGACAATCAGAGCCGTTCCACCAAGGGGGTGCTGCGCGGCCTGCATTTCCAGAAGAATCACACCCAGGGCAAGCTGGTCCGCGTCACCCTGGGCGAGGTGTACGATGTGGCCGTTGACTGCCGTCCGGGCAGCGCCACCTTCGGCAAGTGGGTGGGCGTGATCCTCTCGGCGGACAACAAGCGGATGTTCTATATCCCGGAAGGCTTTGCCCATGGCTTCCTGGTCCTGTCCGATGTGGCCGAGTTCACCTACAAGTGCACCGATGTCTACGATCCCACCTCCGAGGGCGGCATCCCCTACGACGATCCCACTGTGGCCGTCCAGTGGCCCGACTGCGGCTGCGAGCACAAGACCAGCGCCAAGGACAAGCAGCATGAGCCCTTTGCCGCACAGGATTTTGCCTGGTTTGCCAAGTACTGATCCGGGTGTTTCCTCACCCCATCCACAACGAACCCGAAAGGCGGAACCTGTTTGCGTACCATCAAAAATTATTTTGTCGGCTTCTGGCGCTACCGCTATCTGCTGCAGAACCTGATCTCCCGGGATTTCAAGCTCAAATACCGCCGCAGCGTGCTGGGTGTGGCCTGGAGCGTGCTCAACCCGCTGCTGACCTGCCTTGTCATGTGGGCGGTGTTCGGCTCGCTGTTCAACAGCCGGGGCCAGGGCATTGAAAACTTCGCAGTCTTTCTCATCATCGGCCAGCTGATGTTCAACTTCTTCCGGGAGTCCACCACCATGGCCATGGAGAGCGTCCTCAAAAACGCCCCTCTCCTGCGCAAGGTCTACATCCCCAAGTATGTCTTCCCGCTGGAAAAGACCTGCTTCGCCCTGGTCAACTGCCTGTTCAGCTTTGTGGCGCTGCTCATTGTGGTGCTCATCACCCGGGCGCCCCTGTCCCTGTCCACGGCACTGCTGGCATTCTATCCCCTCATCATGCTGTTCTTCTTCAGCCTGGGCATCGGGCTGCTGCTGTCGGCGCTGTATGTCTTTGTCCGTGACATCATGCATATCTGGGAGGTTTTCTGCACCCTGCTGGTCTACGGCAGCGCCATCTTCTATGATCCCACCCAGATGGGCATTGCCTGGGTGCAGTATGCCATCAACCTCAACCCTATTTATTGGTATATCACCTCCTTCCGCAGCTGTGTCATGTGGGGAGAGGGCCTGACCCCCAATATGCTGCTTATCGACTTTCTGTGCGCCGCCCTCAGCATGACGCTGGGGCTGTGGGTGTTCAAGGCCAACCAGGACAAGTTTGTCCTGTATATGTAAGGAGGGCGCACCATGGACAGCAAAACTCCCATCATTTCCATTGAAAATGTCTCCATGCGCTTCAACCTTGCCAAGGAAAAGCACGAGAGCCTGAAAGAATACTTTATCGCCCTCACCCACGGCGGCATCCGCTTTGATGAATTCTTTGCCCTCAAGGATGTCACCTTCGACATCATGCCGGGGGATTTCTACGGCCTCATCGGCCTGAACGGCAGCGGCAAATCCACCCTGCTCAAGATCATTTCCGGCGTGTACAAGCCCTCCTCCGGCAAGGTGACGGTGCGGGGCACCATCGCCCCCCTCATCGAGCTGGGCGCCGGCTTTGACATGGACCTCACCGCCCGGGAGAACATCTTCCTCAACGGCACGGTGCTGGGCTATACCCCCAAGTACATCCGCTCCAAGTTTGATGAGATCGTGGACTTCAGCGAGCTCAAGGACTTCCTGGATGTGCCCCTGAAAAACTATTCCAGCGGCATGGTGGCCCGCCTGGCCTTTGCCATCGCCACCATGACCAAGCCGGATATCCTCATCGCCGACGAAATTCTGTCGGTAGGCGACTTCCTCTTCCAGCAGAAATGCGAAAAACGCATGGCCGAGCTGATGAGCGGCGGTACCACCGTCATTCTGGTCAGCCACTCCATCGAGCAGATCGAGCGCATGTGCAACAAGGTCGCCTGGCTGGATCACGGCCATCTGCGTCGCAACGGTCCCACCGGGCCCATCGCGGAGGAGTACCGCCATTTCAAAAAGCAGGACAGCATGCAGGCGGAAAAGCCGGAATAAGGCTGCCCTATCCGATGTTTGACTGTACCGGGTCCCCGGGGCCGGGTACAAAACGGGTGTGTTCCCGGGGCGAAGTCTCTCCGCTCTCCCGTCGGGAGCGGCAGAGGCTTCGCCCTTTTGTCGGGCTGCCCGAAGTATAGAATGCAGGAGTTTTTATGCAGCAGAATCCGCAGGATCAAAACCGCCCGGCCGACGTCGCCGCACCGGACAGCGTGGGGGGCATGGCCAAACGCCTGATGGACCCGGCGCATCTCAAAGACCTGGCCGCCCGCAGCCTCCGCACCCTGCAGCAGCAGGGGCTGGAGCAGCTCTGGCGGGATGTGACTTTCCGGGTGGGACTGGCCTTCCACCATGACGGCTGGCGTTACCGGGCCGACATCCCTCTGCGCCGCACCCTCCGCGCCCAGCGGGCCGAAAACCTGCAGGGGCCCTGCATCTCGGTGGTGGTGCCGGTGTACAATACCCCCATGCCCTTTTTCCGGCAGATGGTGAAAAGCGTCCGGCGCCAGACCTACCGCAACTGGCAGCTGGTGCTGGTGGATGCCTCCGATGAAGCCCATCCTCAGCCCGGACAGCTGGCCCGCCGTCTGGCCGCACAGGACAGCCGCATCCTCTATGAGAAGATCGACAACGGCGGGATCGCCGCCAACACCACGGCGGGGTTTGCCGCTGCCACGGGGGAGGCGGTGGCCCTGCTGGACCACGACGACCTGCTCTACCCCAATGCCCTGTATGAGTGCGCCAAGGCCCTCAACGAGGGTGCTGACTTTGTCTACTCCGATGAGATCGTTCTCTCGGCGGACCTGAAAAAACTGGGCGGCTACCACTTCAAGCCGGACTTTGCCCCCGACTATCTGCGGGGCTGCAATTATATCACCCATCTGGCGGTCTTTACCCGGAAACTGCTGGATCGGGTGGGGGCTGCCGAGTACAGCGAGTTCGACGGCGCCCAGGATCACGAGCTGTTCCTCCGCCTGACCGAGCGAGCCAAAAAGATTGTGCACATCAAACAGGTGCTGTATGTCTGGCGGGGCCATGCCGGGTCGACGGCCGCAGGCATGGAGGCCAAACCCTATGCCGTGGAGGCGGGCGTCCGGGCAGTGGATGCCCAGCTGGCCCGCCTGGGGATGCGGGGCAAGGCCATGCCGGCGCCGGGGGCACCGGGGGCCTTCCAGGTGCGGTACGAGCTCAACGGCCGCCCGCTGGTCAGTGTGCTGATCCCCAACAAGGATCACATCGACGACCTGGACCGCTGCCTGCGCAGTCTCTACAAAAACGCGGGCTATGACAATTTTGAGGTGCTGGTCATCGAGAACAACTCCACCGACCCGGCCACCTTTGCCTATTATGACAAGATCCTGGCCGACCCTGCCATGCCCCGCTGCAAGGTGGTGCGCTACCACGGCGGGTTCAACTTCTCGGCCATCAACAACTTCGGTGCCCGGTATGCCAGCGGCGAATACCTGCTGCTGCTCAACAATGACATTGAGATCCTCTCCCACGATTTCGTGCGGGAACTGCTCAGCTACGCCCAGCGGGCGGATGTGGGCGCCGTGGGGGCCAAGCTCTACTACCCCGACGATACCATCCAGCACGCAGGGGTGCTCATGGGCATCAACGGCAGCGCCGGCCACAGCCACAAGAGCTACCCCCGCAAGGCGGTGGGGGACCTCTACCGGCTGGTCACCACCCAGAACTATATGGCGGTCACCGGGGCCTGCCTCATGACCCGGGCCTGCCTCTACCGCCAGATGGGCGGGCTGGATGAGAAGGACTTCGCCGTGGCCTACAACGATGTGGACTACTGCCTCAAGCTGTGGAAGCGGGGGCTTTTGAACGTCTACACCCCCCGGGCCGAGGCCTACCACTACGAGAGCAAGAGCCGGGGCCTGGACACCACCGGGGAGAACGCCCGCCGCTATGAGCGGGAGAAGACCGCCTTCTACAACAAGTACCGCCAGTGGATTGATAATTACGATCCGTATTATAATCCGCATTTCAACAATCTGTATGAGAACTTCGGCCTGAAATAAGCCGCTGTACCGTTCAACCTCCCGAGACAAAGGAGAACAGGGCCATGCCGCAAAACGATACCGCCAACAAAAACCGGGTTCCCTCCGCCAGGGTGGAGGCGCTTCTGGGCTGTGCCTGGACGACCTACCGCCGTCAGTTTGTGCCCCTGGCCCTGCTGGGGGCAGGGGTGGGCATCCTCAATCAGATGATCTACCTGCTGCCCACGGCCCCCAGACTGGGCCTGAGCTTTTTGCTCTATCCCGTACTGGTGCTGGGGCTGTACCGTGCCTGTCTGGAGGCTCTCTGCGGCGGCCAGCCCCGTCCCGGGCTGCTGCTGTGCGGGGTCAAGTCTCTCCGTACCTGCGGCCAGGCGCTGCTGCTGGGCCTGCCCGCCCTGGGCATCGAGCTGCTGGCCCTGCTTGCCGCTGTGGCGGTGGCGGGGCTGTCCCAGTCCGCCGACCAGAACCCCAACCAGATGACCCTGAGCCTGTCGGTCTCGGTGGGCATGTTGCTGGTGCGGGTGTGGTATCTCTATCGGTTCAGCCTGCTGGAATACAGCTGGCTTACCGGACGGGCCCGGACCCTCTCCCAGGCAATCAAATTGTCCATGGAGAGGACCCGCGGCACCTTCGGATATGCGGTGCGGTTCGGCATCGGGCTGCTGCTGTGCTATCTGCCGGTGGCCGCGGCGGGCAGCGCGGCGGATGCGCTCATTGCCGGGGCGGGCATGGATGCCTCCACGGCCCTGTCGGTGGCGGTGACGGTGCGCATTTTCCTCAACGCGGCAGCGCCTTTTTACACCATGGGGGCCTTGGCCTTCGCCGCCAGCTATTTTGACGGGATCCAACAGGAATTTTCTTCCACAGAGGGATTGGTATGAACCTGAAGCTCAAACGTATGCGGGAACTGTTCGGCTACGCACGCACCCTGACCAAAGAGCAGGGGGCGGGTGCCATGCTGCAGCGGGCGGCAGGCTTTGCGGCCCGGCGGCTGCTGCCCCGTCGGGGGCGGTATCTGCCTGCCCAGAAAGCCCTGGCGGCCCAGCGGGCGGAGGATACCTCCGAGTTCCCGGTCATCTGCATCCTGACGCCGCTGTACAACACCCCGCCCAAATATCTGGAGCGGTTTCTGAACAGCGTGCAGGCCCAGACCTGCGGCAAGTGGCAGCTCTGCCTGGCCGATGCCTCGGATGATGCCCATGCCTATGTGGGGCAGATCGTCCGCCGCCGTGCCGAGAGCGACCCCCGCATCCGCTACCGCAAGATCGAAAATGCCGGGATCGCCGCCAACACCAACGCCGCCGCCCAGCTGGCCGACGGGCCTTATCTGGCCCTGGCCGACCACGACGACGAGCTGGCCCCCCATGCAGTCTACACCATGGGCCGGGCCATCGCGCAGGGGGAGGCTGCGGGGGAAAAGCCCCGGTTTTTGTACAGCGACGAGGCGCTGTTCCGCCGCACGCCCAAGGATGCCTGGGTGGGACACTTCAAGCCGGACTACGCCCCGGAATACCTCATGGCCTGCAACTATATCTGCCATCTGGCGGTGTTTGAAAAGTCCCTGTTCGACGCGGTGGGCGGGGAGCGCCCCGCCTGCGACGGCGCCCAGGACCACGACCTCTTCCTGCGCATGATCGACGAGATGCAGCGGGAGGACCCGGCAGCCGCACCGGTGCATCTGCCCCAGGTGCTCTACTACTGGCGGGTGCATGCCGCATCCACCAGCGGCGGCACGGGGGCCAAGCCCTACGTGGTGCAGGCGGCCCAGCGTGCGGTGAGCGACCATCTGGCTGCTACCGGCCGGAAAGGCAGCGTGGAGGAGGGCAAGTTCTCCGGCCTCTGCCATGTGCGCTGGGAGCTGCCCGACCCGCTGCCCCTGGTCAGCATCCTCATCCCCAACAAGGACCACACCGACGATCTGGAAAAGTGCCTGCACAGCCTTTATGCCCGGACCAACTATGACCGGTTCGAGGTCATCATCATCGAGAACAACTCCACCGACCCTGCCACCTTCGACTACTACAAGGCGCTGCCCCAGCGGTATGAGGGCTGCCGTGTGGTGCAGTATCAGGGCGGGTTCAACTTCTCGGCCATCAACAACTTCGGTCGCAGGGCGGCAAAGGGAGAACTTTTGCTGCTGCTGAACAACGACGTGGAGATCCTCAGCCACGACTGGCTGGGGGAGATGGTGGGGGAGGCCATCCAGCCCGGGGTGGCGGCTTGCGGGGCCATGCTCTACTATCCCGACGACACCATCCAGCATGCGGGGGTCATCACCGGGCTGGGGGGCTATGCGGGGCACAGCCACAAGTATCATCGCCGGGGGGCCAGCGGCTATATGTTCCGCCTGGCCACGGTGCAGGACTACTCCGCCGTGACGGCCGCCTGTCTGCTGGTCCGCGCGGAAGTTTACGACGAGTTGAACGGCCTGGACGAGGAATTCACCGTCGCCTTCAATGATGTGGATTTCTGCCTGCGCATCCGGGAGGCAGGCTGGCGCATCGTCTGGACCCCCTACGCCGAGCTCTGCCACTATGAGAGCAAGAGCCGGGGCTCCGACGAAAAGGACCCGGTCAAAAAGGCCCGGTTTGACGCCGAGCGCGCCCGTCTGTACGCCCGTCACGGCCGGGAAAACATCCTTCACGATCCCTATTACAGCCCGTCCCTCTCCCTGGACTATGAGGATTTCCGGGAGAGCGCCGACCTGCGCAACCTCAAGCGGGCCGGGATGGATCTGTGATCCGGCTGTAATCCATAGAAAAACGCCGCCCGCGGCAGGGAAACTTCCCCGCTGCGGGCGGCAGTTTTTGTGGAATTGTTGAAAATCCGGCGGGCCAAAAACACTCAGCGCTTGATGTCGTAGTTCATGTTCATCAGCTCACGGATGGAGTTGGCGTCGTCGGTGATGTTGGCGTCGCCGTGGATGGTGTGCTTGATGGCGCTGCTGGCCACCGCAAAGTTGATCATGTCCATGGGCTTGTAGTTGTTCATCATGGCGTAGATCAGGCCGCTGGCGAAGGCATCGCCGCCGCCCACGCGGTCGAGGATGTTGAAGGTGAACAGCTTGCTCTCAAAGGTGTGGCCCTCGTACCACATGTAGGCCTTGAGGCTGTTCTCCGAGCCGGAATGGGCATACCGCACATGGCGGGCAATGCAGGTAAGGTTGGGGTACCGCTCGATGAAGTGCTGGAACACCTCGTCCTCCTGCTCATAGTTGGGCTGCAGGGGAACGCCGTCCTTCCAGTCGCCCTTGGAGTGGTCGTTCTCATCCTTCCACAGGTGATAGGGCTCGATGCCGAACAGTACATTGACATAGGGCAGGCACTGGGTGCAGTAGTCCCGGGCCTCCTCCCAGGTCCAGAGGGCGCTGCGAAAGTTGCCGTCAAAGCTGATGGTCAGGCCCTTGGCCTGGGCAACCTTCAGGCTGTCGGTGATGAGTTGGCGGCAGTTGGGACCCAGCGCCGGGGTGATGCCGCTCAGATGCAGCCAGTCGTATCCGTCCAGCAGGGCGTCCAGATCCACGGCGGAGTAGTCGTACTCGGTGAAGGCGCTGTGCTTGCGGTCGTAGGTGACCTTGCTGGCACGGATTCCGTAGCCGGTCTCCAGATAGTAGGTACCCAGCCGGTGGGTGGGAGTCTCCTCCGGGGTGGAGAGGATCATGGGGGTGCAGTGGACGTCGTTGGAGCGCAGCCAGCGCACCGCGCTCTTGCCCAGACTGTTGTTGGGCACCACGCTGAAGAAGGTGCTGTCGATGCCCAGGTTGGCCAGGGCCAGGGCGATGTTTGCCTCGCTGCCGCCGTAGCTGGCCTCAAAGTTGCTGGCCATGCGGATCTTCTCGTAGTTGGGCGGGGTGAGGCGGAGCATGATCTCCCCGATGGTGATGAACTTTTTGGAACTGTTGCCGCGCAGCAGAGGATTGTAGTGTTCCATGGATTGACCTCCTCGAAATACGGGGCCGCAGCAGAAGGACGAAAACCGTTTTATCCCGCTGCCGCAGCCTGCGAAACCGTTAATATGCACCTTTATTGTACCGTTTTTGCACAAATGTTTCAACTGCCCGGACAAAGTTTCCTGCCCGGCAGAAGAACGGGCACAAAAAACGCCGGACGGCGGTAAGCCGGTCCGGCGGGATTCAGTTTACTCTTTGGAGGGGGCAGCCTGGGAACGCTCCATTTTCAGGCAGGCGACCAGGTAGGAGATCTGCCCCACACCCCAGGGGATCAGGGCGGCCAGCACCGGCAGGGGGCCGATGGGCAGGTACAGGTTGACAAGCACCATCACGATCCAGACAACCATGGCGGTCCGGGAGGTCACAAGAAAACTGGAATAGGCGGCCTGACCGATGCGCTGGCGCTCGGCCTCGTCACAGCTGGCCAGCCATTTTTTCTGAAACTTGAAATCGTAGACGCTGCCCTGCTTTTCGGGGTTGATGCGCCGGGTCAGGTCGACCACCCGCTGCTGGGTGAACAGAACGAGGAAGGTGACCGCCAGAAGCCCGACGATGGCCGCCAGCAGAGAAAGATAGTCCGCATAGCCCAGAGGAATCAGGGATACCACCACCGAGAAGCCCCCGAAGGCAAAGAACTGGGCAGCCGTCGCCCAGAGGATGCTCCAGGACAGCAGATGCTCGGCGGATTCCGGCACGTCCTCGTCCTCGCCGTCCCAGGAGGCAAAGGCGGCCTTGCCCCGGCGGTAGCAGACCATGCTGCCCGCCCAGAACAGCAGGGCGCACAGCACGATCCAGGGGGCGCAGGCACCCAGAGCCACACCCAGATGACGGATGACTTCATCCAGCGAAGGATTTTCCATGATCCAGGTGACGGCAGTGCCCAGCGCCCCGCCCGCAAACAGCGCGACAATGAGAACGGCCACAAATTTGGGCCAGCTTTTGCGGTTGTCCCGGGTGACCGGGTCCTGCAGCTTACTTTGTTTCATCCGACGGTTCCTCCTCATAGCGGAAAAGATCCTCCACGGTGGCGCCGCAGAGTTTGGCCAGCTTGAGCGCCAGCGTGACCGACGGGGAGTAATCCCCCCGCTCGATCTGGCTGATGGTCTGCCGGGAAACCCCGGCCATGGCGCCCATCTGCTGCTGGTTGACCCCCAGCCGGGCGCGATACTCCTTGAGATGGTTGTACAGCGGCATGGGATACCCTCCTGTCGTGACAAGAAAAACTGTCAAATTGACAACTATACTTGTCAATTCTGAGTATACACACTGCCTGAGGCCTTGTCAACAGAAACTTTGCACAAGGGGCAGCAAAAAGGCCGCCTGCCCTGTGAGACAGAGGCAGACGGCCGAAAAGCCAATTGGATACGCCGGCGGCAAGCCGGAAAAGCAGGGAGAGGGCAGGGGAAAATCAGTCCTTGCGCTCATCGCCCCAGAAGAACAGCGCCACAGTGCCGGGGCCGGTGTGGCTGCCGATGGTGGTGCCGATGTTGTTGATGACGACCTTGCCGTCCAGCTTGGGGAAGCGTGCCTCTACCAGGGCAGCGACGGCCTTGGCGTCCTCCAGGCAGGCGGACTGGGAGATGTAGCACTTGCCCGAGTAGTTGAGACCGTCCTGGGCATGCTGTTCCATCTTTTTCACAATCTCCTCAATGGCGCGCTTTTTGCCGCGGCATTTCTGGCGGGGGATCAGGCGGCCCATATAGTCCACGTTGAGCAGGGGACAGATCTTGAGGGCAGTGCCGAACCAGCCGGCTGCCTTGGTGATGCGTCCGCCCTTGACAAAGAAGGTCAGATCGCTGGAGAAGAACCAGTGATGGAGCATGAGGCGGTTGTCCATGGCCCACTGGTAGAGGGCGTCGATGGACATGCCGGCGTCCCGCAGATCGGCCAGCTTGTCCACGAACAGGCCGGTGCCGGAGGAGGCGGACAGGGAGTCAACAATGTAGATTTTGCGGTCGGGGTACTTTTCCTGCAGTTCCTGGCGGGCCAGGTTGGCGGAGTTGACCACGCCGGAAATGCCGCTGGACAGGCACAGATGCAGAATGTCCAGCCCCTGCTCCAGGAAGGGGGTGAAATACTCCACGAACTCGTCGGCATTGATCTGGGAGGTGCGGGTGGAGGCGCCGTTGACCATGGCGGCGTAGAAGTGATCCAGGGGCATGGTCTGGCCCAGATCATCGGGGTAGGCCTTGTCGTTCAGGTAATAATGGAAGCAGGCGTAGTGGATGTCACGGGAGCGGAAATGCTCGGCACTCAGGTCTGCGGTGGAGCAGCAGCTCAGAATATAATTTGCCATTGTTCTCTCACTTTCTCCGGCGTCCGGATAGATTTGTGTCCCGCGGGACAGGGCCCGGCGGAACAAAAGCGGTACAAAACCGCCATTTTGTCCAATAAATTCAGTATAACACATTCCCCGGCAAAATCAAAAGGAATTTGCCCCGGCTTACAGGAGTTTTACAAGGCGAAGCAGGCCGGGGGGGCCGCGGTTGAAATACGACCCAAAATCGGTTATACTATTTTGTAACCATATCAATGGAACATCATCCGCTTTTGACGGCGGACAGTTTGAAAAATAAAGGAGTACAAACATGGCACATACGGTTATGGTCACCGGCGCGGACGGGTTTATCGGCAGCCACCTGACGGAGGAGCTGGTCAAGCGCGGCGAGAAGGTCCGTGCCTTCTGCCTGTACAATTCCTTCGGGTCCTGCGGCTGGATCGACACCCTGCCCCCCGAGATCAAAAATGAGATCGACATCTTCATGGGCGACATCCGTGACCCCAACGGCGTCCGCACCGCCATGCGCGGCCAGGAGCGGGTCTTCCATCTGGCGGCCCTCATCGCCATTCCCTTCTCCTATCACAGCCCGGACAGCTATGTGGACACCAACATCAAGGGCACCCTCAACGTCCTCAACGCCGCCCGGGAACTGGGCACCTCCCGCGTGCTGGTGACCTCCACCAGTGAGGTCTACGGCACCGCCCAGTATGTGCCCATCGATGAGCACCATCCCTTCCAGGGCCAGAGCCCCTACTCGGCCACCAAGATCGGCGCCGACCGTCTGGCCGAGAGCTTCTACCGCAGCTTTGATCTGCCGGTGTCCATTGTCCGGCCCTTCAACACCTACGGCCCCCGTCAGTCGGGCCGCGCCATCATCCCCACCATCATCACCCAGCTGCTGGCGGGTCAGACCGAGCTCAAACTGGGCAACCTGAACCCCACCCGTGACTTCAACTATGTCAAGGATACCGCTGCCGGCTTCATGGCCATTGCCGACTGCGACGCCGCCGTGGGCCAGGAACTGAACATCGCCACCGGTGTGGAGCATTCCATCGGTGATTTGGCCAACGAGCTCATCGCCCAGATCAACCCCAACGCCAGGATCGTCTGCGAGGCCGAGCGCCTGCGCCCCGAAAAGAGCGAGGTCAACCGCCTGCTGGGCGACTCCACCAAGCTGCGCAACATGACCGGCTGGGCGCCCAAGTACACCTTTGCCGAAGGTCTGGCCGAGACCATCGAATTCCTGCGCGGCAATCTGGATTCCTACAAGATCGGCCAGTATATCCTGTGATGTCTGTGTGGAACAAACTGCGGGCAAGGCCCGCTCTCGGCTGGGCACTGGCCGCCCTCATCGCGGTGGCGGCTGGGGTGGCCTGGTCCTACTACTGGCGGGTGTTCTACTACCTGGACGCCCGGATCAATCCGCTGTTCGTCACGCTGGCCTGCGTGCTGGCGGCGCTGGCGGCGGTGCTGGCCGCAGGCATCCTGCACTACGGCGTGCGGGATTTCGCCGCCAAGGGGGCGGTGTGCATTGCGGTGTGCGGGCTGCTCTTCGTCTTTGCCAATCCGCCCATGCAGACCCCCGACGAGTCGGAGCATTTTCTGCGCACCTACGCCATCAGCATGGGACGGTTCGACTTTGACGCCCAGCGCGGCTACCCCGACGATGTCAGCGCCCTGTACAACGCCTTTCCCGGCGCCTGGGTCAACGCCCATACCTCGGCGGGATCGGTGGAGGATGAAAAGTCCGGCGAGACCGAATACTATACCACCGCCGGAAATGCCCTCAAGCAGTACGGCGAGGACGGCAAAGTCCAGAGTATTGCCGACAGCTTCGACCAATATTTCAACGATCCCGACACCACCCCGGTATATGAGCCGGTCAGTTTCCTGATCCTGCCCTTCCTGCCCGGGGCTGTGGGGATGGCGGTGGCACGTCTGTTCGGCTTTGCGGCTTTGGGGTGTCTCTACGCCGGGCGCATAGCCAACCTCATCGTCTATACGGTATTGTGCTGGCTGGCACTGCGCAGCGCGCAAAAGTTCCGGCCTGCTTTCCTCTGTGTCATGCTGCTGCCCATGTCCCTCTGGATGGGGGCCAGCCTCAGCTATGACGCGGCATTGCTGGCCTGCTATTATCTCATGCTCGCCCTGCTGACCCGCCGCACCTGGACCACCCGGACGGCCGTGGTCTATGCGGCGGCCTGCATCTGGGTCAATGTGGCAAAGCCCTATATCAATCTGCTGTGGGCGCTGCTGCCGCTGATCCTTTTGCGGGAGGCTTTCTGTGCCCGGGGACGCCGCTGGCAGTGGACGGCGGGCATGCTGGCGGCCTCCCTGGCCGTGACCCGCCTTTTGGAGATCTACGGCGCCGTGTTCCGCTACAACTACGGCGAGATCGGCCGCATGGGCGGCAGCGACGTGGATCAGATGGGCCAGCTGGTGTTTTTGCTCAAAAATCCCCTGCGGTATCTGGCGGTTTTGATGGGCACACTGTATGAGAACGACTTTTTTGTGGGACAGCTGGGCCTTTTCGGCTGGAAGGACCTGCCCATCGAATTCCTCAGCCTGACCGGCCCGGTGGTGCTGCTGGCAGGCACGGTGCTCTCGGCGGGCAAGGGCCAGTCCATCACCCGGCGGCGCACGGTGCCGCTGGCGGTGTTCGGGCTGGTGTACGCCGTGGGCGCCATGACCGCCATGTATATCACCTACACCCCGGTGACCATGGTGCGCATTGTGGGACTGCAGACCCGGTACTTTTTGCCGGTCATCCTGGTGGCCATGATGCTGCTGGCTGCCCCTCTGCGCCGGATGCTCTCCGCCGAGCTCTCCGCCCGGAAAGCCGAGCGCTGGGCCGCCCGCCTGTTTGCGCCCTATGCGGCCTTCGGAGCGGTGCTTTTGTTCCAGCATTATTTTATCGGGCCCATCAGCACCATTCCGGTGTGACAGGGGCCCGTTCCATCCTGATTTGCCTTTGCATTGAGAGAAGGGAGGGCAGTCCATGACGCTTGTGGGCGGTCTGTTGATCCTGGCGCTGGTCTGCGCCGTCTCGGTGTGCGCCGCGGCGGAAACCGGCCGGGATGCCGCAGTCTTTCCGCTGCCCGTGCTGGCCGGCAGTGTCTGCCTGCTGCTGTGCGGCGGCTACCTGGGTTTGCTGGTCCCGGCGCTGTGGGCCGGTTACGGATTTTTGGCCGCGCTGGCGGTGGGGCTGGGCGTTCACGCGGGGCGTGAACGCCTGAAAGCCGCACTGTTCAGCCCCGGCTTTTTGTTTTTTGCGGCGGCATCGGCGGTGTTCTGGCTGATGTTCGCCGTGCTGCAGCCCATGTTCACCCAGTGGGATGAGTTCACCTTCTGGGGGGCGGCGGCAAAGCTGCTGAAAGAACACGGCATGCTCTATCCCGCCGATCCCGTCAACCTCAAGGCGGCAGCGGGCCTGCCGGGACTGGGGTTGGTCTCCTTCTTTGTGCAGGGCCTCTCCCCGGTGTTTACCGAGTGGCAGTGCCTTGCCGCCTACGATATGCTCTTCATGGCCTGCATCGCCGGGGCGTCGGTTTTGCCCCGCCGCCGCTGGGCCCACAGCGCCATGGCGCTGACGGCCGGGGTGCTGCTGCCCTTCTTTTTCAGCGTGGCATCCCCGGGCACGGCCAGCACCGTCTACGCCAACGCCATGGCGGACATTCCCCTGGCGCTGCTGTTCGGCGGGGTGGTGAGCCTGTGGTTCGCCGTGGGCCCGGGCAAGCTGGGCATGCTGCTCACGGCCTTGCCCCTGGCGCTTCTGACCCTGGCCAAGGACATGGGCTTCGCCTATGCCCTCATTGCAGTGTTCCTCATCTTTCTGGATCTGCTCTTCGGGCAGGAACACAAGGACCTGCCCCCGGCACGGGTATTCGGCGGGGCGCTGTGGCGTGCCGTGGTGCTGGCTGTGCCGGTGCTGGCCGCCTTCCTCAGCTGGAACCGCTATACCGCCGCCTGCCTGAATACCGGCAGCGGCACCGTGGGCGGGGAGAGCCTGAGCTACGGCCAGGTCCTGGCCGGGGGCCTTGCCCAGTTCTTCGGCATCGGCCGCACCCAGAAGTTCTCCGACATCATGGGCCTGATGGCAGACGCCTTCTTCACCCGGGACGTCTGCCTGTTGGGCCCCGGCATCCGGGCACTGGCCGCCATCACGCTGGTGGCCGTTGCTGCCTGGATCTTTGCGGGCAGGGGCGCACCCCGGCGGCGGGTCCTGGTGACCTGGCTGGGCTTTGCCTTCTGTTTTGCAGCGTTCTATCTCTTCCATCTGATTTTGTACTGCTACAACTTCTCCGACGTGGAAGCCTATATCCTCAAGGACTACGAGCGCTACATCGGCCCCTACTATCAGGGATGGATGCTGGCCATGCTCTGCCTGCTGGGGCGCTCGGCGGCAAACTGTGCGGGGCGGTGGTACCGTCTGGCGGACGGCGCCCTGCTGGGGGCGGCGGCCTGCGTCATGGCGGTGTTTTTCTGGCGGGGAGTGCCCACGGCGGGCTTCTGGTCAAACGCCGACAGCCTTTACCTGCTGCGTCAGGACGTGAAAAACCGTGCTGCAGCCGCCAACGAGGTGCTGGACTGGGACGATACCGTTCTGGTCATCAGCCAGGGGGACGACGCCACCCGCTGGTACTACTACAACTATGAGCTCACCGCCCATGTGGCCCGGGGCTACGGCGGCTATTTCAACGGCGTGGACAAGTCCAGCCGCTGGGACTCCGACTTCATGAACCTGGTGGAGAGCGAGAACTGGACGCTGTACGATTACAAAGCCGTCTGCACTCCCGATGCCCTGGTGGCCTATCTCGAGGAAAAGGACTGCGACTATCTGCTCATCGACCGGGCGGACGACTATCTGGAGCGGGATTTCAGCAGCCTGTTCGAGGGTGGGCTGACCGCCGACATGCCCGCCACACTCTACCGGTTCGACCCGGATGCCGCGACGCCCTTCACACCGGTGGCCGTGGCGGAAAGCGAGGGGTGAGCCATGAATGAGACCAAACGGACCCTGCGCCGGTTTGCCCTGTGCTATGCCATCGCCCTGATCCTGTGGGTGGTGTTCTGCCTGGGCAGGTGCGCGGTCATGCTGATGCACCGGGCGTCGGGGGACATGCCCCAGACGACGCTGGGAGCGGAGGACCTGACCTTCGAGAGCTTTGAAAACTATGCCGATCTGGAGTGGGACACCCCGCCCGACGATGACCCCGACTGGTATCTGTCCACCGACAACGATCCCCATATTCTGTACGATGGCGGCGGCTATCTGGAGACCGTGCGCCTCTACGCCAAACACCGCCTGCCCCCGGGGAGCGTGGTGCTCTACTACCTCAAGCCCGGCCAGACCGATTACACCGAGACCCAGAAGGTCTACGGCCATGTGGCGGGGGGCGGGGTGTATGAGTTCGACCTGGGGGGCGTGGAAGTCTCCGGGCTGCGCATCGACCCAGACAGTGTGGGCGGCGTGGCCACCCTGTTTACCGGGGTGGAGCTGAACCCCGCCCGGTTCTGGGTCTGGCGTTTTGTGCCGGACGGCGGTCAGCTTTTGCTGATCCTCGGCCTGCCTGCCGTGGCGGCTGCCGCCTGGACCTTGCTCCGCGGCCGCCGGGAGGACGCCTGACCCCCGCCATTACCCGAAAAGGAGGACCCCTGCATGGAGCTGCTTTGCGTGTTTGCGTCAATGGCGGCGTTGTTTCTGTTTTGTGCCTTTCTGACCCTGCGGTGCGGACTGCACAGTGCCCTTGCCCCTCTGACTGCCCTGTCCGCCGCGGTGCTGTGGCTGACGCTGTGGGGCATGGCCGGACCGCTGCTGGCCGGGGCGTGGATCTTGTTTGCCGCCTTTGCGGCGCTGGGGATCTGGGCGCTGTGGCCCCGCAAGGGAGCGAGGCCCGCGTATGCAAAGCTGGCCAGCCCCGGGGCGATACTGTTCTGGGGCATGACGGCAGCCTTTGCTGTCTACTTTTTCCTCCGCCAGCCCATGGCCACCGGCTTTGACGAGCTCAACCTGTGGGCCACGGCGGTCAAGGTGACAAAAGTCGACAACAGCCTTTACTCCAACGCGGTGCTGGGCACTCCCTGGGCTGTCACCCAGAATCCCGGTCTGCCGCTGCTCAGTTACTTCTTCAGCTTTTTCGGCGCCTACGCCGACTGGAAGATCTACCTGGCCTACAATGCCCTGGCCTTTGCGGTGTTTGCCGCCGTGCTGGGCGGGATGGGCTTTTCCCGCTGGCGGCTGGCGGTGCCGCTGGCGGCGGTTTTGTGGTGCGTGCCCTACTTCTTCACCACCTACAACCACACCATCTACCTGAACACCGTCTATATGACCTCCTACGGCGACATCCCCGCGGGCCTTGTCATGGGCGGCGCAGTGGCCCTCTGGCTGGCGCTGCGCAAAACCGGCGGGCCAAAATGGGCGGTGCTGCCGGTGCTGGCCCTGGCGGCCAACACCAAGGCCAACACCTTTGTGCTGGCGCTGGTGGCGGCGGGCATTGTAGCGGTGGACGCCTGGCTTTGGCCGGAACAGCGCCCCTTCCGCAAGGGGCTTTTGCGCCGCACCGGCTTTGCGGTGGCCTCCTTTGCCGCCCCGCTGGCCGTCTACTACCTCTGGAACGTCCGCTATGTGGGGATGCTCGTCTCCAAAAATGCCGAGACCGGCGGCGTGGGGGAAACCAGCGCCGCCCTGTCCGACGTGGTGATCAACGGCATCAAGATTTTGCTTGGTCAGCCGGTGGAGGGCTTCTTTGCCGAGAGGCAGTCCCAGTTTTTGCAGGCCATCGCCGATATGGGCACCCAGTTCTGGACGGCCGACGGCAAACTGAGCATGATCGGCCAGGGCCGCAACGTGGTGGCGCTGATCCTCCTGGTCTTTGCGCTGGCAGTCCTTGCGGGGCCGGGCCTTTTGCTGCGGCTGCGGGTGGTGTGCGCCGCCGTGTGCAGCACCCTCTGCTTTCTGGGCTACAACCTGATGCTGGCGCTGAGCTACGGGTTTATCTTCAAGCCCTTCCAGGCGGAGAGCCTCACCGACTACAACCGTTACATTTACAGCTATTATATCGGTTGGTTCTTGATCGCCCTGGCCTGCCTGGCTGTGGCTTTGCAGGGCAGGACCGTCCCGGCCGGGTCGGAGGTTCGCCCCGCATCCCGGTGGGACTGCCGCCGTGCGCTGGCAGGGCAGGGGGCCGTGCTGCTGCTTGCCTGCGGGATGCTTGTGCGCCTGAACCAGATGGTATTGCCTCAGCTCTCGGTGCTGGGCTTCTCCGACAGCGAGTTTGCCGACCGCAAGGCCGCGCGGGCCGAGGCTCAGCTGGTCTGCAGCTATCTGGAACCGGAGGACCGGGTCTTTTACGTCAGCCAGGGGGACAACGGCGAGGGCTGGTTTTCGGCGGTGTTTGACTTTTACCCCGTGCTGGTGGACTACTCCGGCGTTGTCTCCACCATGGAGGGCGGCGGCGGGACCTTCGGCCTGCCCGAGCTGGAACCGGAGGAGGAAGGTACCAAGAAATACTACTACCATCCCTACACGGCCCAGCGCCTGGATGACACCATCCGGGAAAACGGCTGTACCGTCATTTACCTGCAGACCATCGACGATATTTTTGTACAGAGCTACGCCAGCCTGTTCACCGACGGTCTGGCCGCGGCCCAAAACGGCGAGACCCTGCTCTACCGCGTGACCGATGCGGGCTATGCCCCCGTGGAGATGGAGGTGACCGCCCGATGAAAACCGCACTGCACAAATTTTTTGCCCGCCGGGGGGCCATCCCGGCGGCCTGCTATCTCCTGACCCTGGCCGGATGGCTGGTGCTGGGGGCGTGGAACTTCGGCAGCGATGCCGCGGCCCGCGCGGGGGGAACCCTTGCCCAGCAGCAGATCCCTCTGGAGGAATTCCAGCTGGTGGACCTGCAGGCGGAGGGGAACGGGTATGTCTCCACCAGTGCCGACCCCCAGATCATTCTGGAGGATGTGTCCGACCGGGTGGTGCGCACCCTGAGCTATCAGGCGGAGTTCGACGCCGACCCCCGGGAGATGTGCCTTTACTACACCACCGCGGCGGGGGAGCCGTACAGCCAGGACAAGCGGGTGTTCCCTACAATCGGGGAGGACGGCAGCTATGTTTACACCCTGCCCCGCACCACCATCGTGTCCCTGCGCCTGGACCCCTGCAGTCCCGACGCCACCAGCCCCGTCACCGTGCAGTTTGATGGGGACGCCATCACCCTCAACGATGCCGACGCCCTGCCCTCGGGCCTGGCCTACTGGCTGCCCAGCTGGTATCAGCTGTTCTGCTTTGTGCTGTACCCGGCTTTGGCCGCGGCGGTTCTGAGCTGGCTGCGGGCCGTGTGGAGGGAACTCCGTTCCCGCCGCAAGGGATAAAACTGCATATTGCACCATGGCATCCCATGGATTCTGTTCGCGTTCCGTGCCCGCATCCGGGGGATGGAGCGCGATTTTTTTACTCGGATGCTGTAACACTTTGCCGCCCGGTGGGACTGATTCAGCGAAACACCCCGGGGCCACCCCGCCGCGGCCGGAACCACCCGGGGGTGCAGGCTGCGCAGCCGGAATCAGAGGAAAAGGAGGGGACGCCGTGCTGGGAATCGAGGAACTCTACCGCCGGTACCGGGATGACGTCTACCGTTACCTTGCGGCCCTGACCCATGACCCCATCCTGGCCGAGGACCTGCTCAGCGAGACTTTCCTCTGCGCGGTGCAGAAGGCGGGGACCTTCCGGGGCCAGAGCAGTGAAAAGACCTGGCTGTTCGGCATTGCCCGCAATCTCTGGCTGCAATCCCTGCGGAAAAACCGCCCCACGGTGGAGTACAACGACCTGTTGGGGCTGTACGTGGAGGACCGGGTGGGGGAGGCCTACGATTTCCGCCAGCTGGCCGGGCGGGTGGCCCAGCTGCTGGACGCCCTGCCGGAGCGGGAGCGCACCATCGTGCAGCTGCGTGCCCAGGGCCTGCCCTATGAGGAGATCGCCGCCCGCTGCGGCATCCGGGCGGGGTCTGCCCGGGTGATCGAGTACCGCGTCCGCCAATCCCTGAAAGAAACCCTGCGAAAGGAGGGCTATCTGTGACAGAAGATACCATGCAATCCCGGCCCCTGCCCCAGGCACAGCCCGGCATGCCGGAAAACCTGCCCGACCTGCCCTGCGATGTCTGCCGGGACCTGATCCCTCTGGTGCAGGACGGCGCCGCCAGCCCCACCGCCACCGAGATGGTCCGCCGCCATATGACGCACTGCGAAAGCTGCCTTGCCTTCTGGCAGGAGGGCGCCCCCGTCCAGCCCGCCGCCCCCGATGACGGCAGGGTGCTGGGCAAAATCTACAAGCGCCTGCGCCTGCTGCTCTTTGCCGCCCTGGCGGCGGGGGCGTTGTCCGGCCTGTGGCTGATGAGCTACGGTTTTGCAGGACAGTTCAATCTGCTCATCATGCCGGCGGTGGGAGCTGTGGGAGCGTTGCTGCTCCGCCGCCGGTGGTATCTGACGCCTTTGTGTGTGGCGGTGCTGGGGTTTGTCTGGCATCTCTCGCTGGAAAACACCGGCCCTGTCCTGGGGCTGATCTATGCCGCCTTTTACGGCGGGCTCTGCCTGCTGGGTGGAGTGGCCGCCATGCTCTTCCGCTACGCATTCGGAAAGGAGGAACTTCCGTGAACATCGTTGAACAAAACACGTCCAGATCCCCGCGCACCACAGCCAAACGCCGCCTTGCTGCTGCAGGCGGGTTTGCCATTGTGCTGGTCTTGGTGGCGGTGCTCATCGCCTACAGCGGCGACCCCATCACCAAACATCTGGCCATGAAGGCGGCCGAAACCTACGCCAACGAGACTTATCCCGGCTACGACATCCGGGCGGTGGCGGCCTCTGCCCGGCGCTGGTTCCGCTATGAGGTGATCGTGGATTCCTCTATCAGTGAGGATACCAGCTTCCTGGTGGAGGTGGAACAGGGGCGCGTCACCGGGGATTCCTACGATGACATGGTGGCCAATGGGGGCAACACCTGGAGCCGTATCATGGTGCAGCTGGACGTCAGTGTGACCGGGGCCCTCTCCAATGCCGGCATCTCCAACCGGGGATACGGCCTTTACTGTGACAACTACCTGGGCAGTACCGGCGAGGTCCCCGTCCCTGCTGAGGGTCATCCGCCCCTGACGGTGGACATGCCTTACGACAAAAGCGACCTGCCGCCGGTGGCACTGGCGCTGGACCTCAATGCCCCCGACGGTGTGAACGATCCCCAGGCTGCGGCCCGGCAGCTGGCCCAACAGGTCAAGGACGCCATGGACGAGGCAGACATTGACCTGGCGGCTTACGTCATCACACTGTACGGCATGAACAACCGGGTTGTCGTCACCACCGGCCTGATCCCAGCCGCCGACCTGGCCTGAGGCGCCCCCCGCATAACACCACCCGCCTGTGCATATGCTATGGGCGGGTGATTGCATATGAAACAGTTTCCGTGGAAAACCTATCTGTTCTGGGTGCTGCTCACCGAGGCGGTGGGCGCGCTCTCCGGCTTTCTGACCCGGGACGGAGCCAGACAGTACGCCGAGACCATCACGCTGCCGCCATTCTCCCCGCCGGGCATCGTCTTTCCCGTTGTCTGGACGGTGCTCTTTGCCCTCATGGGCATCGGGGCGGCCCGGGTCTGGCTGGCGGCGGCCTCGGCAGAACGCACCAAAAGCCTGTGGCTGTTCTTTGTCCAGCTGGGGTTCAACTTCTTCTGGAGCATCCTCTTTTTCAACCTGCAGGCCTATGGCTTTTCCCTGGTCTGGCTGGTGGTGCTGTGGGTGCTGATCCTCTGGATGCTGCTCTCCTTCCGCAAGGTGGACCCCCTGGCCGGATGGCTGCAGCTGCCCTATCTCTTGTGGGTGGCCTTTGCCGGATACCTCAATCTCGGCGTGTGGATCCTCAACTGAAACCCGCCCGCCAGGAAAGTCCCATAAAAAAAGAGGCCGTTCTTCTCCCACCGGGAAAGGAACGGCCTCTTTGCATGCGGACAGGTATAAAAAACTCAGGTGATTTTCAGCGCCCGCTGGACGCGGTAGACGATGTAGCGGAACAGCCCGGCGATGAGGCTGCACTCCACCCACAGATAGTTGGGCAGGTTGTGCCAGTAAAACTTGGGCTTGTCGATTTTGGGCAGGGCAATTTTGGCCTCAGCGTAGCCCTTGGCGTAGTCGTTGCCGAAGCCCCGGTGGCGGAACATCACCACTTTCAGCAGGTAGCCCAGGGCCATGGGAATGAAATTCACCACCAGCATACCGATGGGCTGGTTTTTGTAGGGCAGCAGAATGCTGTTGCGCCCGCTCTGGATGCTCTTGAAGGGATTGTAGCGCACCGCGCCGGTGGTGGCGCCGCAGATGTGGCGGCAGCGGGCGGTGGGGCAGTAGACGTTTTTGTATCCGAAGTTGTTGGCCCGCCAGGAAAGGTCCACATCCTCGTAGTAGGCAAAAAACAATTCGTCAAAAACACCGATTTTATCCAGAATGGATTTTCTGTACAGCGCCGCGCCTCCGCAGGCGGAGAAAATGCGGCAGGGTCTGGTGTACCGGCTGGCCTTGAGCCCGTCCCCCCGCTTGCAGGCAAAGCCCAGGATGGTCACATAGTCCCCGGCATCGTCGGCCAGCTCCGGCTCATAGTAGCGCAGCATCAGGCTGGACACCGCAAAGATTTTCGGGTCGGCGTCGGCGGTCTTGATGAGCTCGGCCAGCCAGTCCGGCTCGGCAAAGGCGTCGTTGTTGAACAATACGGTATATTCGCCCTTTGCAATGGCGATGCCCTGGTTGACCGCATGGGAAAAACCGGTGTTTTTGTCGTTCTCGATGAGGGTGTAGTTGGGGCGGCCCCGGTAGCTGCGGGCGATCTCCAGGCTCTCGTCGGTGGAGCCATTGTCCACGATGATGAGCTCAAAGTCCTGCTCGGTCTGTGCCCAAATGGATTCAATGGAATCCCGCAGCCAGCCCGCGCCGTTCAGGTTGGGAATGATAATGCTTGCCTTCAAAATGGAGTCCTCCCATCAGTAAGAGCCGTAGTAGGAGTAGAGCATGACGTTCTGCATGCTGCCCAGCAGCAGGGAGAACAGGAAAATGCCCACAAGGACAGCCAGCGCCAGAATCAGCGCCAGCAGCAGGCAGGCGCGGGCCAGATTGCGCTGCTGCTTGCTGCATCCCGGCAGAAGGGAAAAGCACAGCATAGCCACCAGTCCCACCACCGGCACGGCAAAGAGCAGCAGCATGCCGAAATACCACCACACCGACGGCACCCCGGCGGATTCAGGGGCAGGGGAGCTGTATCGGGGGCCGGTGCCGGGCTGCGGGCCGGGCGCGGCAGAACCGGAAGCCTCCGGCCCCGGCTGGAGCGGTACAGGCCGGGGAGCTTCCGGGGGCGCAGGCTGTGCGTTGGGGGCGGGGGGAACGGTTGGGCGCAGGGAGGCCACGGGCCGGGCGCACCGGGCACCGCAGACGGGGCAGAAGTCGGCATCCGGCGTCAGCCGGGCACCGCAGTTTTGACAAAAATCCATGGTTGTCATCCTTTGTATGGTCTCAGAGCATGAGGGGACGGTCGGTCTGGGTGTTGAGAATGATCTGGGTGTTGGTGGAACCCATCTTCTGCATCCGGGTCAGAAGATGTTCCAGCCCGTCAATGCTCTCGCAGCTGACTTTGACGATAAAGTTGTAACTGCCTGTGACCCGCCAGCACTGCAAGACCTGGGGTTCGTTCTCCACCAGGGCCAGAAAATCGTCCCGGCTGGCAGCGTTGGCGGAAATGGAAATCAGCGCCTGCACCCGGGAAGCCTCCCCCGGATGATGCAGAATGACGGTATACCCGCCGATGATTCCCTCCTGCTCCAGCTTGCGGATGCGGCTGGAGACCGCCGGACTGGTCAGGTTGACGTTTTCGGCAATCTCTTTGACGGGCATGCGTGCATTTTTGATCAGCAGACGGATGATTTTTTGGTCAAGCTCATCCATAACGGCACCTCTTGTATCAGATATTTTGTATAATGCGCACAAAAAAATAAAATTAAGGAAAAGAAGGTTGTGCCCTTTCACAAAAAACGAGAATCGCTGTTTTGAAAGGCAAAATCGAAAAAAATTAAGTGATTTCTCGATTATTATAATAAAAAGAAAAACAAAATACAAGGTTTGAATTTGACATATTAAGAAAAATGAGTATACTTAAGGCATATTCAAAGACAACTTCTAACCTTTATATACTTTCCCACCCCTCTATGCACGAAGGCCCGTCCGAAAGGACGGGCCTTCGTGTTTGTATCAACCCTTCCGCAGGGGCAAAACGCATCCCCAGGGGCGGATTTCCCCCAGGTCAGCGCAGCGGCTCGGCGGCGTGGGCGAGGGCGCAGTCCACATACCCGGCGGTGTTTGCGCGGGTGTCGGCCTGCTGCTCCGGGGTGACGGCGCCGCGGATCTTGCCCGGCACCCCCATCACCACGCTGCCCGGCGGGACGATGGTCCCCTCGGTGACCAGGGCGCCCGCCGCCACAATGCTGCCCCGCCCGATGACGGCTCCGTTCATGACGGTGGCATGCATGCCGATGAGGGCATCGTCCTCCACCGTGCAGCCGTGGACAAGGGCGCAGTGCCCCACCGTCACATTGCGGCCGATGTGCACGCCCTGTCCCTCGCCGGTGTGGAGCACGGCGCCGTCCTGGATGTTGCTGCCTTCGCCCACCATGATGCTGCCTGAGTCGGCCCGCAGCACCGCACCGTAAAAGACGCTGCTGTCGGGGGACAGATGTACGTCCCCGATGAGGACGGCGTTTTCCGCCACAAAAGCCGGATGTTCCAACACGGGGCATTTGCCCCCGAATGCTTTGATGAATGCCATGTACAGTCCCTCCCGCAGAGATTCTGGCTTCATTGTACTACACGGGGCAAGGCTTTGCAAAAAGGGGAAAATCTTGCGCCGGGACAGGCGGTATGTTACAATTTTATGCGGTTTCCAACCGGCAATTTACAGGAGATGGGGGAAGTAACATGATCCGAATGGTGTGCAGTGACCTGGACGGTACGCTGCTGCGGTACGACCAGAAAGTGCTGGGTGACCGGATCCTGGATGAGATCCGTGCCCTGGCGGCCCACGGCATCCGGTTTTGTCCGGCCAGCGGCCGGCAGTATACCAGCCTGAAAAAACTGTTTGCTCCGGTGGCGGAGCACTGTGTTTTTCTGTGCGAAAACGGCGGCGTGCTGTATGAGAAGGACCGGGTGCTGGCCAAGACGCCCATGCCCAGGGCGCTGGCGGAGGAGATCGCCTGGGATTTCTGGAACAACAGCGACGGCAGGGGAGAGGTCATGCTGTCGGGAGAAAACACCTCCTACCTCATGGAGCGCGGCCTGGGCATGACCGACCGCATCCGGTTCATCGGCAACCACTATTGCAGCATCCACGACCCGGCCGAGATCCCTGAGGAGATCGTCAAGGTATCGGTCTACCTGGAGGACGGCGTGGGGGCGTATGTCGACCGCTTTGTTCCCCGCTGGCGGGAGGCCAATGCGGCGGTGGCGGGGCCCAAGTGGATCGACACCACCCTGGCCAACAAGGGTATCGGCGTAGGCAAGATGTGCGCGGCCCTGGGCATCAGGACCGAGGAAGTCATGGCCTTCGGGGACAATTATAATGATGTGTCCATGCTGGATGCCGTGGGTGCGCCTTACCTGATGCAGACGGCGGCCCGGGAACTGCTGGAGCGCTATCCCAACCATACCGCCTGCCCTGAGGATACCATCCAGACGCTGCTGCACCAGCTCGGCCATCCGGAAAACAAAGGCTAAAAGAGTCTGATTCCTGTCTTTTTGTGCCATAGAACATTCTGCGCCCCGGCTGTGCAACGACGGCCGGGGCGCTTTGGCATAGAAAGTACCAAAAAGGTGTCAAATTTTGTCTGAATGCACAAAATGCCAACCTTTTGCCGGGTTTTGAGTTGACGTTCTGTGAGAAAAATGCTAATATAACTATGTTAAAACTTTGGCTTAATTCGTGTTTAAGCCTATGATTCGGGAGGTTAGCATGAAACAGTTTGTCTATACCATCCAGGAAGCCGTCGGCATCCATGCCCGTCCGGCCGGCCTGCTGGTCAAAGAAGTCAAAAAGTATCAGAGCACCGTCACCATCACCAAGGGTGACGCTTCGGTCAATGCCCTCAAGCTCATGGCGCTGATGGGCATGGGCGTCAAGTGCGGCGACACCGTCACCGTCACCGTGGAGGGCGCCGATGAGGATACCGCCGCCCCCGCTCTGGAGGCATTCTTCCACGAGCATCTGTAAGCGGAATATCATTTCGTTGATCTGACGCAAAACAGCGGCTGCCCGCTGGCTTACGGCGACTGCGGCTTGGCTGCCGCATACCACCGGGCCGGGGCAGCCGCTTTTTTGCACCCGGTGTCCGCCGCCGCGCGGACAAACAAATAAGGAGAAGGTAGAAAAATGATCACCATTCAGGGCAAGGGTGTCTCTTCCGGGGTCGGGATCGGCCCGTTGTATTTCTATCACCGCGCAAAAACCACCATCACCCGCTATCAGGTGGAGGATGTGGATGCGGAATGGCAGCGCTTCAAGGATGCGCAGACCACCGCCATCGAGCAGCTGGGCGATCTGGCCGAGAAGGCCCGCGCCGAGGCCGGCGATGAAGCCGCCATGCTGTTTGAAACCCACCAGATGATGGCCGAGGACCTGGACTACGAGGAAGCCATCGAGGGTCTCATCAAGGAAAACAAGAGCAATGCCGAGGCGGCTGTCACCGATGTGGCGGTGCAGTTTGCCCAGATGTTCGAGTCCATGGACGATACCTACATGCAGGCTCGTGCCGCCGACGTCAAGGACGTTTCCCGCCGCATTCTGTCCATCCTGAACGGCACCGTGGAGGGCGGCATTGCCTCCGAGGTCCCGGTGCTGCTGGCGGCCGACGACCTGGCTCCCTCCGAGACGGTCCAGCTGGACAAGAGCAAGATCCTGGGCTTCATCACGGCGGGCGGCTCCGGTTCCAGCCACACCGCCATTCTGGCCCGCACCATGGGCATCCCCGCCATCGTGGGCGTGGGCGACGCCCTCAAGCCGGAATATGAGGGCCGTCAGGTCATCATCGACGGCGCCACCGGCAACGTGGTCATCGACCCCGACGACATGACCCGTGACCGCCTGCTGAAAAAGCGGGAGGAGCAGCTGCGCCTGCAGCGCCTGCTGGAATCCCTCAAGGGCCAGCCCAACATCACCAAGGACGGCAAGAGCATCCGCATCTACTGCAACATCGGCAGCCCCGATGACGTGCATGCCGTGCAGGTCAACGACGGCGGCGGCATCGGTCTGTTCCGCAGCGAGTTCCTCTACCTCAACAGCAAGGATTATCCCACCGAGGACGAGCAGTTCGAGGCTTACAAGCAGGTGCTGTCCGACATGGAGGACAAGGAAGTCATCATCCGTACCTGCGACATCGGCGCCGACAAGCAGATCGGCTACTTCAACCTGCCCAAGGAGGACAACCCTGCCATGGGCATGCGCGCGCTGCGCATCAGCCTGACCCGGCCGGACTTCTTCCGCACCCAGCTGCGCGCCCTCTACCGGGCGTCGGCTTTCGGCAAGCTGGGCATCATGTTCCCCATGGTCACCAGCGTCTGGGAAGTCCGCGAGGCCAAGAAACTCTGCGAGGAAGTCAAGCGGGAACTCAAGGCCGAGGGCATTCCGTACAGTGAGGACGTCCAGATCGGCATCATGATCGAGACGCCCGCCGCAGCCATCATGTCTGACCGCCTGGCCAAGGAAGTGGACTTCTTCAGCTGCGGCACCAACGACCTGACCCAGTACACCCTGGCCTGCGACCGTCAGAACAATGACCTGGGCCGCTTCTATGACCCCCATCACCCGGCGGTCCTGCGCCTGCTCCAGATGGTCACCGAGAATGCCCACAAGAACGGCATCTGGGTCGGCATCTGCGGCGAGCTGGGCGCCGACCTGACCCTGACCGAGACCTTCCTTGCCATCGGCATCGACGAGCTGTCGGTCAGCCCCCGGGCTGTCCTGCCCCTGCGCAACGCAGTCCGCATGACCGATACCCGCGAGAGCAGCGCCCGCATTCTGGAAGCGTTGAACAACGAGTATTCGGCCACCTGATCCCCAATCAAACCACGACACATGACCGGGAGCCCGGACCGTCGTCCGGGCTCCCGGTTTGTCTGCCGGTGCGTGAATTTTGGGGCACAATAAGCGGTGGAAGGCGAAAAATATGAAAATCTCGCCATAAAAAAATGACGCAGGTGCTTGAAATCCGGCAAATCGACAGTAGGAAAATCTCCCCGGAAGTGCTAGAATAATTCAGGAAATTTAGCTATAAATCCGGAGCCATCCGGACCAACGATACCACCTGAATGCCGGGGAGGCCGAACCTATGAATCCTGTCAAAAAGATCTACTGCCGCACCTTCCAGTTCGTCATGCGCGTGGCGCTGCCCTTTCTGCCCTATCGGGAGCCCAAGCTGCTGGACGGAGTGGACGGCGTTGCCGCTCTGCTCACCAAGAAAAAGATCAGCCGGGCGCTGCTGGTCACCGACAAGGGCATCCGCAGCCATCACCTGACCGAGCCGCTGGAAAAGGCCCTGGCCGGGGCGGGCATCGGCGTCAGCATCTTTGACGAGACGGTGGCCAACCCCACGGTGGCCAACGTGGAGGCTGCCCGCCGGATGTATCTGGATGACGGCTGCGGCGCCATCATCGCCTTTGGCGGCGGCTCCTCCATGGACTGCGCCAAGGCGGCCGGCGCCCGTATTGCCCGGCCGAGAAAGCCCCTCTCCCGCATGGAGGGCCTGCTCCACGTCATGCGTCCGCTGCCCCTGCTCATCGCGGTGCCCACCACCGCCGGCACCGGCAGTGAGACCACCCTGGCCGCCGTCATCACCGACGGCGAGACCCACCACAAATACCCCATCAACGACTTTGCCCTCATCCCGTCCTATGCCCTGCTGGACCCGGAAGTCACCGTGGGTCTGCCCCCGATGCTCACCGCCACCACCGGTATGGATGCCATGACCCACGCGGTGGAAGCCTACATCGGCGGCTCCACCACCCGGGGCACCCGGGAGGCTGCCGTCACCGCGGTGCGCCTCATTCTGGAAAGCCTGCCTGTGGCCTGGGAGAACGGCGGCGACCTGACCGCCCGGGCCAAGATGCTGCGCGCCGCCTACCTGGCGGGCACCGCATTCACCAAGAGCTACGTGGGCTACGTCCACGCGGTGGCCCATTCCCTGGGCGGCCAGTACGGCATCGCCCACGGCCTGGCCAACGCGGTGCTGCTGCCTGAGGTCCTGGAAGCCTACGGCCCCGCTGCCCACAAGCGCCTGGGCCGCCTGGCCGTGGAGACCGGCGTGGCAAGCGTCAGCGACACCCCGGCGGAGGCCTCGGCAAAATTCATTGCCCGCATCCGGGAGATGAACGCCCATATGGAGATCCCCCGCACGCTGGAAGGCATCCGGGAGGAGGATCTCCCCAAACTGGCCCGCAACGCCGACCATGAAGCCAACCCCCTTTATCCTGTGCCCATCCTGTTGGACGCCCAGGAACTCCAGGCGCTGTACCGCCTGGTGATGCCCAAAACGGAGGAAAATACCAATGACAGAACAACAGATCGTGCAGGTGCTGGAGAGCCAGCGCAAGTTCTTTTCCACGGGAAAGACGCTGCCCAGAGCCTTTCGAGCAAAGGCGCTTGAGGACCTGGAGGCAGCCATCCGCCGCCATGAGACGGAGATCAACGCCGCACTGAAAGCCGACCTGGGCAAGAGTGCCGTGGAAAGCTATATGTGCGAGACGGGCATGACCCTGTCCGAACTCAGCTGGATGCGCCGTCACCTGGCCGGGCTGATGCGGGACCGCACGGTGCCCACCCCCATGTCCCAGTTTGCAGCGCGCAGCTTCCGCAGCCCGTCGCCCTACGGCAACGTGCTCATCATGAGTCCCTGGAACTACCCCCTCATGCTCACGCTGGACCCGCTCATCGACGCCATCGCCGCGGGCAACACCGCCATGGTCAAGCCCAGCGCCTACGCCCCCGAGACCTCTCGCGTCATCCAGAAGCTGATCTCGGAGTGCTTTGATCCCGAATATGTGGCCGTCGTCACCGGCGGCCGTGCCGAGAACCAGGCCCTGCTCAACCAGAAGTTCGACAAGATCTTCTTCACCGGCGGCAAGACGGTGGGCCGGGAGGTGCTGCGCCATGCGGCCGAGTACCTGACCCCCGTCACCCTGGAACTGGGCGGCAAGAGCCCCTGCATCGTGGACGCCACGGCCAACATCCGTCTGGCAGCCCGGCGCATTGTGTTCGGCAAGTACCTCAACTGCGGCCAGACCTGCGTCGCCCCCGACTATCTTTACTGCGACGCTTCCATCCGGGATGAACTGGTCAAGGCCATCCAGGAGGAGATCACCGCCCAGTTCGGCGCCGATCCTCTCAAAAACGAGAACTACGGCAAGATCATCAACCAGAAGCATTTTGACCGCATTCTTGGCCTCATCGACCCGGCCAAGGTGGTGACGGGCGGCAATTCCGACGCCCAGACCCTGCGCATTGCCCCCACCGTCATGACCGACGTCACCTTTGACGATGCCGTCATGGGGGAGGAGATCTTCGGACCCATCCTGCCGGTGCTGACCTGGAACAGCCTGGACGAGGCCATCGCCCGGATCGAGAGCCATCCCCACCCGCTGGCCCTCTACTTCTTCACGTCCAGCAAGGCCAACCGCAAAAAGGTCATGGACGGCTGCCGGTTCGGCGGCGGCTGCATCAACGACACCATCATCCATCTGGCCACCAGCGCCATGCCCTTCGGCGGCGTGGGGGAGAGCGGCATGGGCGGCTACCACGGCAAGGCGGGCTTTGAGGAGTTCAGCCACACCCGCAGCATGGTGGACAAAAAGACCTGGATCGACCTGACCATGCGCTACCAGCCCTACACCAGCCTCAAGGAGCGCCTGGTGCGGATGTTCCTGCGCTGAGAAAAAGCCCGGACACAGTTCGGACGCATTTGCCTGATACCATACAGGGGAGGAGAAAAGCCCGCCCGGGCCGGACTCCTCCCCTTTGTGCACCCGGTATCCGGGACAGGCCATATTCTGAGCGCTGGGAGGAATTCTCATGAAACGAATGTATGCCCTTGGGGCTGCCTTGCTGGTGGCGGGACTGCTGGCGGGCTGTACCGTGACTGTCCGGCTGCCCGGCGGGGAGGCGACCCCTGCGCCCGATCCTACCCCCGCAGCGGTGGCGGAGGTGGAACCTACGCCCCGGCCGGTGCAGGCAACTCCCACCCCGGAGCCGACCCCCACGCCTGCACCCGAGCCAACCTCGACGGGGGAGGAGGTGGACAGCCCGGAAGTCTTTCTGACTCCCGAGCAGTACGACGTCTACACCCGGGCGGACAAGGCATCCCAGCCGCTGTTCGGGGATACCTTCTGGGTCATGTATCAGTACGGCTGGGATTACTCCGACCAGCCCGAGGTAAGCCGGCAGGCGGACACCGGCACCACCTTCCTCTACCAGATCCTGGAGGGGGAGAACGCCACCCTGGAATACTATGAGCAGCAGCTTCTCACGGTATTTACCCCGGCCTTTCTGGAGGAGCAGGGCTTTGACTGGCGGTTTATCTCCATCGACGGCAAGCTGGCCGCGGCGGACATCGGCATCGGCGGCAACAGTGAACTGTCCGATGTGCCCGATATCTTCCAGCTGATCTCGTCGGATGACAATACGGTGGAATTTTACCGCATTGCCCACTACACCATCCCTCGGGACGGGGAGAGCACCGAGGATTACATCGCCCGGCGGGCGGTCAGCTACGACAAGGTGGGACACATCACCGTCCGTCTGGTCAACACCGAGGACGGCTGGCGGGTGGACGCCTACGGCCGGCCGTCCTTTGCAGGCCCCGACGACGAAGCATAAGACAACAGACAAAACAGGCCCCGGCAGGTATTGCATCTGCCGGGACCTGTTCTTTTGTATGGATGTATGGACTGCGAAAAAGGAGCGCTCAGTGCTTTTTGGGCACCGTGAGCATCCGCAGGGTGTTGGGCATGGCCGGTTACAGCTCGATCTCAAAATCCGGCTCGATCTTTTTGGCCGTTTTGACGGCATCCTTCAGGATTGCGGAAAACCGGTCATCGTCGGCATCCAGCACCAGTTTCTGGGTCATAAAGTTGACGCTGGCGCGGTTGACACCCTCCATCTTGTTGAGGGCGGTCTCGATCTTGGCGGCGCAGTTGGCGCAGTCCACTTCAATGTTGAATTTCTTCTGCATGACAAAACACTCCTTTACGGTCGATCAAACGGGTTATTCTTCCACATGTTCCATGCCCAGGGCGATCATGCTGCGGACGTGGTCGTCGTCCAGGGAATAAAAGATGACCTTGCCCTCCCGGCGGAACTTGACCAGCTTGCTGTTTTTCAGCAGCCGCAGCTGATGGCTTACCGAACTCTGGGACAGGTTCAGCAGCTGGGCAATGTCCCCCACACAGAGTTCGCTCTCAAACAGGGCGTACAGGATCTTGATGCGGGTGGAATCTGCAAACATGCGGAACAGCTCAGCCAGATCGTACAACACCTCATCGTCGGGCAGATCCTCCCGCAGACGGGCCACCACGTCGGGCTGCGCGGCCAGGAATTCTCCCTCAGCAGGGGCGGAATTGGTGCGGGGTGTTTCGGGAGTTGCCATTCGCCTCATCCTTTCATGTGAACGTTTGCTCATATGAAGATACTATATTCCTGCCACACCTGTTTGTCAATAGAAAAAGGGAAAAAAGGTACAATTTTTCAGGAAAGCAATCCTGTCCTGCAATCCCGGGAACCTTCACACCCATCTCAAAAGACGCCCTCCTGATGCCCGGACATTGACTTCTGGGGATCCCGGGTCTATAATGAAAAGGAAACTGGGAGCGGCACAATGCCCCGCGGTGATGAAGGATGACTGCCCCCTGACGGCCATCCCAACAGAAATTGGAAGGAATGGATCTAGTATGAAACAGATGCAAAGAGTGGCAGCCCTGAGTCTTGCGGCTGTCATGGCGGTTTCCCTGGCCGCTTGCTCCGGCGAACCTCAGAGCGAATCCACCACAGAAACCGCCCCGGCGGAGACGGTCCAGCCCACAGCCACCCCTGCTCCCACCCCGACGCCCACGCCCGACCCCACCCCCACACCGGAGCCGGAGACCACGGTGACCTCGGTCAGCGACCTGGCCTGGGTGCAGAGCCATGACAAGGCCGACTTCAATTTGAAGGACCTGTTCCTGGCCAACTCAACCACTCTGCTGGCTCCGGCCGGCTCCGGCAAGGCCCTCAAAGTGGAAGTGAAACAATATGAGGTGGGGGCACCGGCAGAGGGCGGCAATGCCCAGATGGAAACCGAGCCGAGCTATGTGGGGACCTTCTATTCCTGGTACGATGAGGACGGCAATCTCAACTGGCTGCGGGACAGTATGCCCTATGCCAACAATGCCTACAATACCGTGAATCCTGACGGCGATTTCGGATGGAGCCTCACCTGGAACGATGACGGCGCTTCCATGTGCAAAATTTACACGGAAACTTCCTTCCAGATGGCGGCGTGCGACACTTTCTACCCGCTTTACACCCTCAAGGAAGGCGGAATGCCGCTGGAGACCTACTCGCTGCAGGAGCATGAGAATTCCGGCATGAACGAGATGTACGTGCCGTATAACGACTGGATGGGACAGGCTACTTACCGGGATAATCTGGCCGATTCCAACGGAAACTTCTATGAGGTTTACCTTGACGATACCATGGCAGTCAAGCTGATTCTTCGTCTGGACAGCTTTGGTGTGCATCAGGCGGCAATCCCCAGTGTGGTGGACATCTCGGAAGTCCCCGCCATGCCGGATTATGCCGGTCAGACCGTGGAGTGCACCGTGGTGGAAAACGGCACCCAGTATACCGTTCCCATGATGACCGGTGTGGTCAACAAGATCGACACCAGCAGTGCCAGCGCAACGCCGGATGATGTCTCCATCACCACCGACACCCCCGTGACGGTGGAAGGCAATGCTTCCAGCAGCATTCCCAACAACACCGAATTCACGCTGGAGGGGCCGGTCACCTTCACCATCGACTATACCGCATAACGCCAACCAAAAAGGAGCGGGCCGTCCTGGGACGGTCCGCTCTTTTTGCTCAGTGTGGTTATTTGGCTGCCTGTCCCGCTTTGTGCAGGCGCAGGCCGACGGCAAAGGTGAAATGCCCGTCCAGCCAGGTGCCGATGATGCCGATGGTCTTGCCCATGGTCAGGGCAGCCAGCACGGTGCCGATGCCCAGACCCAGCACATGGCCCAGGCAGAGGAAGGTCATGGCTGCCGTGACGACAAGGCAGATGGCGTCAAAGGAAATTTTGATCCTGGGATAGCCGATGCCGGTGATCTGGGAAAGCTCCCGGGGGAAAAGATCGGTGGGGACGATGGGCAGACCGCAGCGGTTGGAGAGGGCGATGCCCAGGCTGATGAGCAGGTAGCTGACGATGAAGTAGGCCACCCGCCAGCCGATGGCGGTGGGCAGATGGTTGATCCACAGCTCATGGACGTCCAGCAGCTCGCCAAAGACAAAGCCAACCACAAAACTGAACAGGTAGGAGATGACGAATTTCCGGCGCAGCACCATCAGGCTGAACACCAGCGCTGCCTGGAACAGATAGGTCCAGGTACCCAGCGTGAAGAAAGGGAGGACCTCCGAGAAGGCGTAAGGGACGCTGGAGATGGCGGAGATGCCGGAGCCCGAATAGAGCATCAGGACAACGCCGAAGGAATTGATGGCCACCGCAATGACCAGAGTGAGTTCCCCGGGAAAGAGGGGGAGACGCTTCACTGAATTACTGTTTTCCACAAAACAAGACCCCGCTTTTTGTAAGATTTGCTGAATCCATCTTCCCATTGTAGTCACCAACAGGGAAAATGTAAAATAAATCCTTTTGATGAAATGATAGATTCTTTCTATCATTATGATATAATGCTTATCAAAGGAGGCGGGAATATGAATCTGGATTATCTGCGGTACTTTGTCCGGCTGGTCGAGGTGGGGCATTATACCCGGGCGGCGGAGCAGCTCTGCATTGCCCAGCCCAGCCTGAGCCACGCCATCCGCACGCTGGAGGCGGAGCTGGGAGTGCCCCTGTTTGAAAAGTCCGGCCGCAACACGGTGCTGACCCGCTACGGGGAGGAGTTTCTCGACTGTGCCCGGCGGACGCTGGCAACACTGGACCGCGGGGTACTCTCGCTGCAGCACAGCGCCCAGGGGGAGGGACTGATCCGGCTGGGATTCCTGCGGTCGCTGGGCACCGAGTATATCCCGGCGCTGGCCGCGGAATTTCTGGCTGCAAACCAGGGCAAAAACATCCGGTTCGAGTTCCACACCGACCGCACGCCGGGGCTGCTGGACGGCCTTGTGGGGCAAAAATACGATCTGGTGTTCTGCTCCCGCCCGGAGCAGGACCTGCACCTGACGGCGGTACCGGTGACCCGGCAGGAACTGGTGCTCATTGTGCCGAAAGACCATCCCCTGGCTTCCCGGCAGAGCATCGACCTGCGGGAGGCGCTGCCCTATCCCCAGATCTGCTTCGGACAGGGCCCCGGCCTGCGGGGCGTGATCGACGACCTGTTCGCAGCGGCGGGCGGTCAGCCGAAAGTTGCCTACGAGACCGAGGAGGACCAGGTCATCGCGGGGCTGGTGGCCCGGGGGTTCGGCATTGCGGTGGTACCGGATATGGCGGTATTGTACCGGCTGAATGTGGCGGTGCTGCGCATTGCCTCGCCCACTTACAAGCGGGAACTCTTTGCGGTGCACAACGATGCTGTTTTTCTGCCCCCCGCCGCCCGGAACTTTCTCGAGTTTGCGGTGGAGCACAGCCGGGAAAAGGCATAAACTGCAAAAGCCTGGCCCTCACATGATCGTTCCCAGGGGAAAAATTGGAAACATCGGCAGAAGGAGCAGGAGGCTGACCCTTCCGCCGCCATGTGGTGCCTTTGGGGTGCGGCACGACTTTTTGCTCTACAAAACACGGAGCGCCACGGCTTCCCACGCGGCGCTCCGTGCTGTCAGAGGACGATATAAAAGCAGTTTTGCCGTATTTTTACCCGATGTTGTACTGCTTCATCCAGTAGTTGATCTGCAGGAAATAGGCCAGCATCTGAGGTCCGGCCATCAGCTGACCGAACCACGGTTTGCCGTAATCCTTGGGCTGGGCGAGGAACCGCTCCGCCTTTTTCTTGTCCAGAAAGCGCTGCACCGGTGCCTGCGGATCGGCCAGCATCTTCCGGAACCGCTCGGTCAGCAAAGCCTCGTAGACCGGAGAATAGGTCTTGGGATAGGGACTCTTTTTCCGGTACAGCAGCTGGGGCGGCAGCAGATCCCTGCAGGCGTCCCGCAGCAGTTTCTTTTCCATCCCGTCGGCGTATTTCATCTCCCACGGCACATTGTATACGTATTCCACGATCCGATGGTCCGCAAAGGGGACGCGGGCTTCCAATCCCCAGGCCATGCTGGTGCGGTCCATGCGGTCCAACAGCGTCTGCATGAACCACCGCAGGTTGAGAAAGCTCATTTCCCGATGGCGGCGGACATCCTTCGATTCTCCGGGAAGAACCGGGGTCCGGGCCAGGGTGGACAGATACTTTTCCCTGGTGTATTCTTCCAGGTCCAGTTCCCGGATGGCCTCCTCCGACAGCAGCGCGGTCCTGGCGGAAAGGTCGCTGGACCAGGGGAAGCCATCGGCGTGCAGCAGTTCCTCCCGGTAAAACCAGGGATAGCCGCCGAAAATCTCATCGGCGCATTCGCCGGTCAGCGCCACCTTGTTGTGCTGCTTGACCAGGCCGCAGAAGTAGAGGAGAGAGGCATCCACATCGGTCATGCCGGGCAGGTCTTTCATCCGGACGGCATCTTCCAGCAGATCGGCCAGCGTCCCCTCGTCACACTCCAGATAGGTATGGTGCAGGGGATACAGTTTCAGCACCTGATCCACATAGGGCCGGTCCCGGGTGGGCTGAAAGGCATTGGACTGAAAACAGGTATCGTTGTGTGCGAAATCAAAGGAAAAGGTGTTGAGGGTGACTCCCTCCGCCCCCAGTTCCCGGGAGGCTATGGCGGTCACCACGCTGGAATCGATCCCGCCGGACAGAAAACTGCACACCGGCACATCGGATACCAGCTGCCGCTTCACAGCGTCCCGCAGCAGCCAGGAGACGGTTTCCACCGTCTGGGCGTAGCTGTCGGTATGGGGTCTGGCCTCCAGGACCCAGTAGGGGCGTTCCTGGAACCCCGTCCGGGAAAACTCCACCATACAGCCCGGCTTGACCTCCCGCAGTCCCCGGAACACACCGCATCCGGGCGTTCTGGCCGGACCTACGCCGAAAATTTCCCGGAAGCTGTCCAGATCGGCCTCGGGATGAACCAGCGGATGGGCAAACAGGGCCTTTGGCTCTGAGCCGAAAACAAGGGTATCCTCTTTTACGGTATAGAATAGCGGTTTGACCCCCAGCCGGTCCCGGCAGAGAAACAGCCGCTCCTGCTCACTGTCCCAGATGGCAAAGGCGTAAATTCCGTTGAGCTTTTTGGCCACTTCCATCCCGTATTCCATGTATCCGCAAAGGATCACCTCGGTGTCGCAGGTAGTTTCAAAACGGTAACCCCAGCGGCAGAGATCCCGTTTCAGTTCCTCTGCGTTGTAGATCTCCCCATTGTAGACGATTCCATATTCCCGGTCTCCCCGGCGTCGCAGCATGGGCTGTGCCCCGCCGGCCAGATCCCGGATGGACAGCCGGGTGTGGGAAAGCCCCACGTGGCAGCGCAGATATTCTCCCGTCTGATCCCGTCCCCGGTGGGCGATGGCCGTCCGCATCTTTACCAGGACTTGCGTCCAGTCCTCGGCATCCTGAAGAAAATCACGGTTGAAACTGGAAAAACCGGCAATTCCACACATAAGCACACCCCGCAAACCAGAATAGAAAGCGCCGTTTGGTTCGGACCGGCGCCTGTATCAATATATTCCGTTTCGGCCGTTGTGATACTATGCAAGGGAAGGGGACATTATGCAAAACGTGCGGAGAAGAAAGCGCAGAGGATAACAAAAACGCCCAGCCAAAAGGCTGGGCGTTTTGAATGGAGCGCAGTCCATTCCGATGTGAGTTGGCGTGATAAAATGGATGACCGCGCCCCTCCTTGGCTCGTAGGACAAGAAATGATCAGGAGACATGAGAAAAGCCCTGCCATTTGGCGGGGCTTTCCTCATGAGATTGAACTATACCATCAACCAAAACACGAATGAAGTCATACAGAGCACTGTTACGCTTAGCTGTCGAACCGGTCAAACCGTTTGAGCATCGCCCGATAGCGGAACCGGGCCATCTGATTTTTCTGCAGTACGTCCTCTTCGCCGCCGCGGTAGCAACAGCGAAGGCAGTAATACTCCTTCTTTTCTACGTCATAGAACATATCGATGTCCAGGTCTCGCATAAAGCAGGCCGGGCACCGGAAATTCAATTTGCCTTTTCCAGCTTGAGCCATGTGATGACCTCCTCTCCCTGTACAATTTCTTTCCTGGTTCCCAATGTGAACATCGGACTGAAGGCATAACCTTCCTTGTAGTATGCTGTATTTTCGCCATCGGCAATGAGGGTCACTCTGGTTTCAACCGGCGGAATCAGAGCAATGGCTGCCGCGTTTGCCAATTCATCCTCCCGGCAGCGATATTCATATTGAATGGTGCGCTTTTCTTTGGCGTTTTCCAGTGCAAGTACAACGGAAGTCATGTCCTCCGGATATTCAGTGGTTCCGTAACAGGCAGTGATATATTCGTTCAGTTCCACCTTGGCAGCGGGGTCGCTGCTCTCCAGAATGCGGCGAGTAACCTTGACTGCGCTGCTTCCTTCTTCAAACTCGAACACACTTTCCAGTTTGATGGTCAGGTCGGCAAACCGGATTTCCACCGGGTCCAAGGTGAGTACGCGAGTACGATCTTTCTTGTCAAAATGGGCCCAGGTGCGGCACAGGCACAGATCCACCTCTTCACCCTTGTAGGTAAGCTTACAGCTGCGGATGGTGCCCTCGCCGGCATAGTGGGTAAAATAGCCCGCCCGGTAGTTGGCCTGGATCAGGAACGGGTAGCTGGCATCCTGCACATGGGGGGTGCCGATGCCCACCGGCCAGTAAAGCTTGGCCACGTAGGGGCGCAGGTCGATCATTGCACCGCCCTGGTTCATGTCCAGGCAGCACCGCATGTAGGGGTCGGCGTACCAGAAATACTGCTTGTCCGAACCATACAGAATATCGCGCCACAGAGCGCATTCCGGCTGGGTATAAGTATGGCCTGCGCGGTAGAAGTCCGCGAACTCCGCCATGGTCATATCCTCCAGCTTGCCCTCGGCTTTCAGCTTGGCGTAATAGGCCATGCCGTCCTCGTAGCTTTTCAGCAGCAGCTCATAGGGGGCCTCCCAGCGGCCCATCTTGTTCATCCAGCCCGGCCCCACGAACATCATGTTGTAGCTGTAGCCGTCGTTGTATTTGCCCAGGCTGCGGTACTGGTCAATCAGATTGTACAGATACGGGTATTCCCAGGTTTCAGAATCATAGATCATGCCCCGCAGCACATTCTGGGGATGGGTACCGAAGTTGGAGCCGTTTCCGTCAAAACAGGCCAACAAATCACGCGACAGATGGGGAATCGCCACAATACCGCTGTCCTCCGCTTCGTTGGACGCCGGTGTGTGGGTGTTCTGCCTGGAGGGAATCCACGGGTTCCAGGGGCCGCCGTCGAACAGGGTGTACCAGCTGTTGTTGCAGGTATGATAGGCTTTGGGGCCTTCCTCCCAGCAGGTGGCCACGGCGCACTTGACGCTGGGGTATTTCTCCTTGATGAAGTTGATCAGGTCTGCATCCAGGTAATAGCTGCCGGTGGACGCGGGGTAGAATCCGAACTTCTCAAAGAATTTTTCAAACACATCGGTCACGATGGCTTTCTTGTCCTCCATCGAGAACATCCAGATGCAGAAATCCTTGGTCTTGTATTTCTCCCGGAATTCCTTGCAGGGCAGGCCCAGCAGGGACAGGGCGATCTCGTCGCCATACTGCTCGTGATGTTCCTTGGCCAGTGCGACGGCTTCGTCGTTGAACAGGCTGGCATAGGTCATCTGGATGGTGGTCTTAATGCCGTTTTTATGGGCAATGGCCTGCTGGGTTTTGAAGATATCCAGGCTTTCGGTGAGCAGTGCCTTGCGGCTGATGTTTTCTTCTTTGCCGTGACCCGTTACCTTTTCGGCATATTCCGGCACCATCTCGGGCCGGTGGATCACGTTTAAAATAAAGCGTTCCATCTGTGTTTTCCTTTCTGTTATCCTTTCACTGCGCCCACTACGCCGTTGGCAAAGTTCTTCTGCAAAATCAGGAAGAGGATGCCGGTGGGCAGCGAGCAGATCAGCACGCCCAGCATCAGCACGCCATAGTCGATGCTGAACCCGGAGGAAAGGTTCGCCACCAGCATCGGCATCGTCTGGGATTTGTCGGACATCATAATGACCTTGGGCCAGAGGTAGCTGTTCCAGGCATTCATAAAGGTCACTGTCGTGGCTGCCGCGTAGGTGGATTTCATGGTAGGCACAAATACGCGCACAAAGATGACGAATTCGTTCAACCCATCAATGCGGGCAGCATCCACGATCTCGGTGGGAAAGCTCCGCGCGCTTTGCCGGAACAGCATAATGAGGAAGGGGGTAGAGAGAGTGGGCAGAACATAGGCCAGCCAAGTGCTTTGCAGCCCCACTGCGGTAAACATCCGGAACAAGGGGATCAGGGTGGCGGCAAAGGGCACCATCATGGCCAGCAGCAGCACCGACATCAGGCAATCCTTGATTTTATCGTGAAAAATCTCGAAGCCGTAGCCGGCGATGGAGCACACCGCCAGAGACAGCGCGCAGAGTATCACCGAATAGAACACCGAATTGGCAAACGCCCGGCCCACATCCTGCTGGGCAAACAGCTTGGTGACATTGGCTAGGAGGTTGGTGCTGAAGGTTAGCTTTCCGGCCAGCACATCGGTGCTGTTGTTGGTGGAAGCGGCAATCATCCAGTACAGCGGAAAAACCGACAAAAAGGATGCCACAGCCAGGATCAGGTAGGTAACCGCAAGGCGCAATCGTTTCATCGCTTATCCCCCACTTTCATCTGAATAAAGGAAAGTACCGCCACCAGAATAAAAATCACATAGGACATGGCAGCCGCATACCCGAACTGCGGATTGTACTCAAACATAGCCTTGTAGATATAATGAGACATCGTCAGAGTGGAATTGGCCGGGCCGCCGGCGGTGAGGTTGACCGACTCGTCAAAGAGCTGAAGCGTACCGTTGATGGACATGATGGTGGTCAAGAGCAGTGTGGGGCGCAGCAAGGGCATCGTGATGGTGAAGAACCGCTTGACGGGCCCGGCGCCATCGATCTTGGCCGCCTCATAGAGGGATTCGTCGATGTTCTGCAGCCCGGCCAGAAAGAACACCATGTTGTAGCCGGTCCAGCGCCAGATCAGCGCCAGAATCAGGATGATCTTGGCCGTAGAGGTGTTGCCCAGCCAGTTGACCCGTTCGTGCAGCAGGCCCAGATTCAGCAGGATGGTATTGATATAGCCGTCGTAGGCAAACAGCGTCTTGAAGATGATGGAGTAAGATACCAGCGCTGTGCAGCAGGGCAGAAAAATGGCGGTGCGCCACAGGCCTTTCAGTTTCAGGTCCTTACTGTTCAGCAGCACGGCCAGTATAATGGCCAGGATCAGCATGATCGGCACCTGGATGATCAGATACACAAAATTGTTGATGAGTGCCGTGCGGAAGGTGGAATCTCCCGCCAGACGGATGTAGTTGGAAATCCCCGACCAGTTCAGATTGTTGCCGATGCCTGACTGGAAAGACAGAATCAGCGCCTGCAACATGGGGATAAAGTTCATGGCAACGATCAGCAATGTGGCGGGCATCAGAAAGGCCCAGCCGATCATGCTCTGCTTTTTGTGCAGCGAGGCAGTTGGTTTTGCCATAACAGCGGTTCCTCCTTTCTTACAAAAAAGCATCCGGCGGCTTGCGGTGGGCGCGCCGGATGCTGCATAAAGCGATTATTGACCGATATTGAATTCCACCGTGGCCTGAGCTTCCGCAATGGCGCTGTCCAGATCCGCAGAACCCTCCAGGACCTTGGCCAGGGCAATGCCCATCGCTTCCTTTTCCTCGGCCCAGTACAAGCCCTTGTTCACCACCGGAATCTTCTTGCCGTAGGAAACGATCTGGGCATAGATCGCCTTGCCGCCGAAGAAGTCCGACGTCTGATTGTAGGCATCGCTGTCCGCAGCGGGCAGCCAGGTGCTGATGGCGCCCAGGTCCTGCAGGATGCTGTCATAAAACTCGGTGCTGCCGGCCCAGGTGGTTTTCATGAAATCCACCGCTAGGTCATAGTTCTTGCTGGAGGAGGAGATGGCCCAGGTGGACCCGCCCTGGGCGGAGTAGTTGGTCGCCCCGGTGTAATCGTTGAGTTTAGGCATGTCGGTAACCGCCCAGTTGCCGCTTTGCTCCTGCTGGTCGGTAGACATGATGGTGGCGCAGATCCAGGAACCGTTGATTGTGCCAACCACCGTTCCATTGTTGATGGAACCCTGGTAGCCCGACCAGTCGGTCTGCTCCTGCAGGATGCCTTCCTTCACCAAGGTCAGGTATACCTTGGCGGCTTCCTTCAGGCCTTCGTTTTCGGTCAGGGCAATGTTGCCGTTCTCATCAAAGACCGAGATGCCGGCGGACTGAAGGATCATATTCAAAAGATCCGGCTCGCCCTGTACATTGGTGAGCATCGGCATACCGGTCTTTGCTTTGATATCCTTGCCGATCTCAATGAAGCGATCCCAGGTGATGTCCGTCAGATCTTCCACAGTGTAGCCTGCCTGTTCCAGATAATCGGTACGGTAGGCTGCCACCACTGTGTTACTGTCATAGGGTACGCCGTAGTTTTTGCCGTTACTTACCGAGTTGGCCACCTTGGAGGAAGCGAACTGGCTGAAATCGATCCCGGAGTCGGTCAGGTCGGCAAAAACCTCGGGATAGTTCTGGATATATTTTGCAATGACCTGGTCATCCATAAGGAAGATGTCCGGCAGAGCGTCCAGTTCTCCACCCACCGCGTAGGTCTGCACCAAAGTGCGGATATCCTTTGCCAGTGTTTCCTGGATATCGATGGTCACCTCCGGGTGCTCCCGGTTGTAGATTTCTGCCGCCTTCTTCATGGCATCAATGTTGAAGGCATCCCAGCACCATACGGTCAGGGTATTGCTTCCATCAGACGCCGCAGCGTTACCGCTCTGGTCGCCGGAAGCGACAGGCGCCGAGGTCTGGGCGCCGCTGCCGCAAGCGGCCAGGCTTACGGCCATGACAGCTGACAGCGCCGCCGCCGCGATTTTCTTTTTCATCATAAAGAACCTCCTTGCATAATCCGTGGGCAATGTGCCGTTTTTTGTTGGCTGTATTCTAGCATCTGTCCCCCGGCATCCCCTAGGAATTTCTTCACACGTTTTTGCACTTATTTTGTTCCCAGCAAATTCAGTTGAAATTATTTTGTAAAATTGCACTATTTTTGTTACTTGCACATTCAGAGGCAAATATCCGCCGTTTCGGCTTTGCAACCGCAATTTTGCAATGTTAGAATGTACAAAAATCAGTCCGGAACAAAGTTGAGGGTACAAGGATGATCAAAGTTCTCATTGTAGACGACGAGTACATCATGCGCCAGGGGCTGCGTTATATGATCTCTTGGGAGGAAGAGGGATTCCATATTGTGGGAGAAGCCACCAATGGCCAGGAAGCTCTGACGCAGATCGAATCGCTTTAGCCTAATATCGTACTCTGTGACGTGGTCATGCCGCTGATGGACGGGATCGACTTTGTGACTACGGTACACAAACTCTACCCGGCACTGGAAATTCTGGTGCTCAGTGGTTACGACAAATTCGAGTATGTACGCCGCACCCTGCTCAATGGAGCTTCCGACTATATCCTGAAGCCTACATTGAATCCCCAGGTTTTGCTTCAGAGCCTGCAGAACGCCGCACAACGCCTGCCCGCTGGCCTGCTGGAGGAAGACACCAGCTCTGCCGTGCTGGATTACGGCCGGATTCTGGAGCAATACATCCTGGGACTGGACGTCTTTTGCCACAATGTCAAGTGATGAATTAAAAAAATAGCAGCCACGATCAAAGAATTCCTTTTTTGTGGTTGTCATTCT
>CALXHO010000011.1 GCA_944388125.1 uncultured Gemmiger sp. | reverse complement strand
CCGGCCAGGCCCATGACCACCATGTTGACCTGGTTGGAAACCTGGCCGATGGCGCCGGCAAACTGCTTGGTCATGTTCAGGAAGGGCACCACGATGCTGATGCTCAGTGCCATGCCCGAAATGCTCAGGTTGGGAGCCTGGTAGAGCAGCAGGGTGCCGCCCACCAGGGCGACGATGACGTACATGACGTTGCCCAGGTTGGCCAGCAGGGGCATGAGGATGTTGGCGTAGCGGTTGGCCTTTTCGCTGTTTTCAAACAGTTCGTCGTTGACCTTGTCGAAGTCGTGCTTGGCGCCTTCCTCATGGCAGAAGACCTTGACGACCTTCTGGCCGTTCATCATTTCCTCCATGAAGCCCTCGGTCTTGGCGATGGTCACCTGCTGCTGCAGGAAGTACTTGGAGGAATGGCCGCTGACATAGCGGGCGGTGAAGAACATGATGATGACGCCGCAGGTCACCACCAGGGCCAGCCAGATGCTGTAATACACCATGATGCAGAAGATGCTGAGCAGCGTGACGAAGGAGATGGTCAGCTGGGGCAGGCTCTGGCTGATGAGCTGGCGCAGGGTGTCGATATCATTGGTGTAGAAACTCATGATATCGCCGTGGTTGTGGGTATCGAAGTAGCGGATGGGCAGATCCTGCATATGGTCAAACATCTTTTCCCGGAGTTTGGCCAGGGTGCCCTGGGTGATGATGGCCATGAACTGGGTGTAGAAGATGCCCGCGATCAGGCTGACGGCATACATGACAATGAGGATGGCCAGCAGCTTGAGGATGGTGCCGGAGGCTGCCGCCCAGTCGCCGGTCTTGTAGTTGGCCTCCACGACGGCGATGACGTTCTGCATGAACACCGACGGCATGGAGCTGACGATGGCGTTGACGAGGATGCAGGCCAGGGTGACCGGCATCAGCACAGGATAAAAGGAAAACAGGGTACGGATCAGGCGGGGCATGACGCCCTTGGGGGCGCGCTTGCCGCGTCCGGTGGTGTTATTCGGCATCCTTGTCACCTCCCGCTCTGTTCTGGGTCTCATAGGTTTCACGATAGACCTGGCTGGTCTTCATCAGCTCGTCGTGGGTGCCGATGGCGGAAATGCGGCCGCCCGACATGACAATGATGCGGTCGGCGTCCTGCACGCTGGCAACACGCTGGGCGATGATGATCTTGGTGGTCTCAGGGATGAATTCACGGAATCCCTTGCGGATCAGGGCATCGGTGCGGGTATCCACGGCGCTGGTGGAGTCGTCCAGGATGAGGATCTTGGGCTTCTTCAGCAGGGCGCGGGCAATGCACAGACGCTGTTTCTGGCCGCCGGAGACATTGGTGCCGCCCTGTTCGATCCAGGTGTCGTACTTGTCGGGGAAGAGCTGGATGAACTCATCGGCCTGCGCCAGACGGCAAGCCTCCTCCATCTCGGCGTCGGTGGCGTTGGGGTTGCCCCAGCGGAGGTTGTCCTTGATGGTGCCGGAGAACAGCACGTTCTTCTGCAGCACCACGGCCACCTGGTTGCGCAGCGTCTCCAGGTCGTACTTGCGCACGTCCACGCCGCCCACCTTGACGGAGCCTTCGGTCACGTCGTACAGGCGGGGGATCAGCTGGATCAGCGAGCTCTTGGAGGAGCCGGTGTCGCCCAGAATGCCGATGACCTCACCCGACTTGATGTGCAGGTTGATGTCGGCCAGGGCCATGCGCTCGGCCTTCTTGGAATACTTGAAGCTGACGTTGTCGAAGTCGACGGAACCATCCTTGACCTCGGTGATGGCGTTCTCCGGGCTGGTGAGGGTGCTCTTTTCGGACAGTACCTCCACGATACGCTCGGCCGATTCCTGGGCCATGGTGATCATGACAAAGACCATGGACAGCATCATCAGGCTCATGAGGATCTGGAAGCTGTAAGTCAGCATGGAGGACATCTGGCCCACGTTCAGGTCCAGGCCCTTGCTGGTGATAACGGCGTAGGAGCCGTAGCTCATGACAAAGACCATACCCGCGTAGACGCAGAACTGCATCATGGGGTTGTTGATGGCCATGATGCGCTCGGCCCTGGTGAAGTCCTTCTGGACATCCTCGGCCGCAGCGCCGAACTTCTTCTTTTCGTAGTCCTCACGGACGTAGGACTTGACCACACGCATGGCCTGGACGTTTTCCTGGACGGAGTCGTTCAGGGCATCGTACTTGCGGAACACGCTGCGGAACAGGGGGGTGGCGGCGCGGATGACCAGAAACAGGCCCACGCTCAGCAGGGGAATGGTGATCAGGAAGATCATGGCCAGACGGCCGCCCATGACAAAGCCCATGACAAAGGAAAAGACCAGCATCAGGGGGCAGCGGATGGCGATGCGGATGATCATCATGAACGCCATCTGGACGTTGGTGATGTCGGTGGTCAGACGGGTGACCAGGCTGGAGACCGAGAACTTGTCGATGTTCTCAAAGGAATAGTCCTGGATCTTGTAGAACATGTCCTTGCGCAGGTTGCGCGCAAAGCCGGCGGATGCCCGGGCGCAGGTGGCGCCTGCCGCACCGCCGAAAATCAGCGAGACCACAGCCATGGCGATCAGGGCCAGGCCATACTGACCGATGACACCCATGGAGCAGCCGGCCTGCATCTCATTGACCAGGTTGGCAATCACAAAGGGGATCGCACATTCCAGGATGACCTCCACCGTTACCAGCAGAGGGGTCAGGATGGCAGCCTTTTTGTACTCGCGGATGCTGCGGGCCAAAGTTTTTATCATCTGTGACATTCCTCCTTTTTCCTCTTTATGCAAAACACATCCGCCGGCCTCCCCTGCGGGGCGCCGTCGGGATGCGCTTGGCTTTTTGTTCTTCTGCGAACATTTTTTTACAGCCGGGCGTCAACAATGGGGTTCCGCTTCCCCCTGGTCCCACTGATCCAGATTTTTCATCATCTGGGCGGCGACCTCCTTGAACAGCTGCAGCTGACCGCTGGAAATCCCCCGGGTCAGCAGGCGGTCGGTCTCCCGCAGGCAGGCAGCCACCTGGGCGTCCAGGCAGACCGCCTTCTCGGTGGGGACGATGCGCTTGAGGCGGGCGTCGCTCTCCACGCTCTCCCGCAGGATGATGCCGCTGCGCTCCATCCCCTGCAGCAGCCCCGTCACTGTGGACCGGCTGAAGCCGAACACCGTCTCGATGTCCCGCTGAAACACCGGCCCTTCCTTGCTGTGTACCAATATGTAATAGATCACCCGGCTTTGCACCCCGGTGATCCCCAGGTCCTGAAACGTCGCATCAAGACGCTTGCGGACCTTGTGGGACAGCAGATTGATCCAGGCGCCGCAGTCTTTTTCCACGGAAGCCCTCACACCCTTTCGCGCAGAACGCCAGAATAAATTGTTCGGAAACGAACGATATAATACCGCATTCCGCGCTCTTTGTCAAGACCTTGCGCGCGCAAAATTGTGACAATTTTATGGAAAACCCCACCCCCGCCCCAGCGTTCGGAGGTTTTTCAGGAATCCGTCCTCCCCTTTTCCTCCCCGCAGCAAAAAAAGCCGGGGTGCAAGCGCGGCAGAGCGCTTGCACCCCGGCCCCGGCCTTACGGCCGGCGGAGATTCCCGGGTTCCCTCACGGGAGCGGGAAGAGCATTACTTTTTGGCAGCCTCGCGGTACTCGGCGGGCAGATCTTCCATCTTGGTCCACTTCTGCATGGCTTCCTGCAGGGACATGCCCTCAGCGATGGCGTCCTTGCGGCAGGTGTTGACTGCCTGGATCTCCTTCATGCGGTCACCGGTCAGCTCGTAGCCCTTCATGGCAATGAGGGTAGCGGCCCAGGCGAGCATGGGGATGACGCAGAACAGCAGGATGACCACCCAGTTCTCATTGGGGACGAAGGGATCGTCGCCGCCGGGAAGCTTGGCGGTGAAGCCGATGGCTGCGGCAGCCAGGCCCACGACGGTGGAGCTCAGAGAGGAGACCAGCTTGTCCACCAGGCTGAACAGAGTGCCGATGATGCCGGGTACGTAGTTGCCGGAGCGGTAGGTCTCGTAGTCGGAGCAGTCAGCGACCATGGGGATGGGCATGTCGGCGGTGGCGTAGTAGGCGCCGTAGCCGATGCCGAAGAAGAGGATGAACAGGACGGTGTAGAGGTTGATGGTCAGATGGAAACCACCCTCAGTGGAGAACAGGGACAGGTTGAATGCGGGGTTGTCCTGATTCCACAGGAGCAGCAGCACCAGAACGCCGATGTACATGATGAGGGCCACCGACACATAGCGCATGAGAGAGGCTTTCTGGCCTTTCTTCTGGCTGGTGCGGACGGTCAGGATGAAGAACGGGACGCTGAACACATAGCCCAGCACCATCATGGGCAGGTAGAGGGTGTCGTAGTTGCCCATCATGCCGCCGTACAGCATGCACAGGACAGCGGTGTTGGTGGCGATGGCCAGGGCCAGCTTGCAGCCGGCGCCGGCAACCATCAGGCGCTGCAGGGGGTTGTTGGACTTGAGCAGGTCCAGATACTGGCTGACCTTGACCTTCTCCGCCTTTTCACCGGCAATGCCGAAGTACTCGGGACGGTCCTTTTCCCAGATACCGATCATGGCCAGGATGGTCAGCACAAAGGAGATGACCATGGCCAGGGGGATCAGGGCGTTGAAGAATTCCTGGGTGGTGTAGTCGCCCACACTGGTACGCAGCAGGGGAGCCAGCAGCTGAATGGCGCCCATGCCGACCATGCTGGCCACCAGGTTGAAGACGGTGAACAGCGGGCGCTGCTTGGGGTCGTTGGTCAGAGCGGTCTGTCCGGCACGGGTGACCGAAGTCTGGAAGGTGTAGCCGATGACGTAGATCGCATAGAACACGACGTACAGCGCATAGCGCACCGGCATCATGGTGTCAGGCACGAACTGGGTGCAGAAGTACAGCAGGATCGAGCTGACGATCATGATCAGGTTGCCGATGAGCATGAAGGGACGGAACTTGCCGAACTTGCCGTTGGTCTTGTCCATGAGAGCGCCGATGATGGGGTCGGTGATGGCGTCGAACAGACGCATGACCGTGACCATCGTGGTGGCGAACACCACGGCCAGACCCAGGACACCGCCGTAATAGGCAATGTAAGAGGAGGTCAGGATGTAGTAAACGTTGGTGGCGCCGTTGTTGAACGGGAACAGCACCAGCTGGTACATCTTGGCCCGGTTCAGGTTGTTGTGGTGCCCGGAAGACCCGGCTTTGGTTTCACTCATATGCATTCTCCTTTACCTTTTTTATAAAGACAGGCCGCCCTGCCCTCTATTTGGGCAGGGCGGCCCGCTTCGGTACGAAGTATGGTGCAACAGCCCTGGTTTTCCGGTATGTGGTAGGTCCCATGCCGCGGGTCCCGTGCGACGTTACACCCTAAGGGAAGTTCGTACAGCGTGCTGGCTTGCACAGTTTAGCAAGCGGCGCAAGATTTACTGCTGCGCCTTGACGTTGTTGCAGAAACTGCTGACAATCAGCAGCACGCAGGCCGCCACCAGGCAGACCGTACAGCCGACAACAACATAGAAGATGTTCCAGCCCACGGTATTGCCGGCGTTGTAAGAGAACAAACCGGCAATCAGCATGATACGCTGCAGCAAGCACTGGCCGTACACATAGCTGAACAGTGCAATGGCGGCCAGCACGCCCAGTGCGGTGACCGGGTTGTGGTTGCCCATGCTGGCAGGGGCCAACATGGCCGCAACCACCAGCACTACGCCGACCACGCCGGCGCCAATGACCAAGGGCATATTGGCAAGTGCATTATCGGTGCTGATCATGCTGCTGTACGCAGCCAGCGCCACGCCGATGGCGCCCAAAACGGCGGCTACGGCGCTGATATAAAAGGCAGTACCCTTTTTCATGTCACACTTCCTCCTTCTTGCGGGTGGAGGCCATAACATACATCACCACGCCCAGCAGCAGCACAGCGCCGGAAACGCCGGTCAGACCATAGTAAGCAACACGCCACCAGGTCATCTGGCTCTCGATGTGGGTCGTAGCATTGTAGCGGTTCATCAGATGGCTCTCGCTCCAAGCGTAGATGTTCTTATGCACCGCATCCTTCAGCTTCAACTGCAGGTTCAGGTCGCCATCAATGAAGTTGGCGTCCAGACCGCGGCCTTCGATCAGATTCTGGAACAGGTTGGAGCTTTCCAGCGTGGTCGTGCCGTAGAATCCGGCCTGGCCACGGGTGTCGAAACAGGTGGTGCCGGAGTTCAGCACGGCGCTCCACAGGTCAACGTCGTCGTAAATGTCGGTGACCGCGTAGCCGATAAAGCCCCATTCGTTGGCCAGGATCTCAGTCATCAAGCCCTCGCTGGTGGTGCACTCGATGGAGCCGATCTTGGAGAAGGAGGTCATCAGGCCGCGCATACCGGCGTCGTAATCCTCGGTGTCGTACTTGGTAGCCTCAAAGGCGATCTGGTAAGCACGCAGCTCGACTTCACGGGCGCGCTGCTCGGTCATGTAGGGAGACACGCCGCCGCGCTCGGACTCCTGGTCGTTGAAGGCAAAGTGCTTGGGAGCGGCGACCAGGCCGTAATCCAGCGCGCCGATAGCGAATTCCATCGCCGCCACACCGGACAGCACGGGATCCTCGGAGTAATACTCGCCGTTACGGCCGTTGTACGCATGGCGATGGGTGTTCAGGCCGGGGCCCCACAGGATGTTGATACCGGTGAACAGCGACTCAATGCCGGTGAACTGGCCCAGCTCATACATCAGCTCGGGGTTGAAGGTCGAAGCGCCCATGGGGGCGTTGGCAAAGACTTCGGGGTGCCAGTTGCCGTTGGGGTCGCTGGCGGGGATAGCCCACGGGGCGTTGGGGTCCTTGGAGGCGTTGAGGTTGACAGCGATGCCGTTGCCGGCGTTCTCGGTCATGTAGGTCTCGACGGTGCCAATGGAATCAGCGCCGGGGATGGAGGGGCCGCCGAAGGTGAAGATGTACATGGCCTCTTCCAGGGTCAGCTGGTCAAGCAGCGAATCCCACTTCGGGTCGTCGTAGGGCACGCCGTACATCTCGTAGAAGGAGATGCCGTTATCTGCGCCCCAGACCACTTCGCTGGTGTCGTCGCTGGTCTGCAGGGTGTAGGTGTAACCGTTGAGGTTGTTGATCAGTTCCTCGTTGGTCAGGGTCATAGCGTCGTAGGTCTCGGGGAAGGTGCCGGCCCAGTCGGTACGGGTCAGGTAGGTGACCTCGCCAGGCTGGTAGTAGTTCCAGTCGGCATAGGGCAGCTGGTTGGAGATTTTGTAACCGGTCTTGGAGATCGAGAACATTGTCTTGGAGATGAAGTTCTCGTCAATCTCAACGGCCACAGCCTGCGCGGCGTTGCCGGTGCCGGACATCAGTTCGGCGTCCATCTCCTGGGCGGCCATGATGTGGTTCAGCGCATCATGCGCGCCGTTGCCGACAGAGAAGTAGTAAGTGCCGGGATCCATGATGTAGGTGCCGGTGGTGCCGTCGCCGTTGTCATAGTTCTCGTCGTAGCTGGCAATGTACTGCAGGTCAACCTTAACGGGGACCACTTCGGAAGCGCCGGGCTCGAGGATCTCAGTCTTCTCAAAGTTCAGCAGCTGGATGGCGGATTTCTCAATGCCGCCGGGGGTGTAAGGCGCCTGGCCATAGATTTGGACAGGGGTCTTGCCGGCGACATCGCCCACGTTGGTGACCTTGACGTTGAAGGTGGCGTAGGCGTTGGGGGCACCAGTCTCGGGGTCGACAGTGATCTCAAAGGTAGGCTCGCCCTGGAACTCGTACGTGAACTCGGTATAGCTCAGGCCGTAGCCGAAGCCGTAAGTGACCTCGTTGTCGTAGTTCCACTCGGTATCGGAGCCGTAAGCGCCGACCGGGCTGGTGGCATTGCCGGTGCCGGCAACAGAGTCGTAATAGCGGGTCTCATAGTAGCGGTAGCCAACGTAGATGTTCTCCGCCTCGATGAGGTAAGCGCCGGGGTTGAAGCCCAGGACGCCGCCAGTGCGGGTGATGGTGCCCTCGGTGTTGGTGTAATACATCTTGCCCATATTCTGCATGGCAGGAGCAGACATATTGTAAGCAGTAAAGATGTCGAACAGACCGCCGGAAGGGCTGACGCGGCCACAGAGGATATCTGCCACACCCAGCATACCATAGCAGCCGGGGGCGCCGATCCACAGAATAGCATCGACGTCAGGGTCGTTCTTCAGGGTGCCGATTTCGACCGAAGCGGAGCTGGAAATCAGCACGATGACCTTGTCGCTGGCTTCTTTGGCCAGCTCGATGGCATCCAGTTCGTTCTGGGTCAGAGAGAGCGGCTCGCCATGCTCAAAGCCAAGGCCCTCGGCCACGCCGCCGGGCAGGTAGTCAACCTGCTCGCAGCTGGGTCGAGCGATGACGACGATGGCGGCGTCGCCGTACTCGGCAAAGCTATCTTTGTAGCTACCGTTGACAGCGGCAATCTCGTCCACAGAAGGCTCGCCCGGGTCATAGACTTCGGCGGCCGGCTCGTTCTCGTAATGGACATAAGTCTCGCCCAGAGCTTCGTAGATATCGACCATGGTGGGGTTAATGTTGAAGCCGGCGCCCTCAAAATCGAACTCGTCGCCGGTCCACTCGCTGATGGTGGCAGAAGGCGCCGCGCCGCGGCTGCCCACCGACCACGCGATGGTGTTGGCGAAATCGGTACGGTTCTGGCTCAGGGCCTGCTCCAGGCTGATGTAGGCACCCTGCGCTTTCACGCCGAAGCTGGAGCCCAGCAGGTTCGAGTGCGAGCGGATGCCCAGCAGCGTCACGTTGGAGCCGCTGTCCAGCGGCAGCGCGCCGTTGTTCTTCAGCAGGACGCTGCCCTCGGCGACCTCGCGGCGGTTGAGGTCGATGGCGGCCTCGATCAGCGCCTTAGAGTTGCCGGTGCCGTCCTCGTTGAGCAGCTCGGCCGGGGGGGCGAACTTATCGTACAGCGGGTTCTCTTCGTTATTTTCCGATACCAGGGCCTCGCTGTTGGTGCCCAGGTAGGTGTCGATGGTGGCCGCGTTGGCCTCCAGGGCGCTGCCCAGGATCAAAGACAGACACATGGTGAAGCACGCGATACCGCTAATGCCGCGCCACAATGCCTTTTTGGATGATTGCTTCATTCTTTGCTTCGTCCTCCTTCACACGTCAATATAAAATGTATGTTCGTTTTACCGAAATCACTCCCCTCCTTTCTATTACATTGGAATTTTGTATAGCTAAAAGCTTTACACCCAGTTTGCACTATTGCTGCTCTTGGCGGTGAGCTTGTAGGCGGGGTTGGGGGTGTCGACCTTGTGCAGGGTGGCGGCGTCGCGGCAGGGGCCGGCGACGGCTTCCAGCTTGGTCTCGGAGGTGAGCTTCACCCGGAAGGTGAAGATCTTGTCGGCTTTCTGGGTCTCCGCCAGCTTGCCGTCCACATAGAGGGAGACTTCCGGCTGGTTGGAGTAGATCTTGACGGTGGTCTCGTCGCCGGTGCGGTCGGCGAAGCGCTTGCCGCAGATGTGGACGAAGGCGTCCTTGCTCCAGAAGGCCTTGTAGGCGTAGAAGGAATCCTTCTTGGTCTTGCGGTCGAAGGTGACCAGGCCCTTGTGGTTCATGCCGGGTTCGCCGCCCTGATCCCGGGCGTCGGCCGCAAAGTCGAACATGTTCCACACGTGGGTGGACCACATATAGGGATGACGCTCAAAGCACTTGAGCATGAATTCGTGATAGACGGCCTGATATTCCTCGGTGTGGTCGCCGCGGTGGGGCTTGTCCGAGTGCAGGTTGGGCATGGCCTCGCAGCCGTACTCGGAGTAGCCCAGGCAGCGGTTGGGGTAGCACAGGTGGAAGAAATCGATCCACAGATCGTTGAGGAAGAGGCCGGGGACATACCAGCCCAGGTAGAGGTTCCAGCTGACCAGGTCGGTGATGTGGGCCACCTTGTTGAAGGGGCCGCACATGGCGTAGCAGGCCAGGGTGGTGGGACGGGTCTTGTCCATCTCGTGGCAGAGGTCGTTGAGCACCCGGTGGTTGTCCAGCATGTCGGCCTTGTCCTTGGTGGAGATGGTGATCTCGTTGGAGACGCCCCAGCAGACGATGGAGGGATGGTTGTAGTTCTGGGTGATGAGCTCCTTCATCTGGCTGATGGTGTTTTCCCGGCCACCCGGCATATGCTCGGAGATGTAGGGGATCTCGGCCCAGACGATCATGCCGTACTCGTCGCACAGATCGTAGAAGTACTGGTCGTGCTGATAGTGGGCCAGGCGGATGGTGTTGGCGCCGATCTCACGGATCAGGTCCATATCCTCCTTGTGCATCTCCTTGGTGAGGGCGTTGCCGATGCCCTTGCGGTCCTGATGGCGGGAGACGCCGTGCAGGGGATAGCGCCGGCCGTTGAGGAAGAAGCCCTCCTTGGGGTCCACCCGGAAGCTGCGCACGCCGAAGCGGCAGGAGACCTCGTCCACCGCCTTGCCGCCCTCATTCAGCCGGAGGGTGGCGGTGTAGAGGTAGGGGTCCTCCACGCCGTCCCACAGGTGGACCTGGGGGATGGTGAGGGTGACGTCGGTGCCCTTGCCGGAAGCCACTTCCTTGCCGGAAGCGTCGGTGAGGGTGACGGTGACGTCGGGGGTTTCCACGTTGGTCCAGCTCTCCACGCGGACGGTGCCGTTCTTGCCGTCCACGGTGGGGGTGACCTTGAAGCCGGGGCCGCCGAAGTGGTCCATGTCAAAGTGGGCCTTGCTGACCACCACCAGGTCCACGTCGCGGTAGATGCCGCCGTAGAAGGTGAAGTCGGCCTTCTGGGGATAGACGCGGTCGTTCTTGCTGTTGTCGGCCACAACGGTCAGGGCGTTGTCGTCGGTCAGCAGGGCGGTGACGTCCGCCCGGAAGGTGGAGTAGCCGCCGTCGTGGTGGATGACCTTCTCCCCGTTGAGGGTGACGTCCGCCGAAGCGTTGACACCCTGGAACTCCAGGTACACTGCCTGGGTGGCGGGGTCAAAGTCGGGGCTGGCAAAGCTGCGGGTGTAGGTGCAGCTGCCCCGCCAGTAGTCGTTGCCGCCATCCTGGCCGTCAATGGCGTTCCAGGTATGGGGAACATCCACGGTGACCTCTTTGCGGTCGGGCCCGCAGAACGTCCAGCCTTTGTTCAGGGAAATCCGGTTACGCATGTTCCATCTCCTTGTCTGGGCCCCTGGCCGGGGCCTGGTGTGCAATTTCGCTGGTTTTTTTGCACAGCTCCACGGCGGCCGCTGTGCACATTAACGGATGATAACTATTTACAATTTAACATTTCAGTCACAGAATAGCAACGGCTTTTTCACAAGTGGACAAAAAAACGACCTAAGTGGTTTCGACCTGCTCATAAATTTCTGTGAAATTTGTGCATGTTTAACAAAAAACGAACAACCTCCTTGTCCGCACGGCGGGGACAGTCCGGGCGGAAGGCTCAGGCGGCATCCCCGAACCGGCATCCTGCAAAAAACGCGGAGAAATTCCGGTTTTCCCTCCCCCGGCAGCGCCCCTTTGCCGGCAGTATTCTGCGGCTTTGTTTTCTGATGGCGCCGCGCAACGCTGCCCGGGGCTTTTCTTTTATACGGTGAAAGGGTATAATAAACGGATAAGAGCGGGTGGGGGAAACTCTGCCCGCACGCCCCCGGAGCATTTCCGGAGAGTCTCAGGAGAAAGGAGCCCGGCCATGGCACAGCAATCCCCCGCATCCCAGCCCCGGCGCATCCTGCTCATCCACACCCGCTACCGCCTGCCCGGGGGGGAGGACGCCGTCTTTGAGGCCGAGCGCACCATGCTGGAGCAAAGGGGCCATCAGGTCACCGTCTACGAGCGCAGCAACGGGGAAACCTCCGGCCTTTTGGGGAAACTGCTGCTGCCCTTCCGTGCCATTTTCAGCTTCAAGGCCATGGGGGAGGTGCGGGCCCTCATCCGCCGGGATCACATCCAGCTGGTCCACGTCCACAACACCCTGCTGGTGACCAGCCCCTCGGTGTTCTGGGCCTGCCGCAAAGAGGGGGTGCCCGTCGTCCAGACGCTGCACAACTTCCGGCTGTTCTGTCCCAACGGCGTGCTGCTGCGTCAGGGCAGGGTCTGCGAGGACTGCCCCCATCACAGCCTCTTCTGCGCCGTGCGCCATGCCTGCTACCGGGGCAGCCGGGCGGAGAGCCTGGTCTGCGCGGCGGTGTACGCCGTCCACCGGCTGCTGGGCACCTACCGCCATGTTTTTCTCATCACCCCCACCGCCTTTGACCGGGACAAGCTGCTGGAGTTCAACGCCCTGCATCCCGTCTTTGATCCGGCGCGGCTTTACGTCAAGGCCAACCCGGTGAGCGTCACCCTCCCCGCCGGGGCGCCCTACCCCTTTGCGGCCCGGAAACGCCAGATCGTCTATGCCGGGCGGCTGGAGGAGCTGAAAGGCCTGCGCACCGTGCTGGAGGCCTGGAAGCTGCTGGCCCGGGACCCCGCCGCCCCCCGGCTGATCCTGGTGGGCAGCGGCCCCCTGGAAGTCTGGGCCCGGGAACAGGCCCTGCCCAACGTGGAGTTCCGGGGCACCCTGGCCCCCAAGGACCTCCACGCCCTCATGGCGGAGAGCATGGCGGTGGTGGCCGCCAGCCTCTGCTACGAGAGCTTTGCCCTGGTGCCCTCCGAGGCCCATCTGCTGGGCACGCCGGTCCTTGCCAGCGCCCTGGGCAACGTGGGGGCCTCGGTGACGGAAGGGGTGGACGGGCTGACCTTCGCCCCCGGGGATGCCGCCGACCTGGCCCGGGCGGTGCGGGCCCTGCCCGCCGCCCTGGTCGGAATGGACCCCGGCATCATCCGCAGCACCGCCCTGGAAAAGACCGGGGCGGGCAGCGGGGAAGCCTGCCGCCGTCTCACCGCCATCTACGGGGAGATCTGCGCCGGGGCTGCCGGGCGCTGAATGGTCCTATACATTATATAAAATAATAAACATACAGAAACATCGGGAAATTCCACGCATTTACAAGGAGAAGTTCCATGAATCAGGTGTACCGGGCGCTGCACATGCCGCCGGACCGTCTTTTCAAAAAGCTCACGGGCTGCAAGGAGATCTACACCATCGCCGTCCGTCCCATCCCCGCCGAGGCTCCTCTGCCCGCGCTGGGGGAGGGGGCCTATACCCCCATGCCCTTTGACGGGCGCACCTGGTACGCCGACCCGCTGCTCTACCATCACGGGGAGGAGCGGTGGATCTTCTGCGAGGCCTTCGACCTGGCCGCCGGGCGGGGAGACATCGCCGCCATTCCCCTGGCCGGGGACGGCAGCCTGGGCGAGCCTCAGATTGTGCTGGCCACGGGCAGCCATCTGTCCTTTCCCACCGTCTTTGACTGGCGGGGGGAGATCTGGATGATCCCCGAGTCCAGCGCCTGCCACACCATCGACCTCTATCGCTGCACCGAGTTTCCCGGCAGGTGGGAGCAGGCCGCCCGCTTTCCGGTGGGTTGCGAGCTGTGCGACACCATCCTGCTGGACAAGACCGACGATGAGCTTACGCTCCTCTGCAGCGAGACCCGGCCGGAAAACCAGCTCTACACCCGCTACCGCCGCTACACCCTGCGCCACACAGCGGGGGAGGCGGATCCCCGGACCCACGACTTTGAGCTGGAGCCGGACGAGCCCTTCAACCTGCAGCACCGGGAGTTCGGCCTGGGCTTCCGCAACGCCGGGCCCATGTTCCAGATGGGGGGCCAGACCATCCACCCCACCCAGGTGAGCACCAAGGTGGACTACGGCGTCTACCTGCAGTTTTTTGCCCGCCGGGGGGCCAGCGAGATCCCCCTCTGCGCGGCGGAACCCCACATCGTCACCATCACCGGCCTGAACCGGGCCGACGTGGTGGGCATCCACACCTACTGCCGGGACGACCGGTTCGAGGTCATCGACGCCCGCTATCTGACCCGCCTGCCCAAGCAGCCCGCCCCCGCCGCCGCAGTCCCGGGGACAGGGGAGAACCCCGCCCCCTCCGGGGAGGGGACCGGCAGTCGGGATACCGACCTCTGATTTTGCCTTTTTCCGTGCGGTTTCTTTTGAAATTCTGCGCGGTATCGCCTTTTCATCCCATTCAGGAGGCTTTCATGCTGACCATTGCCATCCCGCAGCTCTACTGCGGTGCGTCCGGCCGGAAGGGCGCCTACAACCGGCAGGAGGTGGGCCTGGCCCGGGCCTTTGCGGCCCTGGGTTGCCGCGCCCTTGCCGTCTACCCGGACACCTCCCTCGCCGCCCCCGAGGCGGAGGATCTGGAGCCGAACGTCCGGGTGCTCTATCTGCCCGCCCGGGCCCTGTCCGTCCACGCCTTCTACAAGAGCTGGCAGCCCCTGCTGGACGAGGGAGTGGACGCCGTCCACGTCATGGGGGACAACTCCCTGGGCGTGCCGGGGCTCTACCAGTTCTGCCGCAAACACGGCATCTTCTTTTACTCCCAGCTGGGGGCGCTGAAAAGCGATTCCCGCACCCCCGCCGTCCGGCTGGTGATGGACCTGCTTTTGCGCCGCAACCTCGCCGTCTACCGCCGCACCCCCACCTACGCCAAGACCCCCGCCCTGGCCCGGGAGATGGAGCGCCTGGGGGTCTCCTGCGCCGGGGTCATGCCGGTGGGGCTGGACACCGCCATCATCCCCATGATCCCCGGCACCCCCGCCGAGATGCGGGCGGAGCTGAAGCTGGACCCCGCCGCCCGGTATCTCCTCTTTGTGGGGCGGCTGGACCCCTACAAGCGGCCCATGGCCCTGCCGCCCCTCATGGAACAGCTGGGGGCGGAGTGGCACCTCATCGTCATCGGCCAGGGCTCCCTGGCCGGGGAGCTGGACGCCGCCATGAAGCCCTTCGGCGGCCGGTACACCCGCATCCCCAGGCTGCCCAACACGGCGGTGCATGCCTACTACCATGCCTGCAACGTCTTTGTCAACTTAAACGACCACGAGATCTTCGGCATGAGCCTGCTGGAGGCCATGTACGCCGGCTGTCCCCCCGCCGCCCGCCGGGCGCCGGGGCCCGAACTCATCATTGAGGACGGGGTGTCCGGGGTGCTGGCCGATTCCGACGCCGCCCTGCCCGACGCCGTCCGCCGGGCGGCCGCCGACCCCGAGATGGGCCCTGCCGCCCAGCGCCGGGTGAACGAGCATTTTCTCTGGGGCAACAGCGCCGAGACCGCCCTGGCCATGCTGGAAAAGAGGGGAGTGCCCGCCCATGGATAACGACGCCAAGATTTTACAGAAAGCCCGGGACCTGTACAAAGGAATGCGGTTCGGCTGGCGGTACCGGGGCGTGGAGATCATGGACGCCGAGGACGGCAACAACTACATTGCCCAGTGCATCCGCTGGGGACGGCCCTTCTGGGCCGGGCGGTGCGGCGCCACCGAAATGCGCTGCATGGCCGAATACCTGAACCAGACAAAAGGGGAGAGCGAGCACTTTTCCCCAAAGATCCGCGCCGAGATGCGGGATCTGTCCGGCATGTTCCCCACCGACGACGCCACCCTGGAGCGGTTCTGCAAGCTCTACGCCGACGCCGCCCACACCGCCGACCTGCTGGCCCTGTGGGACGTGGGGGCCGAGCGGGAGGTCATCCGGGGCTGCTGCGCCGAGACCCGCTTTGCCAAGCTGCGGGCGCTGGAACCCTACTACCATGCGTCCCCCTGGTCGGCGGCGCTGGCGGGCAAGCGGGTACTGGTGGTCCATCCCTTTGCGGACACCATCCAGAGCCAGTACGCCCGCCGGGAACAACTCTTCCAGAATCCCGACGTCCTGCCCGAATTTGCCTCCCTGCGGGTGGTGAAGGCGGTGCAGGGGCTGGGCGGGCAGGAGACCGGCTATCACAGCTGGTTCGACGCCCTCACCGCCATGGAGGAGGAGATGGCCAGAGAGCCCTTCGACGTGGCGGTCATCGGGGCGGGGGCCTACGGCCTGCCCCTGGCCGCCTTCTGCGCCCGGGAGCTGGGCGCCCAGGCGGTGCAGATGGCGGGGGCCACCCAGCTGCTCTTCGGCATCCGGGGCAAGCGGTGGGACGACCACCCCATCCTCTCCCGGCTGTACAACGACGCCTGGGTCCGCCCCGGCCAGAACGAGGGCATCCGCAACAAGGATGCCGTGGAGGGCGGCAGCTACTGGTAAGCCGCCCGGCCATAATATGATGAAAATTTACAGGAAAGGAGCAGGCCCATGCGCATTCTGATGATCGGCAGCGCCCTGACCGTCAACGGCGGCATCCAGCGGTATATCCAGAATCTGCTGGGGTCCATGGACCTGGCCCGCTATACCGTGGACCTGCTGGCCACCCATGCCCCCGAGGGGGTTCCCAGCGGGGAGGACGCCCTGCGCGCCGCCGGGGTCCGCCGCATCTACTGGATGCCCGGGGACGACAAGCAGCGGCTGTTTTTCTATCCCGGATTCTTCCGGCAGCACAAGGACTACGACATCATCCATTTCCACACCACCAGCAAGGTCAACGCCCTGGCCTGCGGGGTCATCCGCCATGCCTGCCCGGGGGCAAAGCTCATCGTCCACAGCCACATCGTCTACCCGCCCATGACCCTGAGCTGGCAGATCGCCCACCGGTTCTACCAGCGCTGGGCGGACTACTTCCTGGGCTGCAGCGTGGCGGCGGGACGGTTCGTCTTTGGGGACCACATCGACGAGAAGCCCAACTTTGCGGTGGCCTGCAACGCGGTGGACAAAGGCCGCTTTCACCCCGACGCCGCCGCCCGGGCGGACATCCGGGCCCGGTACGGCGTGGCCGATACCGACAGGCTGGCCGGCTTTGTGGGGCGGTACAATCACCAGAAAAACCTTTTGTATCTGTTGGACATCTTTGCGGCCACGCACGCCGCCGACCCGGCCTGGAAGCTCATGCTGGTGGGCGGGGGAGAGGACAAGCCCGCCGTGGACGGCAAGATTTCCACCCTGGGCCTGGGGGAGGCGGTCATCCAGACGGGGGTGCAGGACAACGTCCCCGCCTACATGAACGCCTTCGACCTGTTTTTGCTGCCCAGCGAGTTTGAGGGCAGCCCGGTCACTCTGGTGGAAGCCCAGGGCTGCGGGGTGCCCTGTCTTGCCTCCACCAACGTCCCCGCCGATGGCTCGGTGACGGGGCTGGTGGAGTTTCTGCCCCTGTCGGCGCCCTTTGCCCGGTGGGCGGACACCGCCCGGCGGATCGCCGACTGCGGGGTGCACCAGAGCCGCTGGGACAGGCTGGAGGCCGCCGGGTATGAGCTGGGCACCGCCGCCCGGCGGATGGAGGCGCTGTACGACGCCCTGGTCCCTGCCGCGGCGCCCCGGAAGGAGGCTGCCCCGTGATCTACGCCGAACTCACCGGAGGACTGGGCAACCAGATGTTCCTCTACGCCTTTGCCCGGGCGCTGGCCCTGCGCACGGGGGAGGAAGTCACCCTGCTGGACCGGGAGGACTGGAAGTCCGGTTCCCCCGCCCACACCCACTGCGCCCTGAGTGCCCTGCGCATCGCCCCGGAGGTGCACATCAAGGCCGACGCCGCCTTTGCCAAGCACCATCTGCCGGTGCAGAATGCTTTGAAAGTCCTCATGATCCGCCGCGAGCAGAAGGGCGGCATGATGTCCCAAAACTGGCAGCCCTTTGAGGCGAAGATGGCGCCCCTGCTCAATGCCCTGGGCCTCCATTTCGTCACCGACGGCTATGTACCCTGCCGCCGGAAAAAGGGGCTGCATCTTCCCCCCGACCTTCTGGCCTGGGGGTATTTCCAGAGCGAGGCCTACTTTGCCGACCACAAAGACATCATCCGGGCGGAGCTGCGCCCGGTGAACGCCCCCGACCCCGACCGGGCGGCGGCCATCGGGGCGGCGGAGTGTCCCGTCTGCCTGCATCTGCGCCGGGGGGACTACCAGAACCCCGAGAACGCCGCCCTCCAGGTCTGCACCCCGGCCTACTACGCCCGGTGCTGCGCCCTGGTGAGGGAACAGTGGCCGGAGGCCACCCTCTTTGTCTTTTCCGACGACATTCTCTGGGCCCAGGATCATCTGGACACGGCGGGGCTGCCCGCCGTCTACCTGACCCCGGGCAGCGCGGCGGGGGATCTGGCCCTCATGCAGCTGTGCCGCCACTTTATCATCAGCAATTCCACCTACAGCTGGTGGGCCCAGTATCTGGGGGATGCCCCCGACAAACAGGTCTACGCCCCCGACCGCTGGTACGCCAACGGCAAGGAGAGCGCCCTCTATCTGCCCGGATGGACGCTGGTGTCCGCCGCCGGGCAGTGACCCGCAAGGAGTAACACAAGGACAGGAGGTGCCGCCATGCGGCGGGAAGGCAAGATCCGGTTTTCGGTCATCGTGCCGGTGTACAATGTGGAACAATACCTGCCCCTGTGCGTCAAAAGCGTGGTGGAGCAGGCGGGGGACCCGGACTGGGAGTGCATCCTGGTGGACGACGGCTCCACCGATACCTCGGGGGCCATGTGCGACGCCTTTGCCGCCGAGTGCCCCGGGGTCATCGCCCTGCACCAGCAGAACCAGGGCCTGGCCGGGGCCCGCAACACCGGCATGGCCGCGGCGGCGGGGGAGTGGCTGCTCTTTCTGGACAGCGACGACGAGTGGCCCGCCGGGATGCTCAAAAACCTGCGCGCCGCCCTGGACGCAAACCCCGGCTTTGACTGGTATGTGGCCCGGTATCTGTCCCTGGACGAGGGGGACGGCACCCTGCGCGCCCCCTCCGCCATCGACTTTGTCCCCGGCCCCTTTGAGAGCGACGACTACGCCGCCCGGGTCAAACGGCTGTACGACAGCGCCCACTGGTCGGTGTGGAAGTTCTGCCTGCGGCGGCAGTTTCTGCTGGACAGCGGGGTGGAGTTCTGGCCGTCGGTGGTGTGGGCGGAGGATTATCCCTTCGACCTGCTGCTCCTGCTCCACTGCAAAAAACTCTGTTTCATCGACATGGTCATGACCCATTACCGGGAAAACCGGGCGGGCAGCCTGATGAACTCCAACCTCCCCAAGCATTTCACCGGCATTCTGGCGGCGGTGCGGGGCTTTGCCCAGGTCTTTGCGGAGGGGCAGTGCCTCCCCGCCCAGCGCAACGAGATTTTACGCCGCACCGCCAACGCCTTCTGGCCGGAGGCCCGGGCCGCCGCCTGCCGGGACAAAACCGTGCGCCATGCCTGCGCCCCCCTCATCGACCAGTGCCGCCCCCTCTACGACCACGGCGACCAGTGCCGGGGCCGGGCGGACTGGGTGCTCTTCCGCCTGCTGCTCAAGGCCTTCGGGGCAAAGTTTGCCCTGTGGGCCTGCGGCCTGCTGAAGGGGAAAGACTGAGGAAGCACCCCATCAAATTCACTCACAGGAAAGGGTTTCGTCCATGAGGACCAAACGCACCATCATCAATCTGCTGTATACCCTGGGTTCCAGCTTTGTGCTGCTGTTGCTGGGCCTCGTCGCCCGGGCACTGTTTGTCTCCAACTTCGACATCACCATCCCCGGCACCTCCACCGTCATCGAACAGCTGTTCAGCGTCTTTTCCATCGCTGAGTTCGGGGTGGGCAGCGTCATCAGCTACCGGCTGTATGAACAGATCGCCGCCAAAGACGTGGACAAGATCAGCAAGTACATGTCGCTGTACAAGTGGACCTACCGCCTCATCGGCGGGGCCATCTTTGTGCTGGCGGCCCTCTTCTGGTTTTTGCTGCCCCTGCTCATTGTGGAGGCAAACACCGACTGGGACGCCGTCCATGCCATCTACATTTTGCAGACGCTGTCCACTCTGTCCAGCTATTTCCTCGTCACCCGGCGGCTGCTCTACACCTGCACCCAGCAGGGTTATGTCTGCACCCGCATCGACTTTGCCTTCAACGTTCTCACCTATCTGGCGAGAATTTACATCTCGTTGAATTATGCCAACAATTACATTCTGTATTTTGGCATCACCATCCTGTTCAACACCCTGGCCAACGTGGTGGTGGCCTGGCGCTACCACCGTGATTTCCCCGAGGTCCGCGACGTCCGGGTCTCCTGGGCGGATTTCAGGGAGCTGGGGCTCTTCCGGGATCTGCGGTATTATCTGGTCCACCGGGTGTCCAACGCCATCTACGGCACCTCCGACAGCCTGGTCATGACCCGCATGCGGGGTTCCGCCAGCGTCACCTATCTGGGCAACTACTCCAACGTCTCCTCCTCGGTAACGAACATCGGCAACAAGATCCTGGACAGCTTCGCCGCCGCCATCGGCAACATCGTCTACGACAAGACCGCCGAGGCCGACGATCACCAGAAAAAGGTTTTCTGGAGCATGGACCTGTTCAGCTACCTCTTCGGCAGCTTTGTGGCGGTGGCCTATTTCTGCATCTTCCAGCCCTTCGTCACGGTATGGCTGGGCAGCCAGTGGCTTCTGCCCATGTCCTACGTCTTCTGGTTCTGCCTGAACGAGTACGTGGGCTGGAACCACCGGATGCTGGGCTCCTACCGGGCCGTGCTGGGCCATTTTGAGGAGGACCAGTGGTTCATGGTGGCCAGCGGCGTCTCCAACCTGGTCCTGAGCTTTGTGCTGGTCATCCCCTTCGGGCTGGCCGGCGTGGTGGCCGCCACCGTCTTTGCCCACTGCCTCATGTGGTTCGGCCGGGCCAAGGTGGTGTTCCACCGCTTCATGCGGGGCTGCGGCGGGCGGTATCTCCGCCTGCAGCTCTGCCACGCCCTCACCCTGGCCGCCGACATGGCCGCCACCTGGTGGGTCTGCTCCCTGCTGGGGGGCGGCTGGCCGGGGGTCATCGCCCGGGCGGTGGTGGTGTGCATCCTGCCCAACGCCATGAACCTTGTCTTTTACGGCTTCACCAGCGACGCCGAATACCTGCGGGGCCGGGCTCTCCAGCTGTGGCACCGCATCGCCGCCCGCAAAAAGGAGGTCTGACACCCCATGCCCAGCCCTGTTTCCGATGCCCGGCCCACCGTGGCGGTGCTCTACATCTGCACCGGCAAGTACACGGTGTTCTGGCCCGACTTTTACAAGACCTTCCGGCAGAATTTCCTGCCCGAGTGCGACAAAACCTTTTTCGTCTTTACCGACGCCCCTTTCCTGGCCTTTGACGGGGAGCCGGACGTCCGCCGCGTCTATCAGGAGGCCTACGACTGGCCGCTGAGCACTCTTTTGCGGTTTGAGATGTTCCTGACCCGGGAGTACGAGCTGAAATCCTTCGACTACCTGTTCTTCGCCAACGCCAACCTGCTGTGCCAGCAGGTGGTGACGGCGGAGGAATTCCTGCCCCGCCCCGAACAGGGGGAGGTGCTGCTGGTGGTGCAGCAGCCGGGATTCTGGGACAAGACGCCCCCCTTTTACTCCTACGACCGCAACCCCAGGTGCCGGGCCTACATTCCCTACAACTGCGGGCGGGACTATGTGTCCGGGGGACTCAACGGCGGCACGGCCAAGGCCTTTCTGGCCATGTGCCATGTGCTGGCAAAGCGCACCGACGAGGACCTGGCCGAGGGGGTCATCGCCCTGTGGCATGACGAGAGCCAGCTCAACCGCTATATTGCCGAGCTGGACCCCGCCCGGTACCGCCTGCTGACCCCCGCCTACTGGTACCCGGAGGGCTGGCATCTGCCCTTCGAGCCCAAGATCACGGTGCGGGACAAGTCCAAGTGGATCGACATGACCGCCGTGAAGGGCAAAAAGCGGGAGCTGAGCTTTGCCGCCCGCAAGTGGGACGCTTTCTGCCAGAACTACCTGCCGGTGTTTCTGGCGGTGCGGGACACCCTGATGCTCAAACATCTGCCCCGGCACGACCCCTGACCTTTGCTCCCTGAAAGGAGGGCCTCTATGCAGGCAACCAAACGACACATCGGCCCCGAGCATTTCATCGCGGCGCTGCTGATTCTGCTGGCGGCGGCCTCGGTGGTCAAGACGCTGTTTGTGGGCCTTGAGATCGACGAGGAATACGCCCTGTCCATCGGCTGGCGGCTGATCCAGGGGGACAGCCTTTTCTACACCATGTGGGAACCCCATCAGCTCTCCGCCCTGGCCGACGCCGCCCTCATGTGGCCGTACTGGGCCGTCACCGGCACCACCACCGGCATTTTGCTGTATATGCGGGTGGTCACCCTGGTGCTCAAGGCGCTGCTGGCGTTCTGGTTCTACCGCACCATGGGCCGCACCCTTGCCCCCCGCACCGCCTTTCTGGCGGCGCTGGCGGTGTTCGTCTACACCCCCAAGTGGTTTCTGGCGCCGGACTACATCTCCCAGCAGTTCCACTTCACCCTGGCGGCCTTCCTCTGCTTTTACGGCTACTATGCCGACGGCTGCAAAAAACTGTGGCGGATGGTGCCGGGCGGCATTTTCCTCAGCCTCAGCGTCCTGGCCTTTCCCCAGAGCGCCTTTGCCGCCCCCGTCTACCTCATCGGCATGTTCCTGCTGGGCCGCCGACGGGAAGAAAAGCGCATCCTTGCCCTGCCCGCCGGCATGGTGGTGACGCTGCTCACCTGTATGGTCTGCGCGGGAGCCTTCCTGCTCTACGTGCTGCAGAACATGTCGGTGCAGACGCTCATCGCCCGGGCCACCCTCATCCTCAACGATCCCCAGTATGACTTCTCCTTCACCGACCGGATGGCCCTGCTGGGCAGTCAGGCCGCCGATGTGGGCAAGTTCCTGGCAAAACCGGCGGGCGTGGCCCTGGCTGTGGTGGCGGCGGGCATCGCCCGGGACATCTCCCTGCGCCGGGAACGCCCCATCCGCAACATCCGGTACTGGCTCAACATCCTGTTCGCCCTCTTCTCCGCCGCCACGGTGCTTCTGTGCCTGGCCCGGGCGCTGCGGGATTCCAGCCTGGATGAGCGCTTCTTCTGCCCCGTGCTGGTGGTCGCGGGGCTGTGGTTCTTCCGGTCGGGACGGGGCACCGCCCGGGACCCCCTCTTCTGGCTGGGATACCTGCCCGGGGTGGTGGCCTACCTCTTTATCCTGCGGTCGACGCTGCTGGGATTTTCGGCCACCTTCATGTACCTGACCTGGCCGGGGCTCTGCGCCGTGCTGGCCCTGGCCCTGCAGACCCGGGCCGCCGAAAACGGCGACACCGACCCCTGCACCCCCTACGCCGTGGACGCCGACTGGGCCGACGGCATCCTGCTGGCCTTTCTCGCCTTCCTGCTGGTCTGCCGGGCTTTCCTGGTGCTGACCACCGGCTGGAAGCCCGCCAATGTGCTGGATACCCCGCTCTCCCGCCTGTCCGACGGCCCCGCCGCCGGGACCTGGGCCGACGAGGAAACCGCCGACATGTACTATGCCCTGGAAAAGGCCCTGGACGGCCAGGAGGGCAAGAAGGTGCTGATCTCCACCGGCAATGTGGACGGTCTGGCCTTCCTGATGGCGGACGGCACGCTGGAGACCGCCCAGGCATCGGTGATCTCCTCCACCGACAGCGACAGCCGCTTTGCCAGCTACTATCTGGAACTGCCCCAAAAGACCCCCGACATCATCCTCTACAATCACAACTGCATCCGGGACCTGGATGAGTTCCATGCCTGGCTGGAGAACAATTTCACCATCTCCGGCCGGGAAACGGTGACCTACGGCAGCGCCTCGCTGGAAGTGCTGACGGTGGAACACTGACCGCTTTCCTTTTCAAACGCATCTCCCCGCGGCAAAAACAGGCCGCGGGGCTTTTTTGTGCGCTGACAAACGGGGCGGGATGTGGTATCATATAGGGGATTGGGGAAAGTGTCTGCCTTTCCCCCAGCCTGACAGAGGGAGGCATCCTGTTTTGCCAAAGAAATTTCTGATTTTCATTCCGGCCTACAACTGCGAGCATCAGGTCCCGCGGGTACTGGACCAGCTGCTGGATCCCAAGGTGCAGGCCTTTGCGGGGGAGTGCATCGTGGTGAACAACCGCTCCACCGACGGCACCGAGGAGGCGGTGAAATCCTGGATGGCCGCCCACCCCGACGCCCCGGTGCGCCTTTTGCGCAACGATGAAAACTATGGCCTGGGCGGCAGCCATAAAGTGGCCTTCGGCTATGCCATCGACCACGGCTACGACTATCTGGTGGTGCTCCACGGGGACGACCAGGGGGACGTGCGGGATCTGTGCCCCCTGGTGGAGTCGGGGGAATACCAGAACTACGACTGCTGCCTGGGGTCCCGGTTCATGCGGGGCAGCCGCATCAAAGGGTACAGCGCACTGCGCATCTTCGGCAACTACGGGTTCAACTGGCTGTTCAGCCTGGTGACGCTGCACAAGATCACCGACCTGGGCAGCGGGCTCAACCTGTACCGGGTGGCCTCCCTGAAAAACCGGTATTATCTCAAGTTCCCCGATACCCTCTACTTCAACGACTGCATGATCCTGGCCCAGTGCCATTACAAGCAGAAGATGCTGTTTTTCCCCATCAGCTGGCGGGAGGAGGACCAGGTGTCCAACACCAAACTGACCAGCTTTGCCATGAGCCTGCTGCGCATGTGCGGCCAGTACCTGACCGGCCACAAAAAGTTCGTGGAACAGGAAATGCGCACCAAGATCATCGACGATTACAGCTACCAGGTGGTGGCGTCCAACCTGTGAGGGGAGGGGCCTGAAAAATTCCGCCCCTCTCCCCATAAAGAAATCACGCACAAATCACCAGAAAGCTCACAGATACCCCAAAAGGAGGATTTTCCATGAAAGTATTGGTCACCGGCGCCGCCGGCTTCATCGGCGGTCAGCTCTGCCACGCCCTGTGGAAGCGGGGGGACACCGTCATCGGCATCGACAACTTCTCCTACGGCAATTTGGATAACCTCCACTTCGACGACCACGACTTCGCCGCCGACGTGCTGCGCATGGACATCCGCGACCGGGAAAAACTCCCCGCCCTGTTTGAGCAGGAACACTTCGACGTGGTGTACAACATCGCCGGCATCGCCCCCCTGCCCGACTGCCAGAGCGACCCGGTGGAGGCTGTGTCGGTGAATACCATGGGCCTTGTGAACCTGCTGGAGCTCTGCCGCCGCACCGGCGTCAAGCATCTGGTCCAGGCGTCCACCAACGCCATGTACGAAAACGAGACCGAGTTCCCCACCGTGGAGGACAAGTTCAATCCTCCCACCCTCATCTACCCCAACACCAAATATTGCGCCGAGCAGTTCTGCCGCAGCTTTGCCACCACCTACAACATGAACGTCACCTGCCTGCGGTTTGCCAACGTCTACGGCCCCCACATCGACTGCCTGCGCAAACAGCCCCCCTTTGTGGGCTATATGATCCGGGAACTGTACTATGACCGCGTCCCCGAATTTCACTCCGACGGCAACCAGCGCCGGGACTATATCTATGTGGACGACCTCATCGACCTGGCCCTGCGGGTCACCGACCGCCCGGGCTTTGACGCCGTCAACGTGTCCAGCAACACCAACTACTCGGTGCGGGAACTGTACGCCATCGCCTGCCGCCTGATGCACAAGGACATCCCGGCCAAATACTGGGATACCGCCCACTACTGGGCCAAATACCCCGAACTCTACGGCGGCGCCTACGGCATCCGCCCCGAGATCCTCGACCACGAGGTCAACAAGTATTCCCTGTGCGACAACGCCCACGCCAAAGAACTGTACGGCTGGCAGCCCCAGGTCTCCATTGAGGAGGGCCTGGCCCGGGTCATCGACAACGAGTGCGCCATGCTGGCCGCCCGGGACGCCGCAGCCGCAAAGGAGTGATTTTCCCCCATGTCCAAGCTTCACCTTGTCATGCCCATGGCCGGGCGGGGCAGCCGCTTTTTTGAAAACGGCTTTGTCTGCCCCAAGCCCCTCATTGAGATCCACGGCAAGCCCTTTTTCTACTGGGCGGCCCGGAGCATCGCCAAAAACATCGACCTGGACGGCATCACCTTTGTGGTGCTGAAGGAACATCTGAAAGACTTTGACCTGGAACGCCGCATCCGGGCCTACTGGCCCGACGCCCGCATCGTCGCCCTGGACGACGTGACCCCCGGGGCGGCGGTCACCTGCCGGGAAGGCTGCAGGGATCTGCCCGACGGGGTGCCGGTGCTCTTCAACGACTGCGACCATCTCTTCCTCTGCTCCGCCTTCGACGACTTCTGCCGGGCAGGCAATTTTGCCGCCGGGCCCGACGGGGCGCTGCTGACCTTCGACTCCGACTCCCCGGCGTACAGCTACCTGCAGTACGGGGAGGACGGCCTGGTCCGCCGCACGGTGGAAAAAGAGGTGGTCAGCCATGACGCCATCTGCGGGGCCTACTACTTCAAGGACAAGGCCACCTATCTGGATGCCTGCGCCAAGTATCTCACCGTCTGCCAGTACAAGGAATTCTTTGTCTCGGGCGTCTACAACGTGCTGGCCGGGGAGGGCAAGACGGTCCGCGGCTTTGCCACCGACCTGCACCTGCCCTTCGGCACCCCCGCCGAGTACGCCCTGGCTGAACAGCCCCAAAACGCCGCAGGCTTCGAGGCACTGGACCAATGACCGCTGTTTTGCTGCTGCTGGCGTCGGTGGTTCTGCTGCTCCTCGGCCATCTCTTCCGCATCCTGCGGTGGGAGCAGTTCATCCGCATCTATGAGCGGCCCATGCGGGGCGCCATGCTGCGGGGCATGGCGGGGGGCTACGCCGTCAACTTTCTTTTGCCCTTCCACGTGGGCGACCTCTTCCGCGCCTGGTTCACCGGCCGCAAAATGAAAAACGGGGTGGGCTTTGCCCTGGCCACCGTCATCATGGACCGGTTTCTCGACGTCTGGCTGGTGACGCTGCTCTTCGGCGTCTTCCGGCTCACCGGCGCCTCCGGCGTGGCGGACGAGACCCACTATTACCTGGCTTTCTCCGCCGCCCTGGCCCTGGCCCTGGTGCTGGTCATCCGGCTGCGGGGACCCATCAAGCGGCTCTGCCTCAAGGTCTGCGGCATCTTCAACGATACCCTCAAGCTGGACGGCCTCGTTTTCTGCTGGAGCCTCATCAACACCTTCAAGGACCTGGGACGGGTGCGCCTGTCCCGCCTGGCGGTGAACACCGCCCTCATGTGGGCGTCCTACCTGGCCTCCTACCGGGTACTGGCCGTGGGCCTCTCCCGCCTGGGGGCCGACATCGGCATGGTGGAGGTGTTCACCATGCTCTTCGGCCGGGACGCCGCGGACGTGACCAGCTTTGCCCTCACCGGCCGCCTCCACGACAGCGCCCCCCTGGCCCAGGCCATGATGCTGGCCTGGTACATCCTGCCGCTCCTCGTCATGTGGGGGGTGACCCTGCTGCCCTGGAAGGTGCGCAGCGGCATGAACCACGCGGCGGCGGCCGCCGCCCCCGAGCCCTCCGACGAGGACGACTACCTGAACCTGCTGCCCCAGGTGGACCCCCGGGACCGCAGCGCCTTTCTCAGCCAGTATTTCAGCCTGCAGAACAAACCCTTTGTGGAACAGTTTCTCCGCATCAACCGGGGGGTCACCATTCTGGAGGACCACTCGGCGGGGTCCAACGCCACCACCATGCTGTGCATGGACCACTCGGGGACCTTCTGGCGCAAGTACGCCTTCGGGGCGGACGGGGACAAGCTGGCGGTGCAGCTGGACTGGCTCCGGGCCCAGGAGGGCCGCCTGCCCCTGTGCAACATCCTCCGGGGTCAGGCCGAGCCCGGCTGCTGCTGGTATGACATGGAATACTCCGCCCAGGCGGTGAGCATGTTCCGCTATCTCCACTCCAACCCGGTGGAGAAGAGCGCCGCCATCCTGCGGGATGTGCTGGATACCCTGGACAAGACCCTCTACACCCCCGCAAAACCTGCCGACCCCGCCGCCCTGGCCCAGTATCTGGACAAAAAGGTGGACGGCAACCTGGCCCGCATCCGGGAGGCCCGGGGCCTGCGGGAGCTGTGCGAGTACGACCGGGTGTGGATCAACGGCAGCTCCTACCTGGGCCTGCCCGCCCTGGGAAGGCTCTTTGACCGGGCCTACCTGACGGAACTCTTTGCCGGCGATCCCATCGCCACCATCCACGGCGACCTGACGCTGGAAAACATCATCTGCCGCACGGGGGCGGATACCTGGTATCTCATCGACCCCAACACCGGCAATTTGCACGAAAGCCCCTTCCTGGATTACGGCAAACTGCTGCAAAGCCTTCACGGCGGCTACGAGTTCATGATGATGACCCCCCGGGTGTCGGTGCATGAGAACCGCATCGAGTTCACCTTTACCCGGTCCGCCGCCTACGACGCCCTCTTTGCCGAGGTGCGCGCCTATCTGGAAAGCCGGTACACCCCGCGGCAGGTGGAGAGCATCTTCCTCCATGAGCTGATCCACTGGCTGCGGCTGATGCCCTACAAGATCTCCAAGGACCGCAAGCGGGCGCCCATGTTCTTTGCGGGGCTTTTGATGGTGGCCAACGACATTGCCCGGTGGTATCCCCACCGCTGAATCACGAGGTATTCTTATGGAATGCAAATATCCCACCGCCGTGCTGGTGGATCTGGACGGCACCCTCTTTGACACTGTGGCGGTGAATGCTGCCAGCTACCGCCGGGCGCTGGAGGAAGTTGGCTTCACCGTCACCGACGAATACTACGCCGAACACTGCAACGGCAAGAATTACCGGGATTTTCTGCCCCCGATCCTGGAGGAGTATGGCGACGACCTGGACATGATCGAGCAGATCCACGACCACAAGAAGGCATATTACTCCCAGTGTCTGGGGTCGGCGCGGAAAAACGAGGCCCTCTTTGCCATACTGGACGCCATGCGGCCCATGGTCTATCTGGGGCTGGTCACCACCGGAAGCCGCCAGAACGCCACCGAAATCCTCGATCACTTCGGCTGCCGGGACTGGTTCCATCTGATTGTGACCTCGGAGGACGTGGATCACAACAAGCCCGACCCGGAAGGGTATCTGCAGGCCATGGAGCTTCTGGGCTCCACCCCCGAGACCACGGTGATCTTTGAGGATTCCCCCACCGGCCTTGCCGCCGCCCGGGCCACCGGCGCCGCCGTCTTTGCGGTGGACCGGTTCTGAGCGAGGCAAAGGCAAAAACAACAGACAGCAAAGGAATACAAAGCGGCCCCGCCGCGGGAAGAAGGTTTTCCTGCGGCGGGGCCGTGGTTTTTGTTGGCCGGATCAAGAGATGATTTTGTCGCTAATATTGTCGAGGATTTCCTGGGCGGTAAGATCATCCAAAAAGCTGTATACCCGGATATAGTACCCGCCCTCTGCGGCCCGCATGGCGTAGGATCTCGTCTGGGACCAATCGATGTAGGTCGGATACGATTCGGTATCCACTCCGTATTGGTCGGACTGCTGCGGTATGGTGCCATCCCATAGTCTGACGAATTCCAGATATACCAGCATCTTTCCGTCCTGCTCGTACGGATATCCCTTCACATAATAATCGTCGTAGTATCCCCATCCCAAATACGTCGAATACGGATATCCGAGTTCGGTCAGCTGGTCCTCCAGCTTGGTATAAAACTCCACTTCCAGCCATTGCTCATCCTCATCCGTCTTGAATTCATCAAACGGATATTGCGGGATCAATTCCCGCAAGGTCAGTCGCTGCTTTATTTCCCTTTCCGGCGTGGGGGTGGGTTCGGGCGTAGGTGTGAGGCCCGGCGTCGGTGCGGGGAGGGGATCAGGCTCCGCCCCGGCGGGGTAGAACAGGGAGAGGACATCCCTGTAATCTGCGCCCGAGGACGAGATCTCTTCCAGACTTTTGCCGCTCAGGGAGAGCGGATCGGCTGTCTTTTGGTTGACAATATGGGTGCTGATCCGGCAGGTGGGCTGCTGCCGTGGGACAAACCAGACCGTACCGCCATCGTACTCTCCGTCCTCAGTATACTTCAGAAAATCCAGATAGACGTCATAGGTCACATCGTTGACCGTCACGCTTTGCAGGGGGACCTGAACGGCATAGGATTCGTGCCCGGTGGCCGGAGCCTGGCGATACAGTTCATTCCAGGCATCCGCGACGGCATTCCAGTCCCTTGCCGCAAACTCAATACGGAAATCCGATCCGGAAGATTTGCTGTTAACAAAGCGGTAATCGGTGATATCCGGCCCCTGGGAATAGGTATAGACCGGCCGCTGGGTAGTGGCGTAACCATCCTCCCCATAAAAATACTCACCAATATAGCCGTACCATCTAATATCGCAGAGCCACAAACGCTGAGACGCAGGCAGTGTCATATACATCGAACTGCCTACTTCCACCTTGCTGCCCGGCACAGGCAGGACCAGCGGTTTGCCCACTGCCTCCAGAACCTGCTGGGCCGACACTTCCGGCACTGCACTGTATGCCCGCAGCCAAAGATTGGGCTGTTCACAGGCGGTCATCGCATAAGTATAGTCCTGCCCCTGCTCAAACAGGTTTTCCAGGTACCCTTCGCCGTAGGCTTCCGTCTCCCCGGGACTGCCGCCCCGGGGCAGGTAAATAAGTTCCACATAAACCACCGGGACACCGTCCCGCTGGTTGGAGTAGCACACCATACGGGCGCCGCTCTCTTCATCTTCATGGGCGATGCCCGAGACAGGGGAAGTCTCCACTCCATTGCTGTACAGAAGCCGGGATACCGGATCGTTGGAAACCCCCGCCGTCTGCCCGTCTATTTCCAGAAAATAGCGCTGGTCCTGCGACTCCACCCCGCCAAAGGCATAGTCCAGATAGGTCAGGCGATTCGCCCCATCGGAAGTCTCCGGCTGGGCGGCGGGGACATCCCCCTCATACAGGATCTGGGCAGGGATCTCGTGGTAACTGTCAAAATAATTGCACTGGGTCTTGCCGCATACCGGGCAGACCGGGCCGGCCGCCGTCGTCACCAGGGTCGCCGCCACCGCCACCACGGCCACCGGCGCCGCCAGGGAAAAGGCTCGCTGCGCCGTCTTGTGCCGCTTTGTGCGGAAGGTCTGCTGCTTCTGCTCCTCGGCCTGCTCCTGCTCTGTCAGGGGACGGGGGGTGTTCCACTCGTCGGTGACCGCCGAGCGGAAATATTCATTGTCATTTGTCTGCATAGGCCGGTTTTACCCCCGCTCCACCACAATGCGGTTGTACGGGCAGCCCATGCCGTATCTCTCCATGCCGGTCTTGAGGTCCTCCCGCAGCCAGCGCTCGGCGGCAAAGCGGTCGTTCTCGTTCACCGTGGCAACGATGCGCAGCACCACCGCGCTGTCCGCCAGCTGCTGCACGCCCAGCAGGGTGGGGACTTCATGGAAGATCTCGTTGTGGTTCTCCACAAAGGCGGGCAGCAGGTCCTCCTCCAGAGCCTTGCGGGCCGCTTTCAGGTCGGCCTCGTAGGGGATGGGCAGGTCGCACACCGCCGTGCTGCCCCGCTGGGACAGGTTGGTCAGGTTGCGGATGTCGCTGTTGTTGAGCACCTTGATGTTGTCGCCGCCGTCCCGCAGGCAGGTGGTGCGGATGCCGATGCTGTCCACCGTGCCCCGGAAGCCGCCCACCTCGATGACGTCCCCCACGTTGTATTCGTTCTCAAAAATCATGAAGATGCCGGTCACCACGTCGGCAATGAGGCTCTCGGCGCCGAAGCCCAGCACCAGGGCGACCACTCCGACGCCGGCGAGCATGGTGGCAACGTCCACTCCCAGGATGCTCAGGCCCCAGAAAATGCCCACCAGCACCAGCACATAACTCTGGGCGCTGCGGAACAGGGTCATCAGGGTGCTGACCCGGCCGCTCTTGGGATTGCAGCGGGTGAGGATCTCCGCCAGAACCAGATGCACCAGCCGCAGCACCAGAATCATGATGAGGAGCTGGATCACCGCCACCCAGTCAAAGCGCAGCACGCTGGAGACCCGGGTCATATCCCCCAGCAGGCTGCTCACCGCGCCGGTGAGCGTTGCCTTGGCCGAGGCGGGCAGGAAGGGAATCAGCCCGGGATTGGTCAGAAACAGGATCACCAGAATCCAGACGACATACTTGACGGCACGGCGGACGGTATTGTTTCCGCTGTGCACCGGGGAGGTGGTTTCTTTCTTTTCCATCTTGTGGTCACATCCTTCTCACAGTTTCAAAGCGCCGGTCCCGGAACGCTGTCACAGGCTCCGCAAGCTCCCTGTTCCCGGGACCGCCTTTGTTACCGTTATAACATATCGGCCGGGTGTTTACAACCGAAACACAGCGCCACACATTTTGTGCGCTTTTTGCCTTTCCGGGAAGCATTCTCGCTATCCCTCATCCGGCGCGCCGCCATGCCACGGGAGAGGGAATTTCCCCGTTTTTTGCGGAAAAGGCTGTCCGTCAGGGGTTCAAATTTGTCCTGTCTTTGCGGCATTTCCGCAAGGTTTTTTCAAGGTTCCTGTAACAAATTGGATACATCTGTCGTTATAATAATTAGTATGCGGCATTGCAGTCCGTCCCCCACGGACCGCCGCATGGGTGAAAATGAAAGAGGAATGAGGCGAATACACCCCTATGGCAAGCATATTGATTGCGGAGGATGCCCCGGCCATCAACAACCTGATGGCCGCCAACCTGCGTCTGGTCGGCCACAGCTGCGACCAGGCCTTTACCGGCGATCAGGCGCTGGAAATGGCAGCGCAGAAAACCTATGACCTGGTCCTGCTGGACGTGATGCTGCCCGGCGTAGACGGTTTTGCCGTCAAGAGCCGCCTGCAGCCCGACCAGCCGGTGATTTTTGTGACGGCCAAGACCTCCCTGGACGACAAGCTCCACGGGCTGGGTCTGGGGGCCGAGGATTACATCGTCAAACCCTTTGAGGTGCTGGAACTTCTGGCCCGGGTGGACACGGTGCTGCGGCGCACCAGCCGCAACGCCACCTGCTTTGAGTTCCGGGACCTGAAAATCGACCTCAGCGCCCGGCAGGTGCTGCGGGCGGGGGTGCCCGTCACCCTGACGCCCCAGGAATTTGCCCTGCTGGAAGCGCTGGTGGTCAACCGCAACCTGGCCCTCAGCCGGGAAAAGCTGCTGGCCCTGGCCTGGGGCTACGACTACGAGGGGGAGACCCGCACCGTGGATGTGCACATCCAGCGCCTGCGCAAAAAGCTGGGGCTGGAAAAGGAGATCCAGACGGTGTTCAAGGTGGGCTACCGGCTGAACACCCGGGGCTGACCCATCCACCAACCTACAAAGGAGGGGACCGGAATGCAGAAGCTTCGGCTGCGGACCCCGCATTTCTGGCAGGCGATCTATCTGGCCACCCTGGTCCTGTTTCTCGCCTGCCTGTTTGGCGGCGTGCTGGGGGTGGCCACCATCAGCTGCCGCCTGAGTTTTGACGCCCGCTGCGACGAGTTTCTCGCCCGGCAGCGCACCTTTGTCCAGCGCCTGTCCGAGGACGTGCCCGCCGTGGCGGGAAACCGTCCCGCGGCGCTGGATTCTTTGTACGTCTACCACGCCATGCAGGCCAACAGCGACGGCATGCGGGTGAGCATCCGCTTAAACGGCGAGACCTGCTACTCCGACCTGCCGGTGGACGATGATCTGCTGCCCGAGCTGGCCACCCTCCCGCCGGGGCAGCGCAGCTGGCAGGTGCGGCAGGTCATGGGCCGCCACCTGATCTTTGCCACCACCTCCATGAGCGGGTCGATGGAGGGCTTTGTCATCACCGCCTGCGCCGACATGGAGGATTTCTTCCGGGACTGGCGGCGGACGGCGCTGCTCTTCACCCTGCTGTGCGCGGCGGTGAGCGTGCTGTTTGCGGCGGGGCTGTACGCCGTGCTGCGGCGGATGAACCGCCCGCTCCAAAACCTGACCGAGACCGCCCGGCTGGTGGCGGCGGGGGATTACACCGCCCGCACCCCGGTGGCCCACACCCGCCGGGACGAGCTGGGGGAGCTGGGGCGCACCCTCAACGACATGACCGCCCGGGTGCAGGACCAGCTGGCCCAGCTTGCCGCCGAGGCCGACGGCAAGCAGGCGTTGGTGGACGACCTCTCCCACGAGATGCGCACCCCCCTCACCGCCATCGGGGGCTATGCCCAGACCATCCGTCTGGCCGACCTGCGGGGGGAGGAGCTGATGCAGGCCGCCGAGTCCATCGAGTTTGAGAGCCGCCGTCTGCTCAATCTGTCGGAGCAGCTTCTGCGGCTGTCGGTACTCAACCACGAGGCTCCGGAGTTTCACGACGTCCCCGCCGGGGAGCTCATGGGCCGGGTGCTGGACGCTGTGGGCCCCAAGGCCGCCGCCCGGGGGGTGGCGCTGGAGGCCGTCCCCGACCCGGAGACGGTCACTACCCCCGTCTCCTGCCAGCCCGACCTCATGGAGAGCCTGCTGGTCAACCTGTGCGACAACGGGGTCAAGGCCTGCGCGGCCGGAGGCCGGGTGGTGCTGACCTTTGCCGCCGACGGCTGCCGGGCGGCCTTCACGGTGCAGGACAACGGCCGGGGCATGGACGCCGCCACCCTCGCCCGCATCGGGCGGCCCTTCTACCGCGCCGACAAGGCCCGCAGCCGGGCGGAGGGCGGCGCCGGGCTGGGGGTGTCCATCTGCTATGCCATCGCCAGGGCCCACGGGGCGGAGCTGACCTATCAGAGCCGGCCCGGGCAGGGGACCACCGCCACCCTGCGGCTGGCACCCCACCTTTTACAACCCTGCAACACCTCCGAAACAGCCCGATGACTCCCCCGTGCTAGGATGAAGCCATCAAACTGAGGAAGGAGCATTCGCCGTGCTGCATCACAAAGAACTTTGCCGCCGGGGGGCCGTGCTGGTCCTGGCAGCGGCCCTGGCTCTCACCGGCTGCACCGCCGGGCTTGGCAGTGAGCCCACCGTGGAGACCGACCCTGCCGCCACCCCCGAGGCCGCCCCGGTGCTGGTGCCGGAAAATCAGGAGGACGTGGCCTTTACCTGGATGGGGGACATGACCGAGGAGGACGGCCTCTCCGAGGGAGCCATGAGCGCCCTTCTGGAACCCACCGGCCCCCAGATGGACAAGCAGACCGCCGCCAACAACGCCGCCTCCCTGCTGGCCAGCGCGGGCTATCCCCCCGAGGAACTGGGTGCCCCCGATGCTCAGCTGGTGCTGGGGCTGTTCTCCCGGCAGTATCTCACCTCCGTGGCAGATACCATGTCCTATGGCAGCTACGACCAGCTGTGGCCGGATGTGGACGCCCTCTATGTGGCCACCTACGTGGTAGACGGCGGGCCCTACTCGGTGGGGTGTATGTTTGACGCCATCACCGGCAAGGCCTACCTGATCACCTGCAGCCTGTTCACCGGCCTGTCCAACAATCCCTTCTATCCCCACGACACCCAGCTGGAGGACATTGCCGCCCAGATGCCCAACCTGAGCCAGGAGACGCTGGACCGGGTGGAGCCCACCTATGAGGCGGCGGTGGCCGCCGCCAATGCCATCGACCCCGCCGCCTTTGTGGAGCAGCGCATGCCCCAGCTGGGCTGGCAGGTGGAGACCATGGATTCCTGCACCAGCTCCCCCTGGCCGGACACCTTTGCCCAGTACTGGAAGCAGAGCATGGGCGGCCGGCTGAACTGGCAGTGGCTGGACGATCTGCGCTTCACCACCCAGGACGGCAGCCGCTGGGTGGCCTGCTACGACACGGCCTACGACCGGCTGCTGGAGCTGGTCTGCCTGGGGCAGGAGGCGTCTATCCCGGAGGGTCTTGTCCGGGACCGATACCTCACCTGGTATCTGCTCCAGGAAGGTACCCCCGTTCCTGATCTCTCCTTTGACAATTACCTGCTCCAGGGGTCCGACGGCCTGTGGTACGCCGTGACCTTTCTGAACGGGGACGATTACGACGCCTTTTTGCAGGACACCGACTTCCACGCCGCCGACTATCTGGACACCATGAGCTGGCTGGCCCCCGGGGAGGAGTATTATTCCTACATTCCTCTGTCCGACGGGTTCCCCCTGGCTTCCGGCGAAACCACCGAGGCCGCCGGGTAAGGCTGAGCACAGCTTTACACTCTGCCCGCCGTCCGGCCCCCGCTGTTTCACGGTCTGTGCCGGGGCGGGGGAGGCCCCGCGCCAACGCTTCTGTCCAAATTTCCAGATTTCCAGCGCTCCGCCCTGTTTGGGCGGGGCGTTTTTTTGTGCGGGGCAGAGTGGGGGGATGTGGGGGCATGTGCGCTTTTGTGCCGGGGAGGTTGCTTTTTTGGGCGGGGGCGGGTATGATGAATCATAGGTAATGTACTGCCCGCCGTGGCATCCATGAAAGGAGCGTTGTCTCACTTGCGCAAGATCATCCTGGTCCCCGATTCCTTCAAAGGGTCGCTGTCCTCCGCCGAGGTATGCGGCATTCTGGGGGAGGTATTTTCCCAACATTTTCCCGATGCCGAGCTGGTGCGGGTGCCCCTGGCCGACGGGGGCGAGGGCAGCGCGGCTGCCTTTCTGGCCGCGGCGGGGGGCGAGATGCGCACCGTCCGGGTGCAGGGCCCCTACGGCGAGGAGGTCCGCGCCTCCTACGCCCTGTTGCCCGGGAAACACACCGCCGTCATTGAGATGGCGGCCTGTGCGGGGCTGCCCCTGGCCCAGGCGGCGGGACGGCTGGAACCGGGGCGGGCCTCCACCTACGGGGTGGGCCAGATGATCCTGGACGCTTTGCAGATCGGCTGCCGGGAGATCCTCCTCTGTCTGGGGGGCAGCGCCACCAACGACGGCGGCGCGGGCTGTGCGGCGGCTCTGGGGGTGCGGTTTCTCGATTCCAGCGGCCGCAGCTTTGTGCCGGTGGGGGACACTTTGCAGAACATCGCCCACATCGACCTGCTGGGCCGGGCGCCGGTGCTGGCCGGGGCCAGTCTGAAAGTATTGTGTGACATCAGGAATCCCCTCTGCGGGCCGCAGGGCGCTGCGGCGGTCTTTGGCCCCCAGAAGGGCGCCACCCCCGAGGACGTTCTGCGGCTGGACGCGGGCCTTGCCCATCTGGCCGCCGTGGCCGAGGCCGACCTGGGCCTGGAGGTAGCCAATCTCCCCGGGGCCGGAGCTGCCGGGGGCATGGGGGCCGGGGCCGTGGCCTTTCTGGGGGCCAGCCTCTGTCCCGGCATCGAGATGCTGCTGGATCTGGTGGGCTTTGACCATCTTCTGGAGGGGGCCGACCTGGTGCTCACCGGGGAGGGCTCCATCGACGGCCAGACCGCCCAGGGCAAGGTGATCGCCGGGGTGGCCCGCCGGGCCAAGGCCGCCGGGGTGCCGGTGATCGCTTTTGGAGGCGTCATCGGGGAGGGGGCATGGGCCCTCTACGACATGGGGGTCACCGCCATGGTGGCCGCCGACCGCGCCGCCCTGCCCTTTGCCCAGGCAGCGCCCCGGGCCGCTGCCGACCTGCGCCGCGCCGCCGAGGACGCCTGCCGCCTCATAACCCTGGGGCTTTCCTGAGGGCAGGGGAGGACCCGGTCAGCCGGGTCTGTCCGGAATCTTTTGCAGAAATTTCCTCCCGGGGGATGGTTGCATCCCGCCGGGACGGATGCTATACTGTTTGCGCCGAGCCTGCGGGGACCATCCTGTCCCGGCAGGCTTTTTTGTGCGGGGCGGGCAGACCGGGGAAACTTCTTGGCCCGGTGTATCCCGTCTGTATTATCTTTCCTTTGCGTTATACAATCTGTATAGAGAGGTTCGGGATCGTTATGAAAAGCGGCAGACAGGATCTGGGCAAGGGGTCCATCCCAAAACTGGTGCTGGGTCTGGCGGTGCCCGCCATGATCGCCCAGTTCGTCAACGTGCTGTACAGTCTCATCGACCGTGTCTACATCGGCAACATCCCCTTGGTGGGGGATCTGGCCCTGGCGGGCGTGGGGGTCTGCGGGCCCATCGTCACCCTGCTCAGCAGCTTCGGCACCCTGGTGGGGCTGGGCGGCTCCATCCTCATGGCCATCCGCATGGGGGAGGGCAACACCAACGCCGCCCGCAAGGTGCTGGCCAACTGTTTCCTCATGCTGGTGGGGCTGGCTGTCCTGCTCACCGCCGGATTCCTCCTCTGCCGGGAACCCCTCCTCCGCTGCTTCGGCGCCAGCGACGCCACCTTCCCCTATGCCGATACCTACATGACCATCTACACGGCGGGCACCTTCTTTGCCCTCATGGCGGTGGGGCTCAACTACTTCATCACCTGCCAGGGATACAGCACCGTGGGCATGGCCGCCGTCCTCATCGGGGCGGTGGCTAACATCGTCCTCGACCCGGTGTTCATCTTCGCCCTGGACATGGGGGTGGCCGGCGCCGCCGTGGCTACCGTCCTCTCCCAGTTTTTCAGCTGCGCGTTCAGCCTCTGGTTTCTCTTCCGCAAACCGCCCATCCGCATCGGTCTGGGCCGCCCCGACCTCTCCCTCATGCTCCGGGTGGCGGGAATGGGCTTTCCCCCCTTCCTCATCCTGGCCACCGACAGCCTCATCCTCATCGCCATGAACGCCGTCCTCCAGTATTACGGCGGCCCCGCCCAGGGTGACACCCTCATCGCCTGCGCCACCATCGTCCAGAGCTGCATGGCCCTCATCACCGGGCCCATGCTGGGCATCAGCAGCGGCACCCAGGCCATCCTCAGCTACAACTACGGCGCCTGCCAGAGCGACCGCGTCCGTCAGGCCGCCCGCTGCGTGCTGCGCATGTGTCTGGCTTTCACCGTCGTCATGTTCGCCCTGTTCCAGCTGCTGGCCGGGCAGATCGTCCGCATCTTCACCTCCGATGCCGCCCTGCTGGATCTGTCCGCCTGGGGACTGCGGGTCTTTACCCTGGGCATCATCCCCCTGGCCGTCCAGTACGCCCGGGTGGACGGCCTTACCGCCCTGGCCCGCACCCGCACCTCCCTGGCCCTCTCCCTCTTCCGCAAAGGGGGCTTTGTACTGCTGACCCTGGTCCTGCCCGCCCTGTTCGGGGCCCGGGCTGCCTTCTACGCCGAGCCCCTGGCCGACGTCATCTCCGCCTGTGTCAGCGGCGTCGTCTTTGTGCTGGTCTTCGAACCCCAGCTGGCCCGCCGGGAATTCCACGCCGCCCGCCGCACCCCGGAACCCTGACCCGGGCGTTTCTCCCTGTTGCCCCCGCCCCGGTGCCGCCGCCCCCCTCCGGCAAACGAGGGAAGAGCGCAGCGCCGGTCTTTTACAATTTTCTTACAAAACAGGCCTTCCGGGGGACGGCAGAGGGGTGTTCTGGTTAAAATTGCCGCTGGTGCGCCGGATTCTTCCCGTTTCCTTTTCTTTACGAATTCGACACATCGTGATATAATAGTTGGGTGTTCGCTTTTGCGGGCACCCATTTTTTGTACGTATACACAATTTTATGTGCGCCGCTTTGGCAGTTCTGCCCGGTGCGCCATCCATTCACCGCAAAGAGGAATGATCCATGCAAACGCTCAAGACCCGCATCCTTGACCGCACCTTCTGGCTGCAGACGGTGCTGCCCTGCCTGCTTGCCCTGGCGGCGGCTTTCATCGCCCGGTATCAGCTGGAACTGTCCGACGGCGTCACCCCCGACTACATGGCCGGGCAGTGGCCGGTGTTCGCCCCCCTCAACGCCCTCACCGCCTTCTGCCTGACGCTGGTGCTCTTCGCCCTGCTGGGCAAGTGGTCCCGGGCTACCGGCATCGCCGGGGCACTGTTCACCGTGCTGTCCATCGCCAACTACTACACCCGGGACCTCCACGGTTCCGCCCTCATGCCCCAGGATGTGCTCAACATCGGCACCGCGGCGGAGGTCATGGGCAGCTACACCCTGCGCATCAACCAGACCGTCATCACCCTGGTTCTGCTCTATCTGCCGGTGCTGGCCATGGCCGCCCTGCAGGCCTGGCTGGTCCGCCCCCGCAAGGGCGAGAAAATCAGCTGGAAGCGCCGGGGCATCCGCTATGCCGCCAGCCTGGTCTGCGCGGCGCTGATCCTCTACATCGGCTATTTCAGCCCCAACCCCATCAAGCCCAAGGCCACCTACGGCTGGGCCTGGCAGGAGACCTACTACAAATACGGCTATCTGGCCGGCACCATCGAGGCGGCCTCCCTGCTGGTGGACCCCATCCTCATGCCGGACGGCTACTCCGACGTGGCCGCGGCGGATGCCGCCGCCCGGGCGGACAACTACCAGCGCACCGCCGCCCAGGTGGAGGAGGACGAGTATCCCGACGTCATCCTCATCCTGTCCGAGAGTTTCTATGACCCGTCCCTCGTCACCGACCTGCAGGCCGACGTGGAGTACATGTCCACCATCAAAAACCTGCCCAACAGCATTCTGGGCCACACCGTCAGCCCCCATGTGGGCGGCGGCACCAACTCCAGCGAGTACGAGATGCTGACCTCCAACTCCCTGATGCTCATGCCCAGCATCACCCCCTTCAACTGGCTGAACCTCCATGGCGCCAACAGTCTGGTGAGCTATCTGGAGGATCTGGGCTACGCCACCATGGCGGCCCATCCCTACACCAACTCCAACTACCGCCGGGATTCCGCCTGGCTGGCCCTGGGCTTTGACGAGACCCATTTCCGGGAGGACTTCCCCACCCAGGAATACTACGGCGACCGCCCCTACCAGACCGACTCGGCCACCTACAAGGACTTTGCGGCCCTGTACGAGGCCATGCCGGAGGATCAGCCCCGGTTCGGCTTCCTGGTATCCATCCAGAGCCACGGCGACTACGACATGAACGACGCCTCCCTGGACCTGGTCCATGCCGCCACCGACTACGGCGAGTACGACAGTGAGGTGGACGAGTATCTGTCCTGCATGTACATGAGCGACCAGGCCATCGCCGAGCTGTGCGACTACTTCACCCAGGTCTACGAGGAGAGCGGCCGCAAGGTCATCGTGGCCATGGCGGGGGACCATGCTCCCAGCTTCATCGACCACATTGCCGACCAGAGCATCCCCGAAAACGACCTCCAGATCCTGGAGCGCAGCACCCCCTATTTCATCTGGGCCAACTACCCCCTGGAGAACGCCGGCTACGTCAACGAGAAGGACTCTCTCAACCGGATGGACCTGTGCGATCTGGCTCCCACCCTGGTGGAGCAGGCGGGGCTGCCCCTGTCGCCCTTCTACCGGTATCTGCTGGCCATGAAGCAGGAGGTGGCGGTGCAGACCGCCGGCAACGACTACATGGCCGCCGACGGCACCACCCATACCTATGGGGAGAATTCCGAAAACGACGCCTGGATGAGCGGATATTTCTATCTGGAGTACAACAACATCGGGGCCAAGGCCAGCAGCAACAGCGGCCTGTTTGCGCCCCTGGTCCCCGCGGCGTGACGGGGAGGAAAGTGTGAGGATATGGAGCAGAAACTAGGTCTGGTGCTGGAAGGCGGCGCCATGCGGGGCCTGTACACCGCCGGTGTGCTGGACGCCTTTCTGGAATCGGGCATTCATGTGGACGGGGTCATCGGCGTGTCCGCCGGGACGGTGCACGGGGTGTCCTACCTGTCCGGCCAGCACGGGCGCAGCATCCGCTACTATGAAAAATACCGCTGTGACAAGCGGTTCATGGGACTGTATCCCCTTTTGACCACCGGGGACATTGTGGACAAGAAGTTTTGCTACCACGACATTCCCTGGGAGCTGGACCCCTTTGACGACGACGCCTTCCAGGCGTCGGGGGTGCCCTTCTACGTGACCTGCACCAACGTGGAGACGGGCAAGGCGGAGTACATCCTCTGCGAGTCCCTGCGCCCCGAGAAGAACATGGAATTTCTGCGGGCGGGGGCGTCCATGCCCCTGGTCTCCCACATTGTGGAGGTGGAGGGCCGCAAACTGCTGGACGGCGGCGTGGCCGACAGCATCCCCCTGGGAGCCTTCCGCCGGATGGGCTACCGCAAGAACATTGTGGTGCTGACCCGGGCGGCGGGCTACCGCAAAAAGCCGGCGGCCATGCTGCCCTTCCAGCTGATGTACCACAACTATCCCAGGTTTGTGGAGGCCATGGCCCACCGCCATGAGGTCTACAACGCCGAGCTGGCCGCCGTGGAGCAGGGCGTGGCCGACGGGGACGTCTTTGTGCTGCGGCCCAGCGTCGACCTGGAAGTCTCCCGCACCGAGCACAGCATCAAAAAGCTGCGGGACCTCTACGAGCTGGGCCGGGCCGACACCCTCTCCCGGCTGGGCGAACTCCGCCGCTTCTGCGCAAAGTAAGGAAGTCCACAGCTTGCGCTTTTGCCCGCTGTGTGCTACAATATCGGGCGGACGATCGGTCTTTCCCGCGTTTTGCGGTTCGTTGCCCGCAGTACGCCTCCTCGGCGGCGGTGGCACTCTGCCATGCCGCCACGCGGCGGGAAAGATCTTTCCGTTTACCATGACCGGCGGGCGCGCCGCGGGGGAAACCTCTGCGGCGCGCCCGTTTTGGGTTTGGGGCGGTCTCCCTTTCCGACTTTCTTCCTGGGTTTTCAACAGCGTTGTGGAAAGTGTTGTGGATAATTCGGGTTTTCAACACCAGATATGGTATTTGATGAGGGAAACCGGAGGGGGCAGGGGAGCAATCCGACCAAAAACGATTGCGCAAATTGTGCGTTTTTGCCAAAAGTCGCCCCGGGCTTTCCGGGCGTCTGGCGCGGGAGGGCGGCGGCGTGGTATAGTGATAGGAGAATGGTTCCTCTGTGCGGGCACCGGAGGCGGAGCCGTGGGCGTTCCCGGCCGGTCTTTTGCGGGCGTCGGCAGGGGGCAGGCCCGTCTTTCGCGGGGGTTGCCTGGCAAGCCTGCAAAAAATTTGTCTGCAAAGCGGTTTTGTCCTGATGGGCGGCTAGCAGCGATTCTGCAATGTTTCACAGTTCCTGCGGGACCTTTGTTTTCTTATGTCACCCGCACTTTTGGGGAATCTTGTTTTGTATCCGGCAGGCGCCCTTGCGGCGCTGCTGTTTTTTGGGGATGTGAGCGTATGGAATTTCTTTTGACCTGCGGCGTGGAGATTTCGCCCCAGTGGACCAGCGAGCCCCTGCGCCGGGGCATCGCCCGCTTCCGCCGGGATCTGCAGATGACCCTGAACCAGGGGGATCTCATTCCTGCCGGGCGCATCCAGCTGTGTCTGGTCCGCAGTCTTGGTCCCGAGCAGTATTCCATCGACCTGCAGAGCAGCGAGTCCATGATCATCCGCGCCGCCGACGATCTGGGGGCGGTCTATGCCCTGCTGCATCTCAGCCGCACCGCCCTGGGGGTGACGCCCTTCTGGTTCTGGAACGACCAGCAGTTCGAGCGCAAGGAGCTGGCCGCCGTCACCCAGGAGCACATCGTCAGCAAGGCGGCGTCGGTGGCCCTGCGGGGCTGGAGTTTTGAGGGCGGCCAGCTGCTGGAGGGCTGGAACATTCCCGAAACTCCCACCCTGGGCTGGGAGATGGCCTTTGAGGCCCTGCTGCGCTGCGGCGGCAACTTTGTCTGTCTGCCCCAGGGCAAGCCCGCCGCCCTGGCCGAGGCCATGGGTCTGTGGCGGATGCAGGACGGCGCCTGCCCCCTGGATGCCGCCCCCTTTGACCGGGCGGTGCCGGGCAAGTCCTCCCTCTACGCCGACAGTGCCGACGACTACGCCCGGCTGTGGGCCGAGGCCGTCGACCGCCACAAACAGGAAAAGATCATCTGGCGCATGGGTCTGCCCGCCCGGGGCGGCGACATTCTGGACGGCCGGGAGCTGGCCGCCGCCACCCTGCCCCGCCGGGGCGCCCAGATCGGCCGGGTGCTCCGGGCCCAGTACGACGCCGTCCGGGCCCAGCTGCCCACCGCCCCCATCTGTCTCATGGACAGCGACTGCGCCGCCCTGGAACGGGCGGGGGCCCTCTCCCTGCCCGACGACATCATCCGCATCTGGCAGGACAACGGCTACGGAAAGTTCGTCTCGGCCCGGCAGGGCAGCCGGGACCCCCGTACCCCCCAGCTTCCCCCCGAGCCGGGTCCCGGCCGGGGCGGCGTCTGCTTCCACGCGGCGTACAGCGACGGGGAGGCGGGCAACTGTCTCACCATGCGTCCCGCCGCCATGGACCTGGCCGCCCGGGAGCTGTGCGACGCCTTTGAAAAGGGTGCCCGGGCCATGTGGCTCATCGGGGCGGGGAGCGTCAAGCCCCACGTCTATCCCCTGGATGCCCTGGCCGCCCTGTGGCGCAACGTGGACGCCGACCTGAACGCCCACCGTACCGGGTATCTGCGCACCTACTACCGCGCCCCCGACGGCTGGGCCCTGCAGAACCGCCAGCTGGACGATCTGGACACCTGCCTGAAATCCTGGTTTGAGGCCACCGCCGCCTTCGGGCCCTGGCCGGACCAGCGGGCGGGGGAGCAGTTCATGGCGGTGGCGGCCCGGGCGGTGGCCACTGCCTGGCTGTCCGGGCGCACCCGCAGTTCGGTGCCCGAACTGCGCTGGGCCGCCGGGGACGAGCCCTTTGCCGAGCAGCTGGACTGGCTGCGGGGGGTCTGTGCCGATGCCCTGCCCGGCTTCGACACCCTGGTCTCGGGGTGCGAGTACGCCGCCCGGCCCACCACCCGCCTGTGGGCGGACACGGTGCTGGGTCAGGCGAAGCTCTACCGCTACTGTCTGGGGGCCGTGGTGGACCTGTGCGACGGCTGGCAGCAGTGGACGGCGGGGGAGTACCGGGCCTGCTTTTTGAAAGTGGGCCGGGCCGCCGCCGGGTTTGAGGCCGCCCGCCGGGTGGTGCGGGACTTCGCCCACGGGCGCTGGGCAAACTTTTACCGCCAGGAGGAGACCCAGACCGATCTGGCCCGGACGGTGTGGGTGCTCAGCGGGCTGACCGCCCTGCCCCGGGCGGCGGGGGACGGCCCCGACTACACCGGCTGGCAGCGGGAGGCCCTGGGCCCCGACGCCCCCGCCTCCGCCATGCGGGACGAGGCCCTGCTGGCCATTCTGGAACGGGCCGACGCCCAGAAACGCCAGTAAACAGTCGGCCGTCTGCACAGCCGCACACCGAAAAGGGACGGATTCTGCCGTCCCATGATCCGCCCCCGGGCGGGAGGAAGATTCCCTATGAGCGTATCCTTTGACAGCATCCGCAAAAACACCGAGATCGCCGCCTACATCCGCAAGGCGGACGAATCCCTCATTGCCCTGGGCTACACCGAGCACAGCTTTGCCCACGTGGGCCGGGTGGCGGACACCGCCCGGCGCATTCTGCTCTGGCTGGGCCAGGACGGGCGCACCGCCGAGCTGGCGGCCATCGCGGGATGGCTGCACGACATCGGCAACGTGGTCAACCGCATCGACCACGCCCAGAGCGGCGCCGTCATGGCCTTCCGCATTCTGGACAAGCTGGGCTTTGACCCCGACGAGACCGCCACCATCGTCACCGCCATCGGCAACCACGACGAGGGCACCGCCTTCCCGGTGAACGCCGTGGCCGCCGCCCTCATCCTGGCCGACAAGACCGACGTCCGCGCCAACCGCGTCCGCAACAAGGACATGGCCTCCTTTGACATCCACGACCGGGTCAACTTCTCGGTCAAGGAGTCCCGGGTATTGCTGGAGCCGGGGGTCATCCGCCTGGCGCTGACCATCGACACCGGGGTCTGCGCCGTCATGGATTACTTCGAGATCTTCCTCGACCGCATGATCCTCTGCCGCAAGGCCGCCGAAAAGCTGGGCGTCCGGTTTGCCCTGTCCATCAACGGCCAGGCCATGCTGTGAGAGGGCTGACATCTTGTAGATGGGGGACGGCACGGCAACAAGATATGGGCCGGATGCCGGAACCTTTCCCGAAAATTCGTGAAAAAACACATACAACAGGCAAAAAATCCGTCCGGGGTGTTGACAAAGGCCTTGCGGATGGGCTATAATCATAGTCTGCAAGGCTGTCCCTCGATGGGGCGTAGCCCAGGCATCGAAATTCACCCCGCAGCGCGCGCGGCAACAGTGTGCCGCCGTGCCAAATTGGGACAGGAGGATATGTAAAATGAAACAGACTTTCCAGCCGAAAAAGCGTCAGCGCAGTGCCGTCCACGGTTTCCTGAAGCGTATGTCCAGCAAGAATGGCCGCAAGGTCATCAACGCTCGCCGCGCCAAGGGCCGCAAGAGCCTGACCGTCTGATCCTTCCCCTTCTGGGAGGAGTGTCCGCGTCAGCGACGCACGGGCCCGGCTGCGGGCCTTCTTTTTCAAAAATGGATACGGTTTCTCGGGTATTTGCACAGGACTCCATGTCAGTCGACCCACGAATCCACCTTCAGGCTGCTGATCCTGGTCAAATGCAAGGTCACAAAAAGCCCTCCGGTTTTTCGCCGGTGGCTTTTTTCCCTGCGTTTGACCGTGCGCTCGGCAGCCTTTTTTCAAAGCCGCATCCCGCGGCGGAAGGGATCTTATGCGCTACCGCACCATCTGTAAAAACAAAGAGTTTACCCGCGTGTATGCCCGGGGCAAAAGCTACGTTCACCCACAGCTGGTGCTCTACGTCGCCAAAAACCGGACGGGACACACCCGCATCGGCCTGACCGCCACCAAAAAGGTGGGCTGCGCCGTGCTGCGCAACCGCGCCCGCCGGGTCATGCGCGCCGCCCTGGCCGAGCATCTGCCCGGCGACATCGGCGGCTACGACATCATCCTGGTGGCCCGCGCCCAGACCCCACGCCTCAAAAGCACCCAGGTCAGCAAGACCCTGGCCAAGCTGATGCGGGCCGCCGGTCTGCCCGACCGCGCCCTCAACCCATGACCCCGCCCCTTTTGGCCCGGCCCTTCATCGCCCTGATCCGGCTGTACCAGAAGTACATCAGCCCCCATCTGGGGCATCACTGCCGGTTTGTGCCCACCTGCAGCCAGTACGCCGTGGAGGCACTGGCCACCCACGGCCTGCTCAAGGGCGGGCTGCTGGCGGTGTGGCGCATCCTGCGCTGCAATCCCTTCGGCCGGTTCGGCTATGACCCCGTGCCCGAAAAGGACCGCTGGCGCAATCCCGCCCGGCGCCTTACCCGGGAAAAGTAGACCGCCGTGCCCTCCTGCGGCACGATCTTCCCCTGTTTTTCGTCCCTGCGCTGCGCTGCGGGGGCTTTCCGACAAAAACAATACGAAATGCCCTGCGCGCAGGCGGGGCGGATTGGACAGGCTATGACTGAAATTTTAGGTTTTCTCTCCATCATCCTCGGCCCCCTGATGGCCCTGATGTACCAGGCCATCCCCAGCTATGCGCTGACCATGATCATCTTCACGATCCTGATCCGCATCGTCTCGCTTCCTCTCGCCATCAAACAGCAGAAGTCCATGGCAAAGATGTCGGTCTACACCCCGATGATCAACGAGATCCAGCAGAAGTACAAGAACAATCCCGAAAAACAGAATGAGGAACTCATGAAGTTCCAGCAGGAATACGGCTACAATCCCATGGCCGGCTGCCTGCCCATGGTGCTCAACATGCTGATCCTCTTCGCCATCATCCAGGTGGTCTACCATCCCGTGCGCTACATCCTGGGCATCCCCGCCGACGCCATCAGCGCCGCCTGCACCGCCCTGGGCATCAACGCCTCCAACGTCACCCTGGCCGAGACCCAGCTCATCACCGCCATCAAGGCGGGCACCGATGTGGCCACCGGCCTCACCGCCGAACAGCTCGGCCTGATCCAGGGCTTCAACACCAGCTTTCTGGGCATGGACGTCTGCACCACCGCAGGCTTTGCCCTGTCTCCCCTGCTGATCTTCCCCATCCTGGCCACCATCACGGTGTTCGCCTCCAACATCATCGTCACCCGCATGTCCGGCCAGCAGGCCGCCACCCAGGGCAGCATGAAGGTCATGCTGTGGGTCATGAACCTGATGTTCGCCTGGTTCTGCTTTACCGCACCCATCGGCTTCTCCCTGTACTACACCACCTCCAACATCTGCATGATCCTGCAGTCGGTGCTCACCAACAAGGTGTACAGCCCCGAGCGCTTCAAGAAAGAGTATGAGGCGGAACTGGCCGCCAAGAAGGCTGCCAGAAAGGCCAAGAAAGAGGTCGTTGTGGTGGAGGAAGGCCAGGAAGTGACCAAGCAGGTCAACGAGGCGGAACTCAACCGTCTGCGTCTGGAGCGCGCCCGCGCCCTGGACGCCGAAAAGTACAAGGATGAACGCACCCGTCCCCTGACCGAGGCCGAGCGCGCCGAACTGGAAGCACAATCCCAGGCCAAGAAAAAGAAAAAGGGAGGCAAATAAACCATGCGTGAGATCGAAATGACCGGCAAGACGGTGGAGCTGGCGGTTCAGGCCGCCTGCGAAGCCCTGGGCGTTGACCGGGACGACATCAACGTCAGCTACGAGGTTCTGGATTTCCCTGTAAAGAAGCTGTTCAAGACCATCCCCGCCCGGGTTCTGGTCAAGGTGGATGAGCCCGAGTCCGCCGCAGCCGCGGAGGCCCCCGCAGCGCCCGCCCCGTCTGAGACGGCTGCTCCCGCGGTCCCCCAGGCGGAGCAGGCCGCTCCCGCCCAGGAGACCGCCCCTGCGGCAGAGGCCGCGGAAGAGGCCGCTCCTGCGGAGATGACTGCCCCCGAAACCGAGGCGGCCCAGGCCGACGAGGAAGTGGCCCTGGACATTGCCGCCGACCAGCGCCTGACCGCCGCCGTGGACTACCTGCGCCCCATCTGTGAGATGATGGGTGCCTCCAACCTGGAGTTCACCGCCGTCAAGAAGGGCGAGGCCACCATCCTGCGCATCCAGGGCGACCACGTGGGGGTTCTCATCGGCCGCCGGGGCGAGACGATGGAGAGCCTGAGCTACCTGACCAGCCTGGTGGTCAACCGGATGGAGGGCAGCTACGTCAAGCTGGGCCT
>CALXHO010000010.1 GCA_944388125.1 uncultured Gemmiger sp. | reverse complement strand
AGCCAGCATGGCGGTGGTGTCTACCAGCTCGCCGCGGGCAAAGTTGAAGACCCGGACGCCGTCCTTGCACATGTTCAGCGTCTGGGCGTTGATGGTGTGCTTGGTGGAGGGCATGTAGGGCACATGGATGGTCAGGTAATCGCAGCGGGGCAGCATATCGCCCAGGGAGACGCAGTGCTGTACGCTGCGGGACAGGCTCCAGGCCGCGTCAATGCTGATGTAGGGGTCGTAGCCCAGGACCTCCATGCCCAGGGCCACGGCGGCGTTGGCCACCCGGGAACCGATGGCACCCAGGCCGATGACGCCCAGCGTCTTGCCCCGCAGCTCGGGACCCACAAACTGCTTTTTGCCTTTCTCCACGTCCTTGGCCAGGGTCTCGCTGCCTTTCAGGTTCTGGGCCCAGGCAATGGCATCGGGCAGATTGCGGCTGCCCGCCACCAGTGCGCCCACCACCAGCTCGGCCACGGCGTTGGCGTTGGCGCCCGGCGTGTTGAAGACGACGATGCCCGCCGCCGTGCACTTGTCGATGGGAATGTTGTTGGTGCCGGCACCGGCCCGGGCGATGGCCAGCAGACTGTCGGGCAGGGGAACTTCGTGGAGGTCGGCGCTGCGCACCAGGATGCCCTGGGGAGTGGGGGAGTCGTTGTCCACCTCAAACTGAGTGGCGGGCAGCTTGGCCAGGCCCACCGGCGAGATGGCGTTGAGCGTTTTAATGGTATACATTGGTATCACACCTCATTATTGAAATAGGAATGCCCGGCAGGGCGGGCGGGACGATCAGGCGTTCTCCTTGCGGAACTGCTCCATAAAGACGACCAGTTTGTCCACGCCCTCCGGCGGCATGGCGTTGTAGATGGAAGCCCGCATGCCGCCCACCAGACGATGACCCTTCAGGTTGACGAAGCCCGCCTCGGTGGCGGCGGCACAGAATTTCTTGTCCATGTCGGGGTTGGGGCTGGTGAAGGTGACGTTCATCATGCTGCGGTATCTGTGCTCCACGGGATTGGTGTAGAAGTCCTGGCTGTCCAGATAATCATAGAGCACCTTGGCCTTGGCCTCGTTGATCTTTTTCATCTCGGCCAGACCGCCGATGTCGTGCTCCAGATAGTCCATGACCAGCCCGGTCATGTAGATGCACCAGCAGGGCGGGGTATTGTACATGCTGTCCTTGTCCAGCAGGGTGGTGTAGTTCATCATGGTGGGAATGTTGGCGGCGGGAATGCCCTTGGCGCTCTTGCCCAGCATGTCGTCCCGGATGATGGCGATGGCCATGCCTGCGGGGGCCACGTTCTTCTGTACGCCGAAGTAGATGCAGCCGTACTTGCTCACATCCACCGGCTCGGAGAAGATCATGGAGCTCAGGTCGGCCACCAGGGGCAGGCCCTCTACCTCGGGCACCTCCACAAAGCGGGTGCCGAAGATGGTGTTGTTCTGGCAGATGTGTACATAGCTGGCGTCGGCATCGTAGTCGATGGCCTTGACGTCGGGAATGTAGGTGAAGTTGCGGTCCTTGCTGGAAGCGACCACGTGGGCTTCGCCGAACTTGGCGGCTTCCTCGGCGGCCTTCTTGGAGAAGTTGCCGGTCACCAGATAGTCCGCCTTGCCGGTGGTCATGAAGTTCAGGGGCACCATGGCGAACTGCTGGGTGGCGCCGCCCTGGAAAAAGCCGATCTTGTAATTGTCGGGAACATTGAGCACCCGGCGGATGGAAGCCTCGGTGTTTTTGATGATGTCGTCAAACCATTTGCTGCGGTGGCTCATTTCCATCACGCTCTGGCCGGAACCATGGTAGTCCAGCAGTTCGGCCTGCGCACGCTCCAAAACGGGTACGGGCAGCATCGAGGGGCCCGCGCTGAAGTTGTATACACGATTCATGGAAAAAACCTCCCCAAATTTCCGGTTTCTCACAACCAGGATGCTTGCGCTGTCAGCGCATACCAGTATTATACGAGCTGCCCGGCACAAATCTCAATGGAAAAGCCTTCGGCACAGTGCCGAAAAAACGGCCCCAAAACCCGGAATGCCTGCCAAAAAGTACAACTGTCTCCAATTGAAAAACACAAACAGAGACAAATGTAAAAGAATGTGCCGGAAAAATGCCCAAAAACAAGGAGGAAATTTGTCTGCCCGGAGCTGTTGACAAAAAATCTGCGGCAAATGTAAAATAAAAACCACAGAATCAAAGACAAATGTGGGAGGAATGCGGCGATGCAGACACTGCCGATCAGTGAGGAGCGCATCATGTGTGCCCTGTGGGACTACGGCCGGGCGGCGACCCGGCGGGAGATCGGGGCAAAACTGCCCTCTGCCTGCGGGTGGGCGGACTCGACCATTTTGAATTTTCTGATGCGGCTGGAGAAAAAAGGATTTGTCCGCAGCGAGCGGCAGGGGAACAAAAATGTGTACACCCCCCTGGTCCGGCGGGAGACATATTGCGGCGCGGCCACGGCAGAGCATTTGGAAGTTTTATACAATGGAGATGTACGTTCTTTGGTCAAAACGCTGGCCGACACCGGGCGGCTGAGTTACGCCAAAATGGAGGCTCTGGCCCGCTGGCTGGACGTGCGCGTGGCGGAAAGTCCTGAGTATGACTACGATTGATAAAACCTTGACAAAAGGCCTTGTCATGCGGTTTTTTGTTGACTTCTGCGGGAAAGATGTTACAATACTTTTGTGTATTATTTGAGACCATTGCCGCAGCCCCCCGGCGCGGCAGGGACATGGAAAATTCAGGGGAGGAGCTTTTATGCTGAAAGGACTCAAGCGTTCCGCAAAGGGCGCCCGGGTGCCGCATGAGAAAGCCACCGCCGGTCTGGCAACGGTACAGATGCCGGTGCCGGAACACGTGGTCATTCCCATGCAGATGCACATCGGCGCACCGGCGGAACCCGTCGTCAAGAAGGGCGACACCGTCATGGTAGGCACACTGATCGGCAAGGCCGGCGGCTTTGTCAGCGCCAACATCCATTCCAGCGTGTCCGGCACAGTGCTGGACGTCGCCACCATGCGGATGGTCAACGGTGCTGTGTGCAAGGCCGTGGCCATCAAGACGGACGGCAAGCAGACGGTGGACCCGTCCTGCACCCCGCCCACGGTCACGGACAAGGACAGCCTGCTGGCTGCCATCCAGAACTGCGGCCTGGTGGGTGTGGGCGGCGCCGGCTTCCCGACGCACGTCAAGCTGGCGGCCAACACCATCGACACGCTGATCATCAACGCGGCCGAGTGTGAGCCGTACCTGACCACCGACGCACGGGAAATGCTGGAATGCAGCGATACCATCATCTCGGGCATCACCGCGGTGATGAAGTACTGCAACATTCCCAACTGTATTATTGGTATCGAGCGCAACAAGCCCGAGTGCATCGACCTGATGTTCTCGCTCATCCGGGAGATGCCGGGCGTCTCGGTCAAGCCGCTGCCCATGCGGTATCCCCAGGGCGCTGAGAAGACCCTCATCGAGACCTGCACCGGCCGTGAGGTGCCCCAGACGGCGCCCTCCGGCAAGGCGGGCATTCCCGCCGACTGCGGCTGCGTCGTCATGAACGTGACCAGCGTTTCCACTCTGGGCAAGTACCTCAAGACCGGCATGCCGCTGGTCTCCAAGCGCGTCACCGTGGACGGCGACGCCATCGTCAAGCCCCAGAACGTGGAAGTGCCCATCGGCACCCTTTACCGGGATGTCATCGAGGCCTGCGGCGGCATCAAGCCCGACGTGGAGCTGGGCAAGATCATCTTCGGCGGCCCCATGATGGGCGGCGCTTCTCCCAGCGCCGACTTCCCGGTGCTCAAGCAGAATAACGGCCTGCTGCTGTTCAGCCGCAAGGCAGCCACCCTGCCCGAGGCCGACCCCTGCATCCGCTGCGGCCGCTGCATCCAGGCCTGCCCCATGGGCCTGGAACCGGTGGTCATCGCCGAAAACTTCAAAAACAAGGACTTTGATGCCTTGCAGAAGCGCTGCATCGACCTTTGCGTCGCCTGCGGCAGCTGTACTTACGCCTGCCCGGCCAAGCGCCCCGTCTCCCAGACCATGGCGCTGGCAAAGGCCTGGTATCTCAAACAAAAATCTGAAAAGGCAGGTAAATGACAGATGGAAGAACAACGCCTGATCGTAACTGCCTCACCGCATATCCGGGACAGCGCCTCCAACAGCAGCCTGATGGGAAACGTGATCATTGCACTGATCCCCACCGTTGTGGCGTCGGCCTTCATCTGCGGTATGCGCGCGCTGCTGGTGGTCGCCGTGACCACCGCCGCCTGTGTGGGCTTTGAATATCTCTACACCCTCCTGATGCACAAGCGCAACCCGGTGGGGGACCTCTCCGCTGTAGTCACCGGCATCATCCTGGCCCTCAACGTGCCCGTGGGCATGCCTCTGTGGATCTGCATTGTGGGCGCCTTTGTGGCCATCGTCATCGTCAAGCAGATGTTCGGCGGCCTGGGCTACAATGTGGCCAACCCCGCGCTGGTGGGCCGGATCGTCCTGTTTCTGGGCTTTACCTCCCGCATGACCGCCTACGTCTATCCCGATCTGGCCGTGGATGCCCTGGCCAGCGCCACGCCCCTTTCCAGCAGCGTGGACCAGTCCACCGTCAGCCTGCTGGATCTGCTGCTTGGTCTGCACGGCGGCATGCTGGGTGAGACCTGCATCCTCACCATCCTGGTGGGCCTGGCCTTCCTGCTGTTCACCCGCACCATCAGCTTTGCCATCCCCGGCAGCATTGTGGGCACTGTCTTTGTGCTGACCCTCATTGCCTCCGGCGATCTGCACACCGCCGTGGCCGAGATCCTGTCCGGCGGCCTGATGTTCGGTGCCGTCTTCATGGCCACCGACTATGTCACCAGCCCCTTCACCACCCGCGGCAAGCTGATCTACGGCATTGTCATCGGCCTGCTCACCTTCCTCATCCGCAACTTCGGCAGCATGAACGAAGGCATGAGCTACGCCATCCTCATGGGCAACCTGCTGACCCCCTGGTTCAACGAGTGGGGCCATCAGATCCCGCTGGGCCGCGTCAAGCCCAAGAAAAAGGCAGAAAATAAGGCGGCCGCAGCCTCCGCCGGAAAGGGAGGGGCAGCATAATGGCAAACAAACAGAACGCCGCGCCCCAGGAAAGCGTGGTCAAGACCATGGTCGTTCCCGTCATTGTTCTGGTTGTGATCTGCGTGGTATGCAGCGCGATCCTGGCCGTGCTCAACGACATGACGGCTCCCATCATTGAGGAAAACACCCGCCTCGAGACCCTCAACTCCTACATTGAGGTCCTGCCCGAGGGCACCCAGGCCGACAGCCTGACCCAGGTGGAGGCAGACGCTCTCCAGACCGACGGCGTGGAAGGCGCAGCCTATACCGCCGACGGCGCCGTGGCCGTCAGGTCCGCCTCCAACGGTTACTCCGGCAAGGCAGTCACCGTCTATGTGGCCTTTGATTCCACCGGCACCATCACCAACATCAAGGTGGATGCCTCCACCCAGACCGCCGGCATCGGTTCCAAGACCGGCGAGGAGAGCTTCTACTCCGGCTTTGTGGGCTGGGATGGTTCCCAGCAGGTTTCCAGCGGCAGCCCTGTGGATGCCATCGCGGGCGCGACGGTGTCCTCCAATGCCGTTTTCAAGGCAGTCAATCAGGCCATCGACTGCTACAACAATGAGCTGAAGGGGGTGGCGTAAATGGCCGAAAAACAAAGCAAATGGCGTGTATTTACCGCCGGCATCATCCGTGAAAACCCCGTTCTGCGCCTGGTCCTGGGCTGCTGCTCGGCTCTGGCCGTCACCACCACCGTCTCCGGCGCTCTGGGCATGGGTCTGGCCATGACCTTCGTTCTGGTGGGTTCCAATATCGTGATCTCCGCCCTGCGCAAGGTCATCCCCGCCAAGGTCCATCTGCCCTGCTACATCGTCATCATCGCCACCTTCGTTACCGTGGTCCAGATGGTGCTGCAGGCATACATTCCCGAACTGTATGACGCACTGGGCGTTTTCCTGGCGCTGATCGTCGTCAACTGCATCATCCTCGGCCGTGCCGAGATGTTCGCCTGCAAGAACACCGTTGTGGATTCCGCTCTCGACGGCCTGGGCATGGGCATCGGTTATATCCTGACCATGGTGCTTATGTCCTCCATCCGCGAGATCATCGGCAACGGCAGCTGGATGGGCATCCAGATCATTCCCGACTCCGTCGACCGCATGACGCTGATGAACCAGGCTCCCGGCGGATTCTTCGTCTTCGGCTGCCTGATGGCGCTGTGCGTCTGGATCGAGAAAAAGACCAACCATCCCATCGAGCGCAAGACCTGCGGCGAGGTCCTCCTGGAAGAGCAGGAGACCGCCAAGGCTGCCAATGAAGGAGGTGCTGAACAGTGAGCGCACAGAATATTGCAACCTTTGCCACCATCCTTTTCAGCATGATCCTGGTCAACAACTACGTGCTGGTCCAGTTCTTGGGCATCTGCCCCTTCCTGGGCGTTTCCAAGAAACTGGATTCCTCGGTGGGCATGGGCATGGCCGTTATCGTCGTCATGCTGATCGCCACCGCCGTGACCTTCCCCATCCAGATCTTCCTGCTGGATGCCTTTGACCTGGGCTACATGCAGACCATCATCTTCATTCTGGTCATTGCGGTCCTGGTCCAGCTCATCGAGATCACCCTCAAGCGCTACATCCCCGCGCTGTACAGCGCCCTGGGCGTTTACCTGCCCCTGATCACCACCAACTGCTGCGTGCTGGGCGTGACCATCCTGGCCGTGCAGGACTACTCCGGCGACATCGCCACCCACGGCTTCGGCTTTGCCTTTGCCGAGGCGCTGGTCTGCGCGGCCGGTGCAGGCATCGGCTTCCTGCTGGCCATGGTGCTGTTCTGCGGCGTGCGCCAGCGGGTGGAGAACGCCGACCCGCCCGAGAGCTTCAAGGGCCTGCCCATCACGCTGGTGTCTGCGGCCATCACCTCCCTGAGCTTCATGGGTTTCGGCGGTCTGGTCGAAAACATCATCAACGCGATCTTGTAAGGGGGATTTGAGGATATGATTACAGCGAATCCGATCGTCTTTGCGGTGATCGTGCTGGCGGTGCTGGGCCTGGCAGGCAGTGTCATTCTGGTTCTGGCCTCCAAGTTCATGGCCGTTTATGAGGATCCCCGCATTGCCGAGATCAACGAATGCCTGGCGGGCGCCAACTGCGGCGGCTGCGGCTACGCCGGCTGTGCCGACTACGCCAAGGCCATCGTCATGGACGGCGCACCCACCCACAAGTGCGCTCCCGGCGGCGACAAGACCGCCGACGCCATCAACCGCATCATGGGTGCGGAGGAGAGCGACCGTCCCAGCCTGCGCGCCTTTGTCTCCTGCAACGGCGGCAAGAACTGCGGCGTCCGGTTTGAGTATCACGGCATCCAGAGCTGTGCTGCGGCGGCTGCCGTGGCGGGCGGCCCCACGGCCTGCTCCTTCGGCTGCCTGGGCTTCGGCGACTGCGTCAATGCCTGCATGTTCCACGCTCTCAGCATCAGGGACGGCGTGGCGGTGGTTGACCGTGAGATGTGCACCGGCTGTACGGCATGTACCCGTGCCTGCCCCCGCGGCCTGCTCAAGATGAAGCCCATTGCATCCCAGCCTGCAGTGCTCTGCCGCAACAAGGAGCGCGGCGCTGCCGTGGTCAAGGCCTGCAAGACCGGCTGCATCGCCTGCGGCATCTGCGTCAAGAACTGCCCCCAGGAGGCCATCTTCCTGCACAATAACGTGGCCCGCATCGACTACACCAAGTGCAACGGCTGCGGCACCTGCGTGGAGAAGTGCCCCAAGAAGGTCATCCACTGGGTGGAGGGCGGCCCCACGTCGGTGGACGCTCCCGTGCCTGAGCACGCCGTGCTGTGACGGGCTGACAATGCCATAAGATCAAGCCCCGGACCCGCCGGATTCTCTTTGAGAAAAAAGTGGGGGCTGGGGCTTGACTTTTGAATCCCGGCTGTGCTATAATCTTTTCTGCTACGGAGGATTAGCTCAGCTGGTTAGAGCATTTGCATCACACGCAAGGGGTCTGGGGTTCGAGTCCCTAATTCTCCACCAGGCATCCCGCAGACGAGGTTTTTCGTCTGCGGGATTTTTTTGTGCCTGCCGGTCCGGGCAAGATGCACAAAACCGGCGCTGTATCGCAGGCAATCCAGGAAAAAAGACGTGGTCCGGGTTTGCGGCGCAGGCGGTGACATGGTATAATAAAAAATAATGTTACAGGAGAAAGGCGGGCGGCGCAGATGATCCACATCGCCATAGTGGAGGATGACCCTCAGGTGCGGGAACAGCTTGCCGGCTACATCCGCCGGTATGAGCGGCAGTTCGGCAAGATGTTTGAGCTGACCACCTTTGAGGACGGGGATGAGATTGTCTCCGACTACAAGGCGGTGTATGACATCATCCTGCTGGACGTGCAGATGCGCCGCATGGACGGCATGGCTGCCGCGGAGGCCATCCGCAGGGTGGACAGGGACGTCATCCTGATCTTCATCACCAATATGGCGCAGTTTGCCATCCGGGGCTATGCGGTGGATGCGCTGGATTATATTCTCAAGCCGGTGCCGTACTTTGCCTTTTCCCAGCAGCTGCAGAAGGCTGTGGACCGCCTGCGCCGCCGCCAGAAGGTTTTTCTGACGGTGCCCATTGAGGGGGGGCTGCGGCGCATTGACGTGGCCACCATCTACTACCTGGAGAGTGAGGGCCACTACGTCCGGTTCTACACCGAGGACGGGGACGTGCTCACCCCCGGCAGCCTGAAAAGCTATGAGGAGAAACTGTCCGACAAACCCTTTGCCCGCTGCAACAGCGGATATCTGGTCAACCTGGAACAGGTGCTGGAAGTCCGGCAGAACACGGTGCAGGTGGGGCCCCATGCCCTGCAGATCAGCCGTCCCAAGAAAAAGGCCTTTCTGGAGGCGCTGACCGACTACATCGGGGGAGGCGTCAGATGATCCTGCCCGATATTCCCCGACAGTACACCGCCCTGGCCGAGTGGCTGGCCTGCCTGCTGTACATCCTGGCCCTGCGCAGACGGTTCGGACGCACCGCCACGGCGGTATCTGCCGGGTTCTGGCTGGCGGGGCTCAGCCTCTTTCTCCAGCTGACCGGCAATGTCCCCATTGCCTGGTGGATTCCCTGCATGGCTGCTGCCGTAGCCGCCATGTACGCCTTTCTGTATCTGTGCTGTTCGGTCAATGCCCGGGAGGCGGGGTACTGCTGTGCCCGGGCTTTTATTCTGGCGGAATTTGCCGCCAGCCTGGAATGGCAGATCCACTGCCTGCTCTGGCCGCAGAGCGGCGCCCGGGAACCCCGGTCCCTGATCCTGCTGCTTTTGGTTTACGGGCTGGTATACGGTTTTGTCTATCGGTTTGAATTCCGGCGGGTGCGCAAAAATCCCGAGCTGGGCATCACGCGGCGGGCGCTGTGCAGCGCTGTGGTCATGGCTCTGGCCGCCTTTGCGGTGAGCAACTTCGCCTTTACCCGGGCAGGGACCGTGACCATGGATGTCTTTTATATCCGGACGCTGGTGGATCTGGCCGGCGTGCTGGTACTTTCCATCCAGCAGGAACAGCTGATGGAGGCCAGCCTCCACCGGGAACTGGAAGCCATGGACAACGTCCTCCACCGCCAGTATGAGCAGTACCAGCAAAGCCGGGAGAGCATCCGCCTCATCAACCGCCACTGCCACGACCTGAAGATGCAGATCGCCGCCATCCGTGCCGAGCAGGACCCTGGCAAGAAGGCCGCTGCCCTGGACGAGATGGAGAGCGGCATCCAAATGTATGAGGCCCAGAACAAGACCGGCAACGCGGTGCTGGACACCCTGCTCACCGCCAAGAGCCTCTACTGCCAGCAGCACGACATCAACTTTACCTGCGTGGCCGACGGTCACCTGCTGGATTTCATGCCCACGGGGGACATTTGTACCATTGTGGGCACGGCGCTGGACAACGCCACCGAGAGCGTGCAGACCCTGGCCGACCCGGAAAAGCGCCTGATCCGCGTGGCCATCTATGCCCAGCACGGCTTTGTCATGCTGCGGTTTGAAAATTACTGCGAGATCCCGGTGCAGCTGGATGCCGACGGCATGCCGCCCCATGGCTACGGGGTGCGTACCGTGCGTGCCGCCGCCGAAAAGTACAGCGGCACCGTTACCGTCCACTGTGAGGATAACTGGTTCATCCTGCGCATTCTGCTTCCCAACCGCACCTGATCGGGCGCGGACAAACCCCCGCAGCACTGCCTTTCCGGGCGATGCTGCGGGGGCTGTTTTTTTGCCCTTTGGGAAAGTGCACAAGGGAAACCGGACGGTATTTGTCAGGTATGCACAAAGAATTTTCGACGCAAAACGGGGAAAATGCAAAGTTTGCCGGAGAAAAGGCAGGTTGTGCAAATTCCGTGTAAAACAAAACGGGTATGCTACAATAGCATTGTCAAAAAACCTCACAGGGGAACGACCGCCGTGCGGAAGGGGCGGTTTTCTCCCGAGGATGTGTCATACAGGACGACCGAAACCATTTCCATCAAGAAAGTGTGAGTTGAGAAAGATGAGCTTGAAAGACAAGATCAAATCCCTGACCCTGGAACAAAAATGTGCACTGCTTTCCGGTGCGGATACTTTCCGGTCGCGGGGACTGCCGCAGTACGGCATCCCTTCGATCTGGCTGTCGGACGGCCCCCACGGCGTGCGCAAGCAGGCAGGGGAGAGCGACCATCTGGGCATCAATCCCAGTGAGCCTGCGACCTGCTTCCCCACGGCGTCGGCCGTTGCCAGTAGCTGGGACCCTGCCCTGGGCGAGGAGATCGGCCGGGCGCTGGGCCAGGAAGCTGCCGCGCAGGACGTTGCCGTACTGCTGGGCCCCGGCCTGAACACCAAGCGCAGCCCGCTGTGCGGACGGAACTTTGAATACTTCTCGGAGGACCCCTACCTGGCGGGCAAGATGGCTGCCGCTTACATCCGCGGTATTCAGGAGAACGGCATTTCCGCCTGCCCCAAGCATTTTGCAGCCAACAGCCAGGAACTGCGCCGCATGGCCACCGACTCGGTGGTGGATGAGCGCACCCTGCGGGAACTCTACCTCACCAACTTTGAGATCGCCGTCACCGAGGGCCGTCCCAAGACCATCATGACCAGCTACAACCTGGTCAACGGTACTTACGCCAACGAGAACGCCCATCTGCTCAAGGAGATCCTGCGGGATACCTGGGGATTTGACGGCGCCGTCGTCACCGACTGGGGCGGCTCCAACGATCACGCCCTGGGCGTCAAGAACGGCTCCACCCTGGAAATGCCCGCCCCCGGCCTGGATTCGGTGCGGGAGCTGGTCAAGGCAGTCAAGGCCGGCAAGATCTCGGAGGCGGATATCAATGCCCGCCTGGAGGAATTCCTGTCCCTGGTGGAATCCACCAGCAAGGCGCTGGAAAAGGCCCCCAAGACCATCGACTGGGATGCCCACCATGCCCTGGCCCGCAAGGCCGCGGCGGAGAGCATCGTCCTGCTCAAGAACAAGGGCGGCCTGCTGCCGCTGAACCCGGAGGACCGCATTGCCGTCATCGGCGATTTTGCCCAGACCCCGCGCTATCAGGGCGCTGGTTCCAGTATGGTCAACGCTCCCAAGGTGGACAGCTTCCTGCAGGTGTTCGAGCAGAGCGGCCTCAAGACGGTGGGCTTTGCCAAGGGCTTCGACCGTTACGGCAAGCCGGACGCTGCCCTTCAGGCCGAGGCCGTCAAGCTGGCCGAAAAGGCGGAAACGGTTCTGCTGTTCCTCGGCCTGGATGAGGTCAAGGAGAGCGAGGGCCTGGACCGCAGCGATATGAAGCTGGCCAAAAACCAGATCGACCTGCTGCTGGCGGTGCATCGTGCCAACCCCCATCTGATTGTCATTTTGAGCTGCGGCAGCGCCATTGAGACCAACTGGCAGAGCCACTGCCAGGCACTGGTCTGGGCGGGCCTGGGCGGCCAGGCGAGCGCCGGTGCCGTGCTGGATGTGCTGACCGGAAAGGTGAACCCCGCCGGACGTCTGGCCGAGACCTGGCCGCTGCACTGCGAGGACAACCCCTCCTACAACAACTTCGGCAAGGACGGCCGCACCGTCCAGTACCGCGAGGGCCTCTATGTCGGCTACCGCTACTACCAGACGGCGGGCGTGCCGGTGGCCATGCCCTTCGGCTACGGCCTGTCCTACACCACCTTCGAGTACAAGGACCTCCACGCCACACCCACCGGCGTCTCGCTGACGGTCACCAATACCGGCGACCGTGCGGGCGACGAGGTGGTTCAGGTCTATATTTCCAAACCCGATGCCGAGATTTTCCGCCCCATGCAGGAACTGAAGGGCTTTGCCCGCGTTTCGCTGGAGGCAGGGGAGAGCAAGACCGTCTCCATCCCGCTGGATGACAAGGCTTTCCGTTACTGGAACGAGCCCGCCGGTCACTGGGCCGTGGAAGGCGGCAGCTATGTGGTGCGCGTGGGTTCTTCCTGCGAGGATATCCGCCTGGAGGGCACCGTCACGGTGGAATCCTCCGGCGATGCCAACCCGTATGTGGGCAACTCGCTGCCCCACTACGTCAGCGGCCAGGTGCAGGATGTGCCCGAGGTGGAGTTCTCGGCCATTCTGGGACGCCCCATCCTGGAGGAAAAGGTGGCCATCGACCGCAACATGACCCTGGGCGAGATCGGCCACGGCCGCAGCCCGCTGGGTTGGCTGGTCCACGTCATCCACAAGCATCTGCTGGACAAGAGCCTCAAGGCCGGCAACCCCGACCTGAACCTGCTGTTCAACTACAATATGCCGCTGCGTGCCATCGCCAAAATGACGGGCGGTATGGTCAGCATGGGCATGGTGGACGGCCTGGTCATGGAACTCAAGGGCTTCTGGATCATCGGTATCCTGCGCGTCCTCTTTGAGCTGGTCCGCAATATGGTGCTCAATTCGTTCATGGACAAGCGCATCGCAGAGAAAAAGGAGAGCAAGTGATGAATATCTGGTCTAATTTCGCCGCAAAACATCCGGCGGCAGCCAAGTGGGTGCGTGAAGGCGGCCTGTTTGTCATCGTCAGCAATGTCATTACGGTATTCAAGTACCTGATGCTTCAGTTCCTGCCGGCGGCTTTCGCGGGCCTGGGCGATGCCAGCTTCGGCTGGCCGGGCATTCCCATCACCCTGTTCGGCGAGACCTTCGAGTGGAACATTCTGGGTTACGATCAGGCTCACGGCGGTCTGGCTTACTTCTGCGCCTACATGGTGGCCATGGTCATCGGTGAATGCATCAACTTCCCCATCCAGCGCAACTTCGTCTTCCGCTCCAAGGGCAAGCTTGGCCCCCAGATCGCCTGGTACCTGCTGGCGTTCTGCGTCATCACCTGCATCGTCAACTCCATCAACTGCATCTGGGTCGCGGTGGCCGGTCTGCTGGTTCCCGACTTCATCTACAACATCGGCACCACGGTGCTCAACGGCGGCATCTCGATGATCGTGTTCTTCTTTGTCAACAAGATCATCTTCCCCTCGGCGGACAGCGCCCCCAAGGCTTCCGGCAGCGCCGAATAATTTCTACAACTGAACCATTTCCCCGCGGGATCCGACCTTCCGAATCAATATCCCTGTACTCCGGATGCCGCAAGCAACCCCCGCTCACGCCAGTCCCGTGGGACGGGGGTTGGTTTATGCCGGGACGTTTTTTTTGCCGGGGGCGGCGCCGTGCGCCTTGCGCAGCGGGGCGCACAACGGTATAATAAAAACAGAATGACCGGCTGAAAGGTACGGTGAAACGTGAAACAGATCGCCATAGTTGAAGATGAAACCCCGGCGGCCCAGACCCTGACCGAGTATATCGCGCGCTACGCAGCCGAAACGGGCCAGGAGTTTGAGGTCACCAGAAGTGAGAGCGGGGAAAAATTTCTCCGGGAATACCGTCCCATTTACGCAGTGGTGTTCCTGGACATCCAGATGCCCGGCCGGGACGGCATGGAGACCGCTGCCGCCCTGCGGAAGCTGGACCGCAACGTCTCCCTGATTTTTGCCACCAATCTGGTTCAGTATGCCCTGAAAGGCTACGAGGTGGACGCGGTGGGATTTCTGGTCAAACCGGTCAGCTACTATGATTTCTCGCTGAAATTCAAAAAGGCGCTGGACATCTATCTGATGAACGAGGAGCGCAGTTTCACAGTCAGTTCGTCGGGGGGCATCTGCCGGATCTCCACCGACAAGCTGATGTATGTGGAGATCCTTAATCATCGTTTGATCTATCATCTGGTGGACGATGTCATCGAGCGCACCGGCGTGCTCTCCGATGTGGAGCAGGAGCTGCACGATTTCGGATTCCTGCGCTGCAACAAGTGCTATCTGGTCAATCCCAAATTTGTGGTCAAAGTCAAGGGATACACAGTCCAGGTGGGCAGCACCACGCTTCAGATCAGCCGCCCCCGGCGGGCGGCCTTCCTGGCGGAACTGACCAACTGGTACGCAGGTTTCCAGGGAGGAAAGTGACGATGGCGGAACTGTCCTTTATCTATTGGGAAGTCATCCTTGAATTCCTGTTTGAGCTGTATGTTTTTTACGGCCTGACCTTTTTCACCCTCAAGCGCCGGCCGCGGTTCTGGCTGCGCCTGCTGGGCGGTGCGGCCGGGGTCCTGGTGCTGGCCATCGGTGCAGCCGCGGCCTACCGGCTCTGGGGGGATACCGTATTGGGACGGATCGGGGTCTACCTTGTCCTGTTCGCCGTTACCATCGCCCACATGTACCTTTGTTTCGCACAGCAGTTTTCCACCATCCTGTTCTGCTGCAGTGTGGCCTATGCAGCCCAGAATATGTGCTACAAGCTGCGGCTGATGGTGCTGGATCTCTGCCGGGGGGCACTGGATCAGGTACGGGATGTGCCGCACTTCCTGCTGTACTATCGCATCGTCTATGTGATCTTCTTTGCGGCGACGGCAGCTCTGGCCTATTTCCTTTTCATCCGCCGTACGACGCGCCATCTCAACAACTGGCAGATGGATCGCCAGCTGCTGGCCCTGTGTGTGTTCGTGCTGGTGATCGCAGTATTTCTGTGCTCAGTGGAGGACATCTACTTCACGCTTCTCAGCACGCAGCTGGAACAGAAGTTTGATCCCGTGGACTATCTGGTGCTGAAGGAGACCGGAAACCTCTTTTCGGTGACCTGCTGTGCCATTGTACTGCAGCTGGCCAGCCGCACGGCGGAAAAGCGGGAGCTCAAGCAGGAGGTGGAGTACCTTCAGTATGCCATCCGCCAGGGCCGCCGCCAGTACGAGATTGCCAAGGACACCATCGACCTGATCAATGTCAAGTGCCACGACATCCGCTACAAGATTGCAGCCCTGGGAGCACAGAACGGCGGTCTGAGGGAAAAGGACATGGAGGATCTGCGGCAGAGCATCTCCATCTATGACGCCAAGGTGGAGACGGGCAATCAGCTGCTGGATGTCCTTCTCACCGAGAAAAGCCTTTACTGTGAGCAGAACGGCATCACCTTCTCCTGCATGGCGGACGGTGAAAAGCTGGACTTTATCGACGGCAGCGACCTTTACTGCCTGTTTGGCAACATTGTGGACAATGCACTGGAGGCGGTCAAGGCCATTTCGGAGCAGGAACGCCGGGTCATCAACCTGCTGGTCAAGGCGCAGGGAGATCTGCTGATGATCCAGGCGGACAACTATTTCGACGGCACCCTCACCTTCCGCGACGGCCTGCCGGTGACCACCAAGGCAGACAAGGATTACCACGGCTTCGGCCTGCGCAGCATCCGCATGATCGTCCATAAATACGACGGCACACTGACCACCTATGCGGAGAGGGACGTCTTTCATTTGAACATTCTGTTCGGTGCAAACGGCAAAGAATGATCCCAACGTCAGAATACGAAAAAAACGTACAGTTCCGGAAACACCTGTTGAGAGCAGGTGTTTCTTTTGTTATATTGTGACTAATGAGCTGAGATTTGTGGGATAATTTTGTGGAAACATGGGGGATTCCGCTTCTGCCACACGGCGCCGTCACGACAAGCAAAGGAGGACACAACAAGGAGAAAACGGCGAAACTGGCGGCGGTAGTCTCCGTCTGCGTCGGCACTCCGGGCGTTCCTGATAGACCTTTCCTGCCCGAAGTTCCCCGGACACAGACGGTGAAACTCCACAGTCCCGCAGTCCCGGCTTTGATGCCCGCAGCCACACTCTGTGTGGACTGCGCAAAGACTGCGCTTTCCCCCAAGAGGGAGAGTGCGGTGATCTGAAATAGGAGGGATTTCTTTTGGCAAAAGAGAAAAAGAAGAAAAAGCTGAGCGCCAAGGTCTTCACAGCGATCGTTGCACCGCTGCTGGCCATCCTGCTGGCGTTCTCCATCGCACTTGCCACCATCGCGCCCATGTCCTACGACCTGGTTCTGCGCGATATCTTCGGTGAGACCGAATTCAATTTCGGCGACACCACCAACGGTGTGGACGCGGAGTATTACACCCGCGACATCACCGATTCCGATGAGCTGCAGGCTGCCGAGCAGGCTTACACCCGCAAGGCCGGCGCTGAAGGCTTTGTTCTGCTCTACAACAAGAACGACGGCGGCAAGGGCCTGCCTGTTGCAGCTGGCTCCAAACTGAGCCTGTTCTCCGCTTCTTCCATCAACCTGCTGGCCGGCGGCACCGGTTCCGGCGTCAGCACCATCTCCAGCGACATGCGCACCGCTCTGCAGGAACAGGGCTTCTCCATCAATGAGTCGCTGTGGAACTTCTACACCGAAAACAAGGATACCTACACCCGCGGCGGCGGCGCCATCATGTACGGCGGCGCCGAGGACTGGTCCATCAACGAGGCGCCCATCGACGCCATCCCCGATGAGGCCAAGACCGAAGCCCAGGGCACCACTCCCATCTTCTTCATCTCCCGTACCGGCGGCGAGGGCCGTGACCTGGGCCGCTACATGGGCGACTGGACCGACATCGAGGAAGATAAGGAAAAGCATTACCTGGAGCCCGACTCCGTCGAGCTGGGTGTCATCAGCTACCTGAACGATAACTTCGACAACGTCATCATCGTTGTCAACACCAACAACGCCTTTGAGCTGGGCTGGATCAAAGATTATCCCAACATCTCCGCTGTCCTGTGGGCACCCGGTGCCGGCGGCGATACCTGCCGCTCCATCGCTGACGTGCTCAGCGGCAATGTCAACCCCTCCGGCCATCTGGTGGATACCTTCGCCTACGATGCCTTCTCCTCTCCTGCCATGCAGAACATGGGCGATACCATGCTGGTCAACAACGGCGAGGATGTGGAGGCCGGCGTCTTCTACGACGAGGGCATCTATGTCGGCTACAAGTACTACGAGACCCGCTACTTTGACAAGATGCTGGATCAGGGCAATGCCGGTGACTACGACTACGCCACCACCGTGCAGTACCCCTTCGGCTACGGCACCACCTACACCACCTTCCAGTGGTCCGATTTCCAGATGAGCAACATGGATGAAAACGGTGACATCCAGATCAGCGTCAAGGTCACCAACACCGGCGCCGTTGCCGGCCGTGACGTTGTCCAGGTTTACCTGAACACCCCCTACACCGACTACGACCGCACCAACCACATCGAAAAAGCCGCTGCTTCTCTGGTCGGCTTCGAAAAGACCGGCGAACTGGAGCCCGGCGCTTCCGAGACGGTCACCGTCACCGTCAACGAGAAGGACTTCATCTCCTACGATGATGTCCAGGCCAAGACCTACATCCTGGAGGCCGGCGATTACCTGCTGACCGCCGCCACCAACGCCCACCACGCCGTCAACAACTTCCTGGCTTACCAGGGCGCTGCCAACGACGGCCTGTTCGGCACTCCCGATCCCGCTTTCGTGGGAAAGTGGACTTACAACTACGCTGCCAACGGCGGTGTGGACAACGTCACCTTCTCCACTTCCGAGACCGGCGCTGCAATCACCAACCAGTTTGATACTGCCAGCTACGATGAATTTACCCCCCGTGACCAGTACCTGACCCGTCAGGACTGGACCGGCACCTTCCCCAAGACTCACGGCAACCAGGACAGCCAGCGCAAGAGCGAATTCAGCGAGAAGAACGGCTACACCTGGGAGCTGGAAGTTTCCGACAGCATCAAGAATGCCATCCTGGCAAAGGGCGCTGAGGCATCCCTCAACCCCATGAGCGAGGAAGAGGCTGCCTCCAAGGCCGGCGTCTACGGCCAGGACGGCGACCTGGAACTGATCGATTTCCGCGGCCGTGACTTCGACGAGGTCGAGGCCGAGGGCGGCTGGGACGCCCTGATCAACCAGATGGACGCCAGCGAGCTGGAGAACATCATCCGCAACGGCGGTTACCAGACTCTGGCTTCCACCGCTGCCGGCAAACCTCGTGCCATCGACTTCGACGGCCCCTCCGGCCTGAACGAGGGCGGTGTCACCCATGAGCCTTACTCCATCACCTATCCCTGCGCCACCAACCTGGCTGCCAGCTGGGATCGTGAGAACTCCTACCTCCACGGCTACTACGTGGGCGAGGATGCTCTGGCTGCCGACGGCAACTGGGGCGATCATACCTACATCGGCATCATCTCCGGCTGGTACGCACCGGCTATGAACATCCACCGCACTCCGTTTGCCGGCCGTAACTTCGAGTACTACTCCGAGGACGGCTTCATCTCCGGCGAGATGGCTCTCCAGGCGGTCAGTGCCTGCTCTCAGAAGGGCGTCTACGCATACATCAAGCACTTTGCCCTGAACGATCAGGAAGACCACCGCAGCCACGTTGCCACCTTTGCCAACGAGCAGGCCATTCGTGAGATCTACCTCAAGCCCTTCCAGACCTGCATCGAAGAGCGTCCCACCACCACCATCAAAGTTCAGCAGTATGACGCCGAGACCGACTCCTACACCGAGACCACGGCCGATATCCCCGCAGTCATGGCGGTCATGACGGCCTTCAACCGTGTGGGCTGCACCTGGGCAGGCGGCAACTACAACCTGATCACCGGCGTGCTGCGCAACGAGTGGGGCTTTGACGGCTCCGTCATCACCGACTACGACGGCGGCGGCGTTATGGATACCGAGCAGTGCATCCGCGCCGGCGGCGACCTCAAGCTGACCGGCTACGCGGTGGATGCTCCTCTGGACATCACCAACCCGGCCTCCCAGTACTATGCACGTCAGGCTCTCAAGCACATCCTCTACACCACCGTCAACTCCAACGCCATGAACGGCGTTGTCCACGGCACGGTGGTCGGCGAACTGCCCTTTGCAAACTACTACTTCATCATCATCGGTGAGTGGATCGTTGCCATCGCTCTGATCGTCTGGGGCGTTGTGGCCATCCGCCGCCGCTGGAAGGCAGAAAAGGCAGCCAAGTAATTTTCTTTGCTGAATCGGTCAGGCCCTCCTGACGAATACAAATCTCCTTGTTGGCAAGCCGGCCCGGAATGGACGCAAGTCCGCCGGGCCGGCTTGTTTTTTTGCCCTGAGCCCCGTTGACGCCCCGCGGCTTTGGGGGTATAGTGAAGAAAAAGCGTGCGGCGGCAAACGGCACAGTCTGGCTGCCGCATGGCAGGAAAGGGCGGCCTCTCTATGCGCATCACCGTTCTCGTGGAAAACACCACCCCCACCAAAGTTCTCACCGCCGAACACGGTCTGAGCCTCTATCTGGAATACCGCGGCACACCCTGTCTTCTCGACGCGGGGGCCAGCGGTGCCTTTGCCGCCAATGCGGATACCCTGGGCATCCCTCTGGACAAAATTCAGATCGCCCTGCTCTCCCACGGCCACTACGACCATGGGGGTGGGCTGGGGGAGTTTCTGCGCCGCAATGCCGGGGCACCGGTGTATGCCATGGCCGGGGCGTGCCAAGCCTATTATTCGGGAGACGGGGAAAAGCGCCATGACATCGGCATCCCTGCACCGGTGAAAGCCGCTCTGGCCGGACGCCTCCACCCGGTGGACCGTGTGGCGCAGCCCCTGCCGGGACTGTGGCTGATTCCCCATACCACACCGGGCCTGGAGGAGATTGGCAAAGCCAAAAAACTCTACCGCGGCACGGCGGATGGAGTGACGCCCGACGATTTCTCCCATGAGATGAGCGTGGTCCTGGAAACCTCCCGGGGGCTGGTGGTCTGCAACAGCTGCTGCCATGCAGGGCTGCAGGCGGTGCTGGGGGAGGTGACGGAGCAGTTTCCCGGACGTCCCATCCTGGCCTTTGTGGGAGGGCTGCACATGCGCGGCCGCAGCCACGGGTGCGAGATCTGCACCTTCACCCCGGAGGAGCTGCAGGCCGTGGCCGACTGTGTGACTGCCCACGGTGTGGCCACCGTCTACACCGGCCACTGCACCGGGTCGGTGGCCTTTGATCTGCTCCGCCCGCTGCTGGGGGAGCGCCTGCAGCCGCTGACCACCGGACAGGTCATCGACCTGCCGGACTGAACCTGACAAAAGGAGGAAACATCCATGTGCGGGCGGTATCATTTTTCCACGGCGGGCAGCCCGGCCTTGCAGGCACTGGCCAGACGGCTGCAGCGCGTGGAGGGCACCCTGCCTGCGGAGGGCGACGTGGAGCCCTCCCAGACTGCCCTGGTGGTGGTGCAGGGGGCGGCAGGCCCGCAGGTCTGCCTGCGCCCCTGGGGCTGGACCGGGCAGGGGGGACAGATCATCAACGCCCGGGCCGAGACGGTGACCGAAAAGCCCCTGTTCCGGGACAACTTTGCCCGGCATCGCTGTGTCATCCCGGCCAGTTCCTTCTATGAGTGGGACGCGGGCCGCCATCCCTACCGGTTTGCCCTGGAGGGAGAGCCCCTCTACCTGGCAGGCATCTGCAACGCCGAGGGCCGCTTTGTCATCCTGACCACGGCGCCTAACGGCTGTATGCGGCCCATCCATGACCGCATGCCCCTGATCCTGCGCAGGGAGGAGGTCCGCCCCTGGCTGGGCGATCCCTCCGCGGCTCTGGCACTGCTGGGAAAAATCCCGCCCGAGCTGGACCGGGAAAGCCTGGACGGTCAGCTGCGCCTGGAAGATCTGACCTGAAAAAACAAGAACGCCCCGTTCCTGGCCGATGGGTCAGGGACGGGGCGTTTTGCAGGAAATGGGAGGAGAACGTTACCCGGCGGCGGGCAGGATCATGTCGATGCCGGTCTGGATGGTCTCCTTGTCCAGGGCGCTGAAGGCATGGGCAACCAGATAGCCCTCGGCGTCGATGAAGTAGGTGGTGGGCAGAGCCGTCACGCCGTAGGTGATGGAGGCGTCGTACTCGGTGTCGTAGTAGACGGGGAAGGTGTATCCCTGCTCCGCAATGAAGGAGGAGGCAGCATCCACCGTCTCCCGGGAGCCGTCGGTGGCGTTGACCATGACGAAGTGGATGTCATCGCCGTACTCGGCATAGATCTCCTCAAAATCGGGCATCTCGCTCTTGCAGGGGCCGCACCAGCTGGCCCAGAAGTTCAGCACCACCGGTTTGCCGAGAAAGTCCGACAGGTGTACTTCGTTGCCCTCCAGGTCGGTGACGGTGAAGTCGGGGGCGGACATGCGCTGGGCCTCGCTGTCGGAAGCATCCCCGGCGGCATTTTCGGAAGTGCTCCCGGGGGTGTCCGTGGAATTGCTGCCGGACGGCTCCGCGGCGTCGTCAGTCTGTGAGGCGCCGGGCTCGGCTGCCAGGGTGTCGGGGGCAAACTGGTTGCCCAGACGGCTGTACAGCAGGGCGGCGGCGCCCAGAACCAGCACAAAGGCGACGGCCACGACAATGAGGGGCAGAATCTTTCTCATACAAAACTCCTTTCCGGTCAGCTCAGAGCGGTCAGCAAACGGCCCAGAAGGCCGGTCATCATCAGCACGCCGATGAGGATCAGCAGCCCGCCGCTCACGGCGTTGATGATGCGGTAATGGCCCTTGACCCAGTCAAAGGCGGATTTCAGCCGGTCAATGAGCACCGCGCTGAAGAGGAAGGGCACCCCCAGGCCCAGGGAGTAGGCCAGCAGCATGAGCATGCCTTCCCCCACATGTCCCTGCTGGGAGGCCAGCAGCAGGGCCGAACCCAGAAAGGCGCCCACACAGGGCGTCCAGCCGATGGAAAAAATCACACCGAACAGGGCGGAGGAGAAAAATCCCAGGTTGGAGGTATCCACCGAACGCCGTCCTCCGGCAAACAGATTGAGCCGCAGCACGCCCAGATAGTTGAGGCCAAAGATGACGACGATGAGACCGGACACAATGTTGACGGCGGTCTGATACCGGGTCAGCAGGCTGCCCAGGGTTCCGGCCAGGGCGCCCATCAGCACAAAGACGACGGTAAAGCCCAGCACAAAGCCCAGGGCACAGGTCAGCGTCCGTCGGATGCTGCGCTCGCCGCCGCCCGCAAAGTAGGAGATATAGATGGGCAGCATGGGCAGCAGACAGGGGGAGATGAAGGTGATGATGCCTTCCAGAAAGAGAATGAAATACTGCATGGGCAGGCTCCTTTTTGAATTTCCGGGGCGGACAGACCCGTGTTTTGCCCCGGCAACATCGCCGGGGATGGCTTTCAGTATATCATAACTATATAAGGTTTGCCCGGAATTTTCCGTGACCTTGTCACACAGCACGGCCCGGTTTGACATCGGGGCAAAAGCGTTTTATACTCACCATAGTAAATTTTTTCCGGGACGGGGGTCGGACTATGTCGTTTGCAGAATACTTCCCTGTGTGGGACAAGCTGGACAAGGCGCAGCAGCAGATGCTTCTGGATGCCGTGACCCTGCGCAGCGCCAAGGCGGGGACCATCCTGTACAGCGGCGGTTCCGACTGCCTGGGGCTGGTGGTCGTCCGGTCGGGACGGCTGCGGGCATACAGCCTGTCGGGGGAGGGGCGGGAGATCACCCTCTACCGCCTGTTTGAGCGGGACATCTGCCTGATGACCTCCTCCTGCATGATGCAGAATCTCCAGTTCGATGTGACCATCGAGGTGGAAAAGGATGCCGAGTTCTGGGTAATCCCGCCCGCCGTCTACCGGGACCTGACCGAGCAGTCCCTGGCGGCGGCCCGCTATACCAACGACCTGCTGGCCACCCGCCTGTCCGACGTCATGTGGCTGATGGAGCAGATCCTGTGGAAAAGCTTTGGCAAGCGCCTGGCGGAGTTCCTGCTGGAGGAGAGCGCCATCGAGGGATCCGACCAGCTCAGCCTCACCCATGAAAAGATCGCCAACCACCTGGGGACCGCCCGGGAGGTGGTCACCCGGATGCTGCGCTATTTTCAGGGGGAGGGAATGGTCCGCCTCGCCCGGGGCACTGTGGAACTGACCGACGTCAATGCCCTTACCAAACTGGCCGGACGCTGAGCCGGCAGCATTTACAACAGACAAAGCCCGCCGGGGCCCGTCTTCTGCCATGCAGGAGGGGGACGCCCGGCGGGCTTTTTGTGCTGGGGAAATGCCGCAAATTTTATTTTTCTTCCTCTTCGGGAACGGGGGTGACGACGACCTTGATCTTTTCCACCCGCTTGCCGTCCATGGTCAGCACCCGGACGCTGACGTTTTCATACTGGAAGGTGTCGCCCACCTCGGGGATGCGGGCCAGCTCGGCCATGACCCAGCCACTCACCGTCACCACGTCCAGCTCCTTGTCGATGTCCAGCCGTTCAAACAGCTTCTGGACGTTGGTGTTGCCCAGAACTTCATATTCGTTGTCGCCGGTCTGCTTGATCTCCTCCACGACCTCGTCGTGCTCGTCCCAGATCTCGCCCACCAGCTCTTCCAGAATGTCCTCCATGGTCACGATGCCCACCGTGCCGCCGAACTCATCCATAACCACGGCCAGATGGGATTTGCTTTTCTGAAGGTCCTGCAGCAGCTCACCGATGAGCTTGTTGCCGGTGACATAGATGGCCGGGCGGATGATGGAAGCAATGTCCTTGTCGGTGTGGTAGACGTAATTGTGGAAGTCCTTCTGGTAGAGAATGCCGATGATGTGGTCGATGCTGTCCCGGTAGACGGGAATGCGGGAGTATCCCGTCTCGGCAAAGATGGCGGCGATATCCTCCTTGGAATCATCCACCGACACGGCGGTCAGGTCGATGCGGGGGGTCAGAACGTCGATGGCTTCGGTCTCGGTGAACTCAATGGCATTGCGGATCAGCGAACCTTCCTGGGTGTCGATGCCGCCTTCCTGTTCCGCCTCGTCCACGATGGTCAGCAGTTCTTCCTCGGTGACGGCCTGGCTGTCGGAGGAGCGGAAGATCAGGGACAGCAGCTTTTTCCACAGCCCGAACAGAAAGTTGAAGGGGGTCAGCACGAACATCAGGACGTTGAGCAGCGGCGCCGAAAACTTGGCGAAAGCCTCGGGGGATTCCTTGGCGATGCTCTTTGGGGAGACCTCGCCGAAGATCAGCACCACCACAGTGGTGACCGCGGTGGAGACGCTGGGCCCGGCATCGCTGCCCAGCCAGTCCACAAAGAGCAGGGTGGCCAGGGAGGCACAGGCGATGTTCACGATGTTGTTGCCGATCAGGATGGTGGACAGCAGGCTGTCATAGTTCTCCGACATGCGCAGCACCAGGCGGGCACGCTTGTCGCCCTTTTCCGCCATGTTCTTGATGCGGATGCGGTTGAACGAGGAGAAGGCAGTCTCGGTGGCCGAAAAATAGGCCGACATGACCACGCAGGCAATGATGATGAATAGTGAGACGGTATCGTCGTTCATGAATGTATTCCTTCCTTGATGATCCCCGCGGGAAACTCTTACCCGGCTGCGGGAGCATTGTCCGCAGCTTCCGGCGGGGGAGACTGCGCCGGAAAAAGACAACAAAAAGGCACAGCCCCTTCGCCTGTTTGGACGTCCGGAACAGCCCGCCGCGCCATGGCGGAAAGTCTGTCCCGGCACGCCCCGTTCAGGCGGGAGCCATGCCTTTTGCTATATGCAACAGTATGGGTTGGCATCACTGTCGATGTCGGCCACTGTCAATTCCTCCGGTTCTGTAAGATGTTACTACATCATACCGCAATTTTTCACAATTCGCAATGGGGTATCCCCAAATATCACCGGAAATCATGAAAAAACAGACCGGATATGCCCTGGAACCGGGCAATCTGCGCAGAAAAACGGGCGTCGCCCGCAGCAAAGATCAGCCCTGAGCCTGGGCCGCCTTTTCGGCGTCGGCAGCCAGCTGCTTGCGGAAGAGGGTGCGGAAGATCAGCCGGGTCAGCGGGCCGCAGTAGAGCAGCTGCCACAGCAGAGCCATGGGCAGGTTGAGACCGAAGGTCTGCACCCAGGTGCCGAAGCTGGGGGTCTTGAACAGCAGGGTGGCGATCAGGCTCATGACCGGGCACATGATGCAGACGATCATGAGGGAGGTGGCGTAGGTGATGAACTGGGGACGGTCGGTGGGACGCATGAAGGTGAAGGCCAGGCGCACGGCCAGCTTTTCCACCACAAAGAACTCGAGGATGAAGGCGATGGGCGCCATGATGGGCAGTTCATGAAGTGCCAGCAGGAAGGTGATGTTTTCCACACCGCCCCGGGCCAGGGCCACGTTGTAGCAGATCATTCCATAGACCATGAGCAGGGCCATGATGATGGTGAAAACAATGTTCTGAAATAAGGTTTTCGGCATGATTCTTCTCCTTTGATTGTTTTGGTGATCGGCAAATATCTGTGGCAGAGGGGCAAAAAAACAGAAGCAGCCAAACTTTCGTTCGCTGCTTCTGTCTGCGCGACCTACCATTTGTACAGGAGTATAACACGCACAAAACCCGCTTCGTAAGCGTTTTTTTCACTTTTGTCGGACTGACCGGAATTCTTGCGATAGATGTGAGCAGATTTTGTGGAAAGATTGCTCACTGGCTGCCTTCAAACCGTTGCTTCAGGACTTCGTAGTGGTGGCGGTTGGACTTGTCCCCGCCGTTGTCCGGGAACAGGCAGTAGGGCAGGCTGTCGGTGGTGCGGCGCTTGATGACGCAGGCCCGGCAGTTGCCGTGGTTGGGGCAGGTCTGCTTGGGGCAGAGACAGTCTGCGGCATTGTCACAGGTGGAGCAGGGCATGGCGTTCATCTCGCTTTCTGCAAGAGCTCGGCGGCCTGGGCCACCGTCAGCACCTGGCCGGCACTGACCACCTTGCCGTCAATGGCCAGGGCGGGGGTGCTCATGACGCCGTAGGCTGCGATCTGGGTGAAATCGGTCACATGGCCGATGGTGGCGTCGATACCCAGCTGGTCCAGAGCAGCGCGGGTGTTGGCTTCCAGCTGGTTGCACCTGGCACAGCCGGAACCCAGCACTTCCACTTTCATGCTGCCGGATGCGGCAGTCCCTGCCGGAGCCGCGGATGCCCCGCAGCAGGATGTGTTTTCTTTCTTTTTACCAAACAGTCCCATAATAAATAACCTCCTTATAAGAACAAAAAGGAAAACAGATTGAAGAGATATCCCACCAGAATAATACCGATGGTGCAGATGGCAATAAAGATGCCCAGCAGTTTGGGCTTCACCGCCTTGCGCAGCATGACGAGGGAGGGCAGCGACAGGGTGGTGACCGCCATCATGAAGCTGAGCACGGTGCCCAGCTGGGCGCCTTTGGCCAGCAGGGCTTCGGCGACGGGGATGGTGCCGAAGATGTCGGCGTACATGGGGACGCCCACCGCCACGGCCAGCACCACGCCCAGGGGATTGCGGCTGCCCAGGATGGTGGCGATCCAGCTTTCGGGAATCCAGTTGTGGATGACCGCCCCGATGCCCACACCCACCAGAATATAGGGAAATACCTTGCGGAAGGTGGAGACCATCTGCTCCCGGGCGTAGACCAGGCGCTGTCCCTGGGTGAGGGTGGGAGCATCGATGTCGGCGGCACGGGTAGCCCGGATGAAGGGTTCCACCTCATCTTCCAGGTGCATGGCTTCGATCAGGCTGCCGCCCACCACCGCCACGGCCAGTCCCACCACGGTGTAGGCCGCGGCGATTTGCCAGCCGAAAATGCTGGTGAGCAGCAGCAGGCTGCCCAGATCCACCATGGGCGACGAGATCAGAAAGGAGAAGGTCACGCCCAGGGGCAGGCCCGCGCTGGTAAAGCCGATGAACAGCGGGATGGAGGAACAGGAGCAAAAGGGGGTCACGGTGCCCAGCAGGGCGGCAAACAGATTGGCCCCAATGCCATGGAAGCGCCCCAGCAGCCGCTTGCTGCGCTCGGGCGGGAAGTAGCTCTGGATATAGCTGATGAGGAAGATCAGCACGCACAGCAGAATGGTGATCTTGATGACATCATACAGAAAGAACTGAATACTGCCGCCGACCCGGGTGGTCACGTCCACCGACAGGGCGGCCAGCAGACGGCCGATGAGGGCATTGAGCCATTTCATGCCCAGCAGCTGGTCCTGCACAAAATTCCAGATCAGTGACATGAGCAGCCTCCTTCCTGCGTGGGATAGTCAAAGCCGCCCAGAAAAGCACGGAACTCCGCCAGCGTCTCCCCACACAGGGAATAGTGGGTCCATTTTCCCTCCCGGCGGGCGCAGACCAGGCCGCACTCGCACAGGGTTTTCATGTGATGGGACAGGGTGGGCTGGGAAATGTCGAAGGCCTCCAGCAGTTTGCAGGCACATTTTTCACCGCCCGAAAGCAGGCGCACGATCTTCAGACGGTTGGCATCGCCCAGGGCCTTGCAGATCAGCGCGGCATCCATATCGGACATGGTATTCACCTCACATTGATAAGCGTCTATGTGACAGTATACCCACAAATAGATAAATGTCAATATGAAAATGCAAAAAAATTGAGCCGGACCCTTGTCGGCAGGTTGCCGTGAAGGGCCCGGCTCTTTTTCGGGAAGGCGAAAGAAAACGGGGATAAGAGGGGATGCTGTCCGCGGGCATCGCCCTTACCGGCAAGTCAGTTACTTCTCCTCCGACGGGGCAGTTCCGGCAGGGCGCCGGGCGGCGGCCTCCTCCGGTCCGGCCTGACGTTCGGTACGGCGGTGCCGTCTGCGGCGGCCTGCGCGGATGGCGAGCACCAACAGCAGCAGTGCGGCAGCGCCGCCGCCCACCAGCAGGGACAGAGGCAGGGTGGGGCGGGCCACAGCGGCCAGAGTGTCCTCGCCGTCCCGGATGGCAAAGACCAGATAGCTGCCGTCCCCGGTAACGTCGGCCTTGCGCCAGCTGCCGTCGGCGCCCCGCAGATAGATGTCGGTATTGGCATCCGCAGGCAGGTAGTGGAGTCGGACCTCTCCCGCAGTGCCGGAGGGCAGGGCAAACTGCCAGCTCTCGGTGACAGGCAGGGCAGCAGGGGAGGCATCGCTTTGGGTCAGGGACAGCGTCCCCTCCCCAAAGGAGCCTTCCGCCAGCAGCACCGCCCGGCCATCCCGCTGTTCAGAACTCTCGATGACTGAGACAAAGGGGGTGTAGACGGCGTTGACCGTCTCATCAAAAACAATGTGTCCGGCGTCAAAGTCCCCCCACCGGGCGGTGCAGCCGTCCTTGGCAGGAATGTCGGGCAGGGAGGCGGTGTCAAAGGAGCTGCCGTACTCCACCGGGATGCTCTGGACCACGGCGCCGTCGGCCACAAAGGTCAGCGTCACGGTAGAGAAAGTCTCGGGCAGATTCTCCTCCACGGCCAGGGCGGCAAAGTCGTCAAAGGAGAGGGGCTCGGCCTGCCCGGCATAGCTGACGCCGTCGATGCCGCCCAGCGTCTCGCTGACAAAGTAGTTGCCGGACTGCTCGCTCTCGCTGTCCTGCAAAAGCTCGGACAGGGAGCTGCCGCTTTCCAGCCCGCCGGCAATGGCGCCGACCCATTCCTCCCCGTCGGCCAGCACCATGCTGCGGCAGTCGGTGAGGGTGCTGCCGCTGCCGGCAATGCCGCCCACATAGCGGCGGCCGTCCAGACGGCATTTGGCGCTGCTCTGCCGGATGGCCGACTTGCTCTGCCCGGCAATGCCGCCCACGTAATCGGCGGTATCCTCGGAGAGATCGGCAAAGTTTGTACACTGCATCACGGTACCCATGTCCATGCTGCCCACAATGCCGCCCGCGCATTGCTTTTTGACGGTGACGGTGCCGGTGTTGGAGCAGCTGCGCAGGACGATGCGGCTTTTATAGGTGGCATTGAGGGAACTGCTGCCCGAGATCCGGGTGTCGTCCTCGGGGTCCAGATCGTTCTCCCGCGCCATGGCACCGGCGATGCCGCCCGCGTTGATGTCGGCGCTGACGGGGCCCGCGTTGGTGCAGTTGAATACCTTGCCCTCGGTGTCGCCGTCGGTGTCGCTGTCCGACACATCCTCAAACAGGGTGCTGTCGCCGGTATTCTCCGCTGCACCCAGCAGGGTATTGCCGATCTTGTTGATCTGGTCGGTGATGGCTTGGATGTCCTGGATCAGGGCCTGGGTGTGGTTGCCGGTGTCGGTGTTCAGGGCACCCACGCCGTCCACGATGGAGGTCAGGCTGCCGTTGAGGCTGCTGCGTGCCGCCGTGATGGCATCCCGGTTGTTGAGCTCAATGCTGGGTACCGTCAGGGTCAGGTCGCCGTCGATGGTCAGGCTGCCGTCGTGGCTGACACTGCCTCCCACTCCTGCGCCTGCACCGGCCTGGATGCTCTGGTCAACGTCCACATCCAGGGAGGGGGCATTGCGGCGGGGACGGCCGTGGGGGAGGGGAGTGCTCTCGGCCCCGGCGTCATCGGTCCCGGCAGCGGAATCACCGGCGGGGGATTCCGGCTGGGGCGTGGTCTCGGGAACAGGAGTGGCCTCCGGGGTGGGGGCGTCGGTGGTTTCGGAGGCAGCGGGGGCCTCCGGCACGGGCGCAGGTTCCGGAGCAGGTTCCGGTTCCGGCGTGGGGGTGGATTCAGGGGTGATGTCGACGTCCACGTCGGTGGAGGCGGAGCCGCCGCCGGCCACACCGCTGCTCACGCCGCCGGTGGCGGTGCCGCTTCCGGTGAGCTTGGTCAGGTCGGTGAGGGTGATGTTCTGGGTGCCGATGTCGATACCGTCGGCCACCTGTTCCAGCAGGGTATCCACCGCATTGCGGGCGGAGGTCACCCGGTTCTGCAGGTCGGCCAGCTGGCCGGTCAGCTCGCTGGAGGAGGCCGAGGCATCCGAGGTCGCCTTGTTCATCAGCCCCTGAAGGGTGTTGAGCTCACCGCGCAGCTGCTGCAGGGTATCCTGATTGTATTGCAGGATGCCGGAAGGCTCCATCTGGCCCACGATGCCGCCGCCCTCCTTGCGGGCGTTGATCTCGCCGTAGTTGACGCAGCCCTCGATGTAGCCGGTCTGGCTGCCGGCGATGCCGCCCACGTTGTAGCCGATGTGCTGGTATCCCACCGTTCCGCGGTTGACACAGGCCCGGATGACGCCTGCCGAGTTGCCCGCAATCCCGCCGATGTCGGTGATGTCGGCGGCGCGCTCGGTCTTGAGCAGATCTTCCAGGGTCAGGTCTTCCAGATTGACTTCGTTCTGGCTGACGGTGGTGTTGATGCCCGCGTCGTTGGTGCAGGCGGAGATGACGCCGTCGTTCTGGCCTGCGGCACCGCCGATGAAGTGACTGCCGTAAACACTGCCGCTGACCGAGCAGCCGGTGAGGATGCCGGTCACCGTGTTGATGCCGGCAATGCCGCCGATCTGGGTGGTGCCGGTCACGGTGCCGTCAAAGAAGCAGTTCTCGATGGTGCCGGCGTTCTGGCCGGCAATACCGCCCACCGTGGCGCGGGTGCCGGCAGGGCTGACGGTGCCGCTGACGTGCAGATCCCGCACGACGGCTCCCTGCTGGATGTAGCGGAAAAGCCCCTGTACACTGCCGCTGCCGGTGAGAGACAGACCGGATATGATGTGGTTCTGGCCTTCCAGATCGCCGCCGAAGCTGGGGATCCCTTCAAAATCCATTCCGGTCAGGTCGATGTCGGCATCCAGCAGGACGGTGCGGTTCCGGCTCCAGCTGTCCAGCCGACAGTTCTGCGCCAGCTGCAGCAGATCGTCGGCAGTGGAAATGTGGAAAGTTTCCTGCATGGCAGAAGCGTCTGCCTCCGCCAGGGCCGGGACGGGCAGAGCGCTGACTGTCAGACAAAGGCACAGGGCGGCGGCAAGAAGGCGTTTTGCAAAATGTTTCATTACAGTTCCTCCCCCTCGGTGTAGCTCTGAGCCCACTCGGCGCGCGCCTGCTCGCTGCTGGGCGGCAGATAGTAGTCGGGCGCCGTGGGCTCGATGGTGGTGCCGGAGGTCACGGCGGCATTCAGGGTACCGTTGAGGGTGCCCTTGATCTCGGCATCAATGACGCCGTTGACGTAACCCCGCACCCGGCCGCTGACCCGCATGGTGCCGCTGGCCGTGCGGTTGATCCGGGCAAGGTCGATGGGGGCCTTCATGGCAAAGCTGGTGCGCTCGACGATGAAGTCTCCCACCAGCAGGATCTGGGGCAGTACCGCCAGGACCAGCACGATGGAGATGACGGTGCCGCGGCCCAGGCAGCTGCCGATGGCCGCAATGACCGGGTTGGTGGTCATGACGCCGATGAGGGCGCCCGCCACGGCCAGGATGGTGCCGGAGGTAAAGATGGTGGGAAAGGCCTCGTTGAGGGCGGTGATCATGGCCTGCTGGATGGGCATGCGCCGTTTCAGGTCGGAGTAGTGGCTGGAAATGACGATGGCGTAGTCGATGTTGGCGCCCATCTGGATGGCGTTGACGATGAGGTAGCCGAGAAAATAGAGGGGTTCCTGCTGCAGGGTGGGCACCGAGAAGTTGATCCAGATACTGCCCTGGATGACGACGATGAGCAGGATGGGCAGACCCACCGACTGGAAGGTGAACAGCAGGATCAGCACCACGAACAGGGCGGACAGCACACTGATGAGGACGTTATCCTGGACGAAGGAGCTGGACAGGTCCTTCACATTGGTGGAGTTGCCCACCACGTAAGTATTGCCGGAGTAATACCGACCGATGATCTGGTGGATGGTGTCCAGGAAGGCCATGGTTTCGTCGCTCTCCTCGGGCAGATTGAGGTAGGCGACCATCCGGCTGTACTGGTCGCTCTGGAGCTGGACCTGGGCCCAGTTGAGCTGGTCGAACAGATCGTCCAGCGTCTGCTGGATGTCGCCGTTCAGCGTGATGTTGCCGTCCTTCATCTCCCGCTGCAGGAACATGAACATGTCGTACAGGGGCACTTTGTAATCGCCGATGCCGCTCAGCACGCTGCCGTACTGGTTCTGGTCCACCGCGTAGGCCACATAAAGGCCCTCGGCAACCTCGTAATCAATGCCGGCAAGCTCGGACAGCTGCCGGGGCGTGACGGCGTCGGCCAGCATGTAGCCATCCATGGCCTCAATGTTGGCAAGGCCCTGGGTGGATTTGACCTGGGGGCACTGGTCCAGTTCCTGCAGGATGGCCCGCTCGGCGTCGTAGTTGCCCTTGGGCACAATGATGGCCACCATGTTTTCGTTGCCGAATTCGGCCTTGATCTTCTGGTGGGCGATCTGGCTTTCACTCTGCTTGGGGGTGACCAGATCGGTGAAGCTGTAACAGTAGGGGCAGTTGTTGGCCAGCACGGCGGCGGCAACGACCACCACCACAAAGACCGGCGGAATGATGAAACGGGTGGCCACGTCAAACCGGCCCAGCAGGGTGATGCGGGGGATGAGATTGCGGTGGCGGGTGGCGTCGATCTTTTTGCTGAACACCATGAGCAGGCCGGGCATGAGGGTGAACACCGACAGCAGGCTGAAGAGGATGGCCTTGATCAGCACCGTGGCCATGTCCCGGCCGATGCCGAAATGCATGAAGGCCAGGGCTCCCAGTCCGGAGATGGTGGTCAGGGAGGAGGAGCTGATCTCGGGAATGGCCTTTGCCAGGGCAGCGATGCAGGCCTCCCGGGTATCCTTGGTCTCGTGCTCATCGGAGAAACGGTGGCAGAGGATGATGGCATAGTCGATGGCCAGCGCCAGCTGCAGGATCACCGTGACCGAGTTGGAGATGAAGGAGATGGTCCCGCACAGAAAGTTGGTGCCCATATTAAGGATGGCCGCGGCACCGAAGGTCAGGATCAGCACGGGGACCTCGGCGTAGGAGCGGGAGGTCAGCGTCAGCACCACGACGATGATGACTGCCGCAATGACCAGAATGACCCCCATCTCGTCGGCCAGGTCGGCGGAAATGTCCTGCCCTACCTCGGAGTCGATGTAGGTGTCATAGCCGGAGAGCGTTTCCCGGATGCCGTCCAGGGCATCCAGGCTGACCTGGTCGGTGGCGGTGCCGTCAAAGGTGACGGAGTAGAGCGCCGATGCATCCTTATAATGGGTATCGGTTTCGTCAAAGTCCACACTGTACACGCCGTCCACGGCGGCAATGCGGTCTTTCAGCTGATTGGCGGTGTCGGGGGCAATGTTTGCCACCATGACCCGTGCGGTGCCGAAGGTGGTGAAATTGTCGTTCATCACGGTCAGGCCCTGGCGGGTCTCGGTGTCGGCGGGCAGATAGGTGGTGATGTCGTTTTCCACCTTGACCCATCCCGATGCGACAACGCTGAAGATCAGCGCCAGTGCATACAGCAGGAAAAACAGATTGCGCTTGTCAACAATAAAGGTGGCAATCTTCTCCATGCCGCTGACTTTCGGTTTCTTTTCCTCCATATCCCGGTCCTCCTGTGTTGGGGTGACGGAATTGCTCCGTATGGTTTTCAATATCATCCCAATATCTTAGTACGCAGGAGAAAAAAAAGAGTATGGACAAAATTGAACATCTGTCAAATAAATGAACACGGCAGCCGAATTTGTACAATGCCATAGGAAACGTTCAGGATGACCGGACCCGCATCGCGGACCGGACGGCCGAGGCACACCATGGAAAAAGGCAGGCATCCGACGGTATCGACCAGCCGTTTCCCGCGACACGATTGGCCGGAAATTTTCCCCGTGAAGGAAAAAACACCGCCCGGATGGGGGGAAGCGGGAATCGGGGAGAAAGTGTCAATGCCGAAGGCACGTCAATCTCGGGACAAAGTAAAATTTTTACTTTGTTCATATATAAAAGTCAATTCTGTGCTATTATTGAGCAGGATAAGAACTTTTCCCGGACAGAAAAAACGGGTACCATAAAATATGCACTATAACAAAACAAAGGGGTGCCAGATCCCCTGGAAAGAGGTCTTGAATGAAAAAGGCATTGATTACCGGCGTGACTGGTCAGGACGGCTCTTATCTTTCTGAGTTCCTGCTGGAAAAAGGCTACGACGTACACGGCATCATCCGCCGTTCCTCGGTGGACTACCGTGAGCGCATCGCTCACCTGGAGGGCAACCCGCATTTTCACCTGCATTTCGGCGATCTGAGCGACTCCATGAGCCTGGTGTCGGTCATCGGCAGCGTGCGCCCGGACGAGATCTACAACCTCGCCGCACAGAGCCATGTTCAGGTCAGCTTTGACGTGCCCGAGTACACCGCTGACGTTGTCGCCACCGGTGTTCTTCGCGTTCTGGAGGCCGTCCGCCTGTGCGGTCTGGCCGATACCTGCCGTATCTACCAGGCATCCACCTCGGAGCTGTACGGCAAGGTGGAGGAAGTGCCGCAGAAGGAGACGACGCCCTTCCATCCTTACAGCCCCTACGCCGTGGCCAAGCAGTACGGCTTCTGGATCACCAAGGAGTACCGCGAGGCATACAATATGTTCTGCTGCTCCGGCATCCTTTTCAACCATGAGTCCGAGCGCCGCGGTGAGACCTTTGTCACCCGCAAGATCACCCTGGCTGCCGCCCGCATCAAGCAGGGCAAGCAGGACAAGCTCTATCTGGGCAATCTGAGCTCCCTGCGCGACTGGGGCTATGCCAAGGACTATGTGGAGTGCATGTGGCTGATCCTGCAGCACGACAAGCCGGAGGACTTTGTCATCGCCACCGGCAAGCAGCATTCGGTGCGTGAGTTCTGCCAGCTGGCCTTCCACTATGCGGGCATCGAGCTGGAGTTCACCGGCGAGGGCATGGAGGAAAAGGGCATCGACAAGGCTACCGGCAAGGTCCTTGTTGAGGTGTCTCCCGACTTCTACCGTCCCACCGACGTGGTCAACCTGTGGGGCGATCCCTCCAAGGCCAAGCGGGAACTGGGCTGGAACCCCACCAAGACCAGTTTCGAGGAGCTGGTCAAGCTGATGGTGGAGCACGACATGGCCAAGGTGGCTGTGGAGCGCGCCGAAGAGCACATCCGCTGCAATCTGGAGGAATATCTGGAAAAGGGCGTTGTGAAATAATTGGTTTCCATTCCTATTAACATGGCTAACATGGCAAACAGACAGGGAGAGCGAAAACAACTATGATGGAAAAGAATGCAAAAATTTATGTAGCAGGCCACCGCGGCATGGTGGGTTCTGCCATTGTCCGGGAGCTGCAGCGCCAGGGCTATACCAATATCATCACCCGCACCCACAAGGAGCTGGACCTCTGCCGTCAGGACGCGGTGGAAAAGTTCTTCGCCGAGGAGAAGCCGGAGTATGTCTTTCTGGCAGCTGCCAAAGTCGGCGGCATTGTGGCCAACGAGGAAGCTCTGGCCGATTTCATGTACTTCAATATGACGCTGGAGATGAACGTGATCCACTCCGCCTGGCAGAATGGATGCAAAAAGCTGGAGTTCCTCGGTTCCAGCTGCATCTATCCCCGCATGGCGCCCCAGCCCATGAAGGAGGACTGCCTGCTCACCTCCGCCCTGGAAAAAACCAACGAGGCCTATGCCCTGGCCAAAATTTCCGGCCTGAAATACTGTGAATATCTCAACCGTCAGTACGGCACCGACTATATCAGCGTCATGCCCACCAACCTGTACGGACCCAACGACAACTACCATCCCACCCACAGCCATGTGGTGCCGGCGCTCATCCGCCGTTTCCACGAGGCCAAGGAGCAGAATCTGCCCTACGTCACCTGCTGGGGCGACGGCAGCCCGCTGCGTGAGTTCCTCTACGTGGATGACCTGGCCAACCTGTGCGTCTTCCTTATGAACAACTACTCCGGCAACGAGACCGTCAACGCCGGTACCGGCAAGGAGCTGACCATCAAGGAGCTGACCGAACTGGTGGCCAAAGTTGTGGGCTATACCGGTGAGATCCGCTGGGATCCCTCCAAGCCCAACGGTACCCCCCGCAAACTGCTGGACGTCAGCAAGGCGACCAGACTGGGCTGGACCTACAAGACGGAACTGGAGGATGGCCTGCGCCTGTCCTATGAGGATTTCCTCCACAACCCCATGCGTGCCGAACGGTAAAAAATTCCCCATCAAGGAGGAAGCTGCTATGAATATCGTGCTGCTTTCAGGCGGGTCGGGCAAACGGCTGTGGCCGCTTTCCAATGATATCCGCTCCAAACAGTTCATCAAGATCTTCAAGACGGCGGACGGCGGCTATGAGTCCATGGTCCAGCGTGTCTATCATCAGATCAAGAAGGTGGATGCCGACGCCACCGTCACCATTGCCACCAGCAAGACCCAGGTTTCGGCCATCCACAACCAGCTGGGAGAAAAGGTGGGCATTTCGGTGGAGCCCTGCCGCCGGGATACCTTCCCGGCCATCGCACTGGCCACTGCTTATCTGGCTGATGTGCAGGGTGTTTCCCCGGAGGAGAGCGTTGTCGTCTGCCCGGTGGATCCCTATGTGGAGGAGGATTATTTCCGTGCCCTCAAGGCATTGGGGGAGCAGGCCGCCAAGGGAGAGGCCAATCTCGTTCTGATGGGCATTGAGCCCACCTACCCCAGCGAGAAGTACGGCTATATCATCCCGACGGACGGCGGAGAGGTCAGCAAGGTCTCCACCTTCAAGGAAAAGCCCGATGGAGCCACGGCACAGAAGTATATCGAGCAGGGCGCCCTGTGGAACGGCGGCGTCTTTGCCTACAAGCTCAAGTATGTGCTGGACAAGGCCCATGAACTGATCGACTTTACCGACTATCAGGATCTGTTTGAAAAGTACGACACCCTGACCAAGATCAGCTTTGACTATGCCGTGGTGGAAAAGGAAAAAGAGATCCAGGTCATGCGCTTTGCCGGCGAATGGAAGGATCTTGGCACCTGGAACACTCTGACCGAAGCCATGGGTGAAAATGTTGTCGGCGAAGGCATGATGAACGACACCTGCAAGAATGTCCACATCGTCAATGAACTGGACGTTCCGGTGTTGGCCATGGGGCTGAATGATGTGGTGATTTCCGCCAGCCCGGAGGGCATCCTTGTCTCGGACAAGGAACAGTCCAGCTATATCAAGCCTTTTGTGGACAAAATCAATCAGCAGATCATGTTTGCGGAAAAATCCTGGGGCAGCTTCCGCGTCCTGGACGTGGAGGATGCCAGCATGACCATCAAGGTCACTCTCAATCCCGGCCACAGCATGAACTATCACAGCCACAAAAATCGCAATGAGGTCTGGGTGGTAATCTCCGGTACCGGCCGCACCATCGTGGACGGCATGGAGCAGAAAGTGCATGCCGGCGATGTGATCACGATGCAGGCCGGCTGCCGCCACACCGTCTTTGCCGACGGCGAACTCCAGCTCATCGAAGTGCAGCTTGGCAAGGAGATCAGTGTCCATGACAAACAGAAATATCCCCTCGAAACCTGAACGTCCCGCGCCGCTGTTTCTCAAGCCGACGGGCAAGGATTATCTGTGGGGCGGCAACCGCCTGAACGATGACTTTGCCAAGGGGATTGATCTGGACCCCCTGGCCGAAACCTGGGAGTGTTCCACTCACCCCGACGGCCCCAGTACAGTGACCGGCGGGCCTTTTGACGGCCGTACCCTGGCCGACGTACTGAAGGAGCACCCCGAGTATCTGGGCACCCATCCCACCATCCGGGACGGGCTGCCTATTCTCGTCAAGTTCATTGATGCCCGTCAGGATCTCTCGGTCCAGGTGCATCCCGATGACGAATACGCCCGCCTGCATGAGAACGGCCAGCTGGGCAAGACTGAGATGTGGTATGTGCTGGACGCGGCAAAGGATGCCTATCTGGTCTTTGGCCTCAACCGGGATATGACGGCAGAGGATCTGCGCACCCGGATTGCCAACGGCACGCTGGAAAGCTGCCTGCAGAAGGTGCCCATCCACAAAAACGATGTGTTTTATGTGAGTGCGGGCACCATCCATGCCATCGGCGCGGGAGCACTGATTGCCGAGATCCAGGAAAGCTCCAACCTGACCTACCGCATGTATGACTATGACCGCGTGGGAAAGGACGGCAAGAAACGGCCCCTCCACGTGGAGAAGGCTTTGGCTGTGGCGAACTGCAAGGCCTGCGGTACGCCGGTACAGCCCATCCGTGTGCTGAACTATACCTGCGGCTGTGCCCGGGAATTGCTGGGCCGCTGCAAATATTTCGAGGTCTACCGCATGCTGCTCAACACCGAGCGCTGCCGGGAGATGGTGGCCTACCGTGCGGACGAGGAGAGCTTCCGGGTTCTGCTGTGCGTGGACGGCTGCGGCTCCCTGCAGGAGGAGGACGGCACGGTGCATAACTTCTTCAAGGGTGACTGCATCTTTTTCCCGGCGGACAGCGGCACAGTGCATCTGCATGGACAGGCACAGCTGCTGGATATCCGGGGATGAGTGGTGACGGAGGCGACCGGAATGGCGGCAGAGCGTGATACTTTGTTTGCCGATGGAGGCAGCGTGCGGTCGGACCGCGTGCTTTATACCCCCTCTCCCTTTGCGCGCACCAACCTGGTGCATCTGCAGGAGACAGGCCGGCTGACTGCCACAGCGGCCCATACCAGCCGGCGGGAAAAGCTTCAGTCTTTTCTCTGTTTTGTGGTGCGCAGCGGGTCGGGGCAGCTTGCCTACGACGGCCAGACTTACCCGTTATCGGCAGGGGATGTGGTGTTTCTGGATTGCCGCCACCCCTATGCCCACAGTACGGGTGGAACGGCGGGAACCCTGTGGACACTGCAATGGTGTCACTTTTACGGGCCCTGTGTTTCAGCCATCTATGAAAAGTACTGCGAGCGGGGCGGCCGTCCGGTCATCCATCCTGCCGATCCGGAACGCTTTGCCACCCTGATGTCGGAAATTTATACCGCTGCCAGGACAGAGGATTATATCCGGGATATGTGGCTCAACGAAAAGCTCAACACCCTTTTGGCCTGTCTGATGGCGGAGTCCTGGCACCCGGCAGCGGGGCAGAGCCGTCCCCATACGGCCCGGCGAGATGTAGCGCCCATCCGGGCGTTCCTGGAGGAACACTGTGCCGAAAAGCTGACGCTGGAATCGGTGGCCGAACGGTTTTTTCTGAACAAGCATTATCTGGCACGGCTGTTCAAGGAACAGTACGGCATCTCGGTCAACGGATACCTGACCCAGGTGCGCATAACCCGGGCCAAACAGATGCTGCGCTTTACCGATCAGTCCATTGCCGCCATCGGCGTCCAGTGCGGGATGGAGGACGCCAATTATTTCTCCCGCATCTTCAAAAAGGTGGAAGGGGTCACTCCGCGGCAGTACCGCGGCATGTGGTGAACCCGGACCCAACCGATGAAAAACCAAAGACCGGCGCCGCTTTTCAAAAGCGGCGCCGGCCTTTGTCACTTTTCTGCCCCGAAATGCATGAAAATCCCGCCGCACACCGGACTGGCAGGCCGAATGGAACCATTTGAATCTGAAAATGCACAGGGATTTTCATTTGACTGAAAACTCAAAAGAAAAAGCTGTGAATAATAATGATGAACCGTCAAAAATAAATTTGTTGCAAGAATGCCGGGATTCTTTTATACTGAAAGTGGAAAAAGATTTCAATTTTGCCCGGAGGTTCTCCGGATTTTACCGGAAAGGAGGAGCCCTATGACACTACCGCAGGACGAAAACTTCTGGCAGCTGCTGCGTTCCAAACAGGACAGCCTGACCAAGTCCGGGCGCATTATTGCCGGGTACCTGACCCAGAACGCCCAGCAGGCGCAGTACTGGTCCATCTCGGTACTTGCCAGCCAGTGCGGCGTGGCCGAGGCCACCATCTCCCGTTTTTGCCGTGCCCTGGGGTTTGACAGCTACAACGAGATGCGCATTGCCCTGGCACGGGCCAATGCCTCGGTGGAACAGCCGGTGGGGGAGGAGCTGGCCCCCGGCGTCAACACCGCCACCCTTTGCCGCCATGCCGGGGCCCTTGCCGTCAAGGCCATCAACGATGCGGCGTCCGCCAGCAATCCCGAGGCAGTCGACCGCGCGGCAGCACTGCTGCAGCGGGCCAAACAGGTGTTTTGCTTCGGCCAGGGCAGCAGCCAGCTGCTGGCCAACGACATCTGGGCCAGATTCTCGGCCTTGTCCACCAAGTTCCACACGGCGGGGGACAACCATATGCAGGCCATCACGGCAAGCCTCATGGCGCCGGAGGACGTCATCCTCTTTGTCTCGTATTCCGGCGCAACCCGGGACATGATGGAGACACTGCGCCTGGCCAAGGCAAACGGTGCGTCGGTGATTCTGCTCACCCACAGCCCCAACGTGCCCGGTGCGGCCCTGGCTGATGTGGTGCTGCCCTGCGGCGCGGCCCAGAGCCCGCTGGACGGCGGCAGCCTGCCCGCCAAAATCGCCATGCTTTTTGCCGCCGAGGTCCTGGTACTGCGCTATACGGTGGACAACCAGGAACTGGCCTCCATCGCCCAGGTGCGCACCAAGCGAGCTCTGGCCCCCAAACAGCTGTGACGCATCTCTCCAAACAAAAAACGCCCGCGGCTTTCCCTGTGAGGAAGCCGCGGGCGTTTTTCGTTATGGATTGGGTTACGGAATGCGGATGGCGCCGCGCTCGCACCGGTTGCCCCAGGCGTCGATGAGCTTGCCGTCCCGGTAGACCAGAATGCGCTCGCAGTTGTTGGCGCACTGGCCGCAGTTGCTGGCCCGGGTCACGAATTCCATGTCGGCCACATCGGAGTTGAAGGGAGCTTCGTGGTCGCTGCGCCGGGCCAGAATGGCCACGCCGAAGGCACCCATCAGGTGACCGTTGGGGTCGACGATGACCGGCAGGCCGGTCTCCTTCTCAAAGGCGGCACGCACACCGGCGTTCTTGGAGACACCGCCCTGGAACACCACAGGCCCCACGATCTTTTTACCCTTGCCCACGTTGTTCAGGTAGTTGACCACCACAGCGCGGCAGAGTCCCGCGATGATGTCGGTCTTGCTGTAACCGATCTGTGCCTTGTGGACCAGATCGCTCTCGGCAAAGACGGTGCAGCGGGCAGCGATGGCAGCCGGGTTCTTGGACTGCAGGGCAATCTCGCCGAAGTCCTCCACCGCCACGCCCAGGCGGCGGGCCTGGCTGGACAGGAAGGAACCGGTGCCCGCGGCGCACAGGGTGTTCATGGCGTAGTCCACCACGACCCCGTTCTCGATGAGAATGATCTTGGAATCCTGACCGCCGATCTCAAAGATGGTGCGGACATCAGGATAGAGGGTGGTGGTGCCGATGGCATGGGCGGTGATCTCGTTCTTCACCACCACCGCGCCCAGCATGGTGCCCACCAGCTTGCGGGCGCTGCCGGTGGTACCCGCCGCCACAATCTGATAGCGGGTGGAATCCAGCTGCTTTTCCAGCGACCGGGCCAGACGTTTGGTGGCCCCGATGGGGTCGCCCTCGGTCCAGAGATAGTCGCTGGCAAGGATATGATTGTCGGCATCCAGCACCACGCCCTTGGTGGAGATGGAGCCGATGTCGACGCCAAGATATGCTTTTTCCATACTCAGGTAATCCCTCTTCTTTTTGGCTTCTTCCGTGGAGCGCACGGAGGAAAACGGTTGCTGCAAACTTCCTTTGAGTTATTTGTGTGCCTGTTTGCGCATGGAGATCATGTCGTAGAAAGCCTCCAGGCGGGTGTTCAGGCCGGTCTCGCTGGTCTGCGTGTCGAAGCTCAGATACAGGATGGGAACGTGATAGTCCGCGCTGATGTTCTGCAATGCCGGGATCGCGTCGATCTCGGGGGTGCATCCGGCGGATTTGACATGGATGATACCGTCAAAGCCGGATTTGGCATAGTGCAGCGCCGCGTCGATGGTTGCCATGGCGGTGGCGCCCATGTTGTAGTGGGCGTATTCCTTGATGCGGGGCAGCATCTTGCGGCTGCGGTAATGGTACATGCAGTTGGACATGTCCATCCACCGGTCCACCAGCACGCCCATGTGGGCCAGCTCATATTCGATGTCGTGGTTGGAGAAGGGGTCCATCACGGTGAAAAACTCTCCCACCACGCCCACGCGGATGGGATGCTTGGGCATGTTGACTTTCTGGCTTTCCAGCAGGCGGACGGTAGCCTTTCGCAGCAGCTCGATCTGCTTGATGCCGTCAGCCAGGCGCAGCTGCCTGAGCCAGTTGGTGCGGATGGCCTCCATGGCTTTGGGGTCCTCCGCAAAACCGATGCGGCGGCGAAACAGGGCGTCCACCTCGTCGATGGCGTTGACCATGCGCACCGTCTCCACCGCGGCGGCGCTGAATCGCTTGAGGTCCAGGTCCGGTTTCAGCTCCCGGAACTCATCCACAAAGGTCTTGGGATGGCTGAAATCACACTCGGCAAAGTTGACAAAGCGGACATCCTTGCCCATGTCCCGGAGAATCTGCTCGTGCAGCTCGCCGTAATACCCCAGACGGCAGGTGCCGCCGGTCTGGATCAGAGTGTCGGCGCCCTCGTCGATGCATTCGAGAAAGCAGCCCAGATTGAGTTTGAAGGGCGCACACACCGAATCGGGGGCATAGCGGGCACCCAGTTCCAGGGTGTGCCGGGTCATGCGGGGCGGCATCACGTAGGTCATACCCAGGCCCTTCTGGATCAGATGCTCCATGGCGATGCCGTAGCTTGCAAACTGGGGAAAACTGATCTTGCAGTTCTGCGGCAGCGGCTGCCGATATTTGCTCACAGGCATACCGTACCATCCTTTCTCAGATGCAGGATATCCACAAAGCTCTCGATGCGGGTCTCCATGCCGGCGGTGCCGTCCTGGCCGTCCAGCGTCATGGTCAGGATGGGGATGTTTTTGAGCCGACGGTTCATGATCTCGTCGGTCATGGAATCCGGCCCGCAGGAGAAGGAGGACAACAGCACAATGCCGTCCACCTTGCCGCGCAGCTGTACCGCTGCACCAGCCAGTTCCCGGTTGACCATCCAGGGCATGGTGTCGGTCAGTTCGCCGCCCGACTGCCAGGCGCTGTCCCGGTCCACCCAGTCGGAGGGGATGGGCAGGGCGTGGTTGGCGCGGATGGCATCCATGACCGGACGCCCGATGTAATCGTCGTAGATGTTGTAGGCGTGGCCGGACACCAGGACTTTCAGGTCATCTTTCGCCAGAGCAGCTTCCAGCTTGCGGGTGTTCTCGGCCTGGGCCTGCTGCTCCGCCTGCTTGGCCAGCAGATAGGCATTGAATACCTGCTGCTTTTTGAAGCCCAGCTTTTTGCCCAGTTCGGCAAAGGCCTTCATTTCGCTGTCGCCGCTGCGCACCGCAATGTCGCAGGTGACCAGGCGGACGTTCTCGGTGCGGAAAGTGTTGTACACCACGTCGGGCAGGGCACGGAATTTCAGGCAGAACTCCTTGTCCCGGCCCATGTCCGCCATGCGCGGCACAAAGATCAGATCGCACTTGCCCAGCAGCCATGCCACATGGCCCAGATAGATCTTGGCAGACAGACAGCTCTCGTCAATGGCATAGTGGATGCCGCTTTGCAGAATGGCACGGTCGGTTTTGGGACTGACCACCACCTCGCATCCCAGCGAGGAGAAAAATGTTTTCCACAGCGCGCCGTAGCGGTAGTAGTACAGGGCACGCGGAATGCCGATCCTCAAACAGGCTCCCTCCTTTTCGGGGCAGAAAACGGTGCGGGGCAGGCGCCGCCGCGCCGCGGATTTTGACAGGCGGAATGCTTTTGCATAATTTCTTATTATACCACTCTTTTATTTCAAAGTCTTTATGGATTTCTGCCGGGAAAACCGATTTTTTTGCGGATTTTGTACAAATGTCTGAAATTGTGTCAAAGCATTTCCCAAAAGAAGGCGCACAAAAATCGGGGTACAGCCTGTAAAAGCTGTACCCCGGAGAAAATGCGAAATATGATTACCCGGCAGATTCCCGGCGCAGGCGGCGGAAGAATGCCGCCATGGGCAGACAGCCGGCCACATCGGCGATGGCCCAGCCGATGGGGATGGAAACCCAGATCCCCGCCGCACCCAGTGCCGGTATGGCGGACAGGGCATAAGCCAATACTACCCGCAGGCCCAGGGAGATGACGGTCAGCACCACCGACATGCCCGGGCGCTCGATGGCGCGGTAGAAGCCGTAGAGCAGGAAAAGCAGGGCGATGAGACAGTAAAAGGAACCCTCGGTGCGCAGATATTGTACGCCGATGCCCAGGATCTCCACTTCTTCCGGCTGGACGAAGATCAGCATGAGAGGCTGTGCAAAGACGAACACCACCGCGCTGACCGCAGCCCCGAAGAGCATGCTGGTCAGGATGGCGCTGCGGGTGCCCCGGCGGATGCGTTCCTTCTGACCGGCGCCGTAGTTCTGGGCGATAAAGGTGGAGAAGGCATTGCCAAAATCCTGCACCGGCATGTAGGCAAAGGAATCGATCTTGACCGCTGCCGCAAAGGCGGCCATGACCTGGGTGCCGAAACTGTTGACACGACCCTGCACCATCAGGATGCCGAAGTTCATGATGGACTGCTGGGCGCCGGTGACAAAGGACAGCCGAAAGACGTGTCCGGCACAGGCTTTGTCCCAGCGCATGTCCTGCCGCCGCACCCGCAGGTCGGGGCGGGTGAGGAGAGCGTAGGCGCAGAGCCCCAGCCCGGACAGCCACTGTGCCAGGATGGTGGCCCAGGCGGCGCCCGCCACTCCGGCTCCCAGGCCCAGCACAAAGGCGATGTCCAGGACGATGTTGAGGATTGCCGCCGCCCCCAGAAAGAACAGCGGCCGCACCGAGTCTCCCACCGCGCGCAGCAGACAGGCGTAATAGTTGTACAGGAAGGTGCCGCCGATGCCGAGAAAGATGATGACCAGGTATTGGCGCATCAGATCCCAGATTTCCGCCGGGACCTGGAGCAGCCCCAGGATGGGATCGGTCAGGACAAAGACGCCCACATTCAGCACCAGGGCGGTGAGACCGATCATGCAGAAGGAGAGAAATATTTCCCGCCGCATACGGTTTTGCTCTCCGCGGCCGAAGGAGATGGAAACCGCCACGCCGCTGCCCATGGACAGGCCCAGCAGGATGGAGGTCAGAAAGGTCATCAGCGTGTAGGAGGACCCCACCGCTGCCAGGGCGTCAGCGCCCACATACCGCCCTACAATCAGTGTGTCGGCAATGTTGTACAGCTGCTGCAACAGATCTCCCAGCATCATGGGTAGGGCAAACCGCAGCAGCGTGGTGGTAATGGGCCCGCTGGTCAGCGAGCGTGCCGTTGTGTGCACGGCAAAACCTCCTTTTCTCACAAAAACATCCTTTCCGGGCAGAAAATACCGCCGGAATACCGTATTTTATGATAGGCGGTGCGGCCTGTTTGCGCAAGGGGAGAACAGGCCGTCATAAAATTTTTTCTTGTCAGAAAATGTTCTTTCCGATATACTGGAACTGTTATTCCAAGAAATTTCTGGAAAAATGGAGGGTTTCACATGGCAGAGTATCATCTTTGGGGGGTTCTGGACGAGCTGCGCTCGCCCAACTATGCATGGGTCGACCTGACCCATTCGCTGGACAACAACAGCCCGGTCTGGAGCGGCATCCCCGCCGGATCGGTGGAGCTGGCCAAAACGGTTTACGACTGGGGCAATGAGATGCTCGATTGCCTGATCCAGACCTTCAAGTTCCCGGGTCAGTTCGGCACACACATCGACTTTCCCGGTCATTTTGTGCGGGATGCCGCCCTGTCGGAAAAGTACGGTGTCCACAGCATGATGTATCCGCTGTGCGTCATCGACATCACTGCCAAGGTCAAGGAGGATCCTCACTACGCGGTCACTATCCAGGACATTCTGGACTACGAGACCCGGTACGGCCGCATCCCGGCGGATGCCTTTGTGGCGCTGCGCACCGACTGGTCCCGCCGCTGGCCGGATATGGGCAACCTCTCCGGTACGGATGAAAACGGTGCCGACAACTTCCCCGGCTGGTCGGTGGAAGCGCTGCATTTCCTGTACGAGGACCGCGGCATTGCCATGAACGGCCACGAGACGCTGGACACCGATGCCTCCGAGCTGGCCGCAGCGGCAGGGGACCTGGCCGCCGAGCGCTACGTGCTCTCCATCGGCCACCTGCAGGTGGAACTGCTGGCCAATCTGGACAAGGTTGCGCCCGCCGGTGCGGTTGCCATTGTCTCCTGGGCGAACATTGACGGCGCCACCGGTTTGCCCTGCCGTGTCTTTGCCATCACTCCCCGGATCTGAGCGGGAAGGAAGACTGTCAGCCATCCAAATAAAAACCGGCCCTGGTTCATTGAACCGGGGCCGGTTTTATGTTTGACCGGAGAATCAGACGTGCTGTGCCTCGGGCTCAAGACCAGCGAGGATGCGCAGCTTTCGGCGTGCCAGGGCATTGAACACGGCCATCACGCGGCCCACGCCGATCATTGAGATTACGGTGCCCAGGCCGACGCCCAGCAGCGGTTGGCCCTGCATGAACGTGCCGATGAGCAGCGAGCAGCACACGCAGCACAGGTCCAGAATGTTTTTGCACAGACCCAGCTCCTTGCCGCTGCGGGCGGAGATGCTGGCCACGATGCCGTCGCCGGGATTGGGGATGAGGGCCATGTCCACCGTCATGGCCGCGCCGATGCCGGTGAGCAGAATGGCAATGATGAGCATTCCCAGATCCAGCGGCAGATACCCGTTTTCGTAAGGCAGAACGGACTTGATGAGGTTCATGATGCGGGTAAAGACGATGCTGAGCGGGATCTGCAAAAGAAAGGTCCAGCTGCTCTTTTTGCCCATGATGAGGAACTCTGCCCCCACAAACAGAACGTATATGACCAGTGTCAGGTCACCAAAACTGAGACCGGTGGCCTCACTGACGGTAAAAGGCACCGATACGATGGCCGATGCTCCCAGCCCGGTCAGTGAATTCAGGGTGATGCCGATGGCCAGCAGCACCATGCCGATGAGATAGATGCACCATCTTGCTGCGCTGATCCGCTTTTTTTCCAAACAGAATTCTCCTCTCTGTACTGTTTCCCTCCGGAGGCGATGCCGGCGCAGGCGCGCAAAAAAGCAGCCTGACAAGAGCAGGCTGCATCAGCACGGGGCCGTTGTTTCCGTGCGGTACCCCGACTGTCCTCCGGAGCGGCAAGCCAGCCGAAGGACGATCTACTGTTTTATGATAGCAAATCTGATTTGGAGTGTCAATTTTTTGTCTGCCATGTAAAAACACTGCCCGGACAGTGCTGTTTCGGGTAGCAGAGCAGAGAAAAACGGAGTGAAAAAATGCGGGGGAAATGAGACATCAGCCCAGCATCCGGCAGATATCTGCCCAGGCTTCCGGGTCAAAGCGGTGGTCCTTGTAGTAAAATTCCCGGTCGGCCTCGGTGATTTTGCGGATGACATGGCAGGGATTGCCCGCGGTGAGGCTCCATGGCGGAATGTCCTTGGTGACGACGCTGCCCGCACCGATGACGCAGTTGTCACCGATGTTCACCCCGGGCAGGACGACAGAATTGCCGCCAATCCAGACGTTGTTGCCGATGGTCACGTGGATGCCGTATTCATAGAGCGTATTGCGGATTTCCGGATGGAGCGGATGCCCGGCGGTGTAGATGGAAACGTTCGGTGCAAATTGACAGTTGTCTCCGATTGTGACCTTGGCCACATCGATGATGGTGCAGTTGTAGTTGGCAAAGAAATTTTTGCCGACCGAAATGTGCGTGCCATAGTCGCAGAAAAATGGGGGATTGACCACAGCATTTTGTGCGCCAGGGAAAAGTTCCTTGACGATGGCGGCAATCTGCTCAAAATCCGAACGGTCAACTGTGTTCAGGCGCTGGAGAATGCGGCGGCAGATACGCTGCTCCTCCATAACGGCGGTGTCGGAGATGTAAGGAAGTTCTGCATCGCGGCGTTGTATGTGGTTCATAGGACAGGGCTCCTTTCCCGAGGTTTTGACGGATCAAATGAGGGGAGACAGACGGCAATGTATATAGAGTATGATATAGCATGTTTCCGGGCACTGTCAAACTGCTTCCCGTGGGCGCGGAGAAAAAATCAATGATTTTTTTGGCGCGGGGTTGACAAGGAACGCCAACCGTGGTAAACTATATCTCGCATCTGAATGGCGTGCCACTGTGGAGGGGTGTCCGAGTGGTTTATGGAGCTGGTCTTGAAAACCAGTGACGCAGCAATGCGCCGTGGGTTCGAATCCCACCCTCTCCGCCATTTATTGATACAACAAGTGAATATTTTTTATCACTTTGACTTGTGGAGTAATACTCAAGAGGTCGAAGAGGCGCCCCTGCTAAGGGCGTAGGGTCCGAAAGGGCCGCGAGAGTTCAAATCTCTCTTACTCCGCCAAAACAACCGCTCAGATTTGGGCGGTTGTTTTTTTGCAAATCAAAGGCCTGCAAAAAAAATATAAAAAAACTATTGACAAATGGTTTGCAGTGCAGTATATTATATAAGCAGCATATGATACGGCACTTGCCGATCAGGTGGAAATATCGCGGAGTGGAGCAGTCCGGTAGCTCGTCGGGCTCATAACCCGAAGGTCGTTGGTTCAAATCCAGCCTCCGCAACCACAGGAACGACGGTTGAGAAAATCTCAACCGTCGTTTTTTTGTGCCCTCAAATCTGCGCGGAAAAATGCAGTTCATAAATAGAAAAAATACGCAGCTACAAAATCTTTTGAAAAAGTTTCGGACAAAAAATACCGGCGGAGAAATAAATCCCCGCCGGTAATTTTTGTCCGTTTTTTCTTGCCGGGTGACCTGCCCGTCGTGATGCCCTTTCTTTGGCAGCCGCTGGTTTTATTCAGTTTTTTACCGGCGGCAGATGGACAAAAGCGGCTGTTTTGCCCGGGAAAGGGCACTTCTGCCGGACTTTTTTGCACGAAATACCATGCAAAATTTACCGGCGGCGGAGCCGGTGATTTTGATTGAAGGAGAAAAAATGTGTCTTTTGCGAAATCAAAAATTGACGATGTGGCATAATTGTGCTACACTAAACATGAGGTGATTATCGTGCCGGAAATTAGACCCATGCGCGACTTGCGCGATACCAACGCTATTTCCCGACTGTGCCATGCCACATCAGAGCCCGTCTTTATTACTAAAAACGGCTATCAGGATTTAGTCATTATGAGCAACGAAGAATTTGAGCGCCGCTGTGCCCGCGAAGAAATCTATGCAAAGCTTCTGGAAGCGGAAGGTGACGTGGCCCGAGGGGAACTGCTGGACTCCGAAGACGTATTCTCCGCAATGAGGGCTAAGTATGAGTATTGATCAACCTTATGCGGTGCGTTTTACCCGTCATGCCGCTCGGGACCTCGACGATATGTTTCGATACATTACTTATGAACTGGACGCAGAAAAGGCTGCTAGGGAACTTATGCGGGAAGTGGAAACTTCCATTGCCAACCTGCGGGAATTTCCTTTTTCAGCGCCACAGGCCAAGGATGATCTTCTGGCCAGGAAAGGGTATAGAGCGCTGACTGTGCGTAAAAAATATGTGGTGCTGTATCGTGTATACGAGGGTCGGCAGCAGGTGATTATCCATAGGATTTTTTATGGAAATCGAGATTACACAAAGCTAGTGTAGTGTGTGATTGCCAGCAAAAGTCCTTTTGATTGTTCCGAGCTTTCACCTAAGATCGATCAGTTTACAAAAGCGTGACTTGCTCACGCAGCTTGGAATTCGTTGCAAGGAAGACGATATTGAAACAACTTTTCACAAGCTTATCGTAAAAACCGCTTCAGAGCTGGAAAAAGATGTACAATCGTTTTCTTGAGATTCCCCCAAAATATCTTTTTTTGTTAAGACATGCCACAAGATCGACGGTTGAGAAAATCTCAACCGTCGATTTTTTTGTGCCCTCAAATCTTCGCGGGAAAACGCGATAAGGTAGAATAAGTTTCGCAAAAATAAAAAAGACATGGTTTGCAGATCTCTGGTAGAATGAAGTTGCGACACTAACCAT
>CALXHO010000009.1 GCA_944388125.1 uncultured Gemmiger sp. | reverse complement strand
TTCCTTTTCTGGAAACGGGAAAGCGCGAGTGACATAAGAAAACAAAGGTTCTGCAAGAACTGCGAAGCATCGCAAAACCGCTGCAAAGCGGCAGATGCAAGGCAGCGGGCTGCAGCCTTCCTTTGTGGAAGGCAAAGCCCGATAACGCAGCAGATGCCGCCTTGCAGACAGAAGTTTGCGACTTTGTTTTCTTATGGAACTGCGCAGAAGCCCGGAGCCTTTTTCAGACAGGCTCCGGGCTTTGGATTTTTGTTTCAGGACACGGGAAGTTCCACCGTGGACTGGGGCTTTTCGGTATGTACCGCTTTGGGGTAGATCTGGAACATGCGGTCATCGTCGTAATGTTCGTCCAGATAAACCTCCACGGCATTCTTTGCGGGCACGCCGGCCGCACGGGCAGTGTAGCGGGAAAGGGCCGCCGAGCTGACCACCACATCCACCGCCATAAAGACGATCAGCACCCAGGTGACGATCTTGCCGGGGCGGATGGGAATCTTTTCGATCCAGCGGGAGACGTAGGGGTAGACGCCCCGAAACCAGGCCACCGCCGCAAAGCCCCAGAAGAAGCAATACAGCAGATTGATACGGCCCGCCAGGTTGAAGGGGATGGCGCTGTAATCCCAGAACACCGTGCCGAACACGATCTCGGTAAAGACGCTGCACAGATACTCATAGGCGCCGCCCAGCAGGGTGCCCACCACGAACAGGAAGCTGGCGGAGCGGTCCTTGTAGCGGTAAAGCATGAGGGTCACCAGGGCAATGGCCAGCCCCCATACGATGGAGAAGGGGCCCCACACCACGCTGGAACGGCTCATCCAGTAGCCAGCCGTGATGCGGCAGAAAATCGTTTCCACAATATCGCCCAGGAAAGCGCCGATAAAAAACAGCAGAACGATCTTGTAAAAGCTGCATCCCGGGGCAAAGACGGTAGGTTTGGCCTTGGCCCTGGGGGCAAAGCTTGCCTCGGGGTGGGCCTTGACCATACGTCGTTCGGTGCGGCCGAGGATCCAATGGCCCATGCGCAGGGTGAGGGCCGCCAGGCGGTTGCTGACCGCCTCCACCTGGGGCAGGCGTTCCCGGATGCCCGCCATGGTGAGCATGGTGTCGATGAGGTCAATGAGGAAAACGACGGTCAGCACGCAGAGCAGAATGCTGCCCAGGGGCTGGGGAATCATCCGGACCAGATAGACCAGCAGCGGGTTGCCCCACTTGACCAGTCCCACGCCCAGGATGCCCCACAGCACCGACACCGGCAGCGCAATGTAGCCGTCCAAGTTGAAGGGCAGATGGGAATAGTCCCACCACCGGCTCTGGGTGGAATGTTCCAGGATGTGCCCGGCGATCCACTCGATGACGGTGGCGTACAGGGCACTGTACAGGAACAGGAAGAACAGATTGCCGGAGTTTTCGGACATGGTGGCCGCAATGATGACGCCCGCAATGCCGTAAACCATGCACAGCGGGCCGTTCAGGACACCGCGGTCCACATACTTGCGCCGCCGGACGGCAACAAACAGAATTTCCAGTACCCATCCGATAAAGGAATAGGCAAAAAACAGCCAGCCAAGTTCATATAGTATCATGGAAAGGCCTCCCGTCTGGCAGACACCGCCCAAAGGCACGGCGCTGCGGCGTGCACGGCCTTTTCAGCCGCGCGGGGTCAATACAAACAATGCAATCGTAACATGCCCGAATGGGCAAGTCAATCCGTTTTTTCGACATAAGGTACCTTGCAGGGAAAAGTTTCCTCCTTTGGATTGTACGCAGATCAGGGCTGTGGTATACTGAGGAAAAATTATCGGTCCCATACTGCAAAGAAAGGATGTCCTCCATGCTGTTTGTCTGTTACTCCAACTGTTCCACCTGCAAAAAGGCCAAAGCGTTTCTGGACGGCCGCGCTGCCGTCTACACAGCCCGCGATATCAAGGCCGACCGCCCCACTGAGGAGGAACTGCGCCTGTGGCATGCCAAAAGCGGGCTGCCTCTCAAAAAGTTTTTCAACACCAGCGGAGGCCAGTACAAGGCTCTCGGCCTGAAAGACGAGCTGCCCGCCATGACCGAGGACGAGCAGTTCGCCCTGCTGGCCACCGACGGCATGCTGGTCAAGCGTCCCATTCTTGTCCTGGACGACGGCCGGGTACTGGTGGGCTTCCGGGAGGCCGAGTGGGCGGAGGCGCTGGGGTAACTCCTCCCCTGCCCTGCCCGTTGTGACAAAAAACGGCCCGATGGAGAAATCAATCCTCCATCGGGCCGCTGGCTTTTCTGCCGGAGCTCACTTGCCCACCGCCGCACGCAGGCGGGCCACTTCCTCTTCTGTCAGTTCCCGGTACTCTCCCGGGGCGAGGGCGGCATCCAGTTCCACCCCGCCGATGTTCGACCGGTGCAGGGCGTTGACCCCCGCATCAAAAACGCCGAACATCCGCTTGATCTGATGGTAGACCCCTTGCCTCAGCACCACATGCACCCGGCAGGGATCTCCGCCGGGCACCGGCTCAGCCAGGGCGGGAGCCAGGGTCTGGCCGTCCGCCAGGGTCACACCCGCCGCGAAGCCCTTGCACATTTCGGGGGTGAGGGGGATATCCAGCGTGACAATGTATTCCTTGGGCACATGGCGTCCGGGGGCAAGAATGTCATGGGCCAGCGCCCCGTCATCGGTGAGCAGGACAAAGCCGGTGCTCGTCTTGTCCAGGCGTCCCGCCGGGAACAGCTGCCTGCGGGGAAAATCTGCCGCCACCAGATCGGCCACGGTGGTATCCCGGGCATCCCGGCTGGCCGAGACCACACCTTCCGGCTTGTTGAGCATGATGTAGACAAACTTCTTGTAAGCCCCGCCCAAAGACTTGCCGTCCACGCAGACCTGAGCCGAATTCTCGTCGATCTGGCGGTCGGCCTTCTTGCAGACTTCCCCATCCACCGTCACCGAGCCCCGTGCGGCCAGACGGCGGCTCTCGCTGCGGGGAATCCCCAGCGCTGCGGCCAGGTACTTGTCCAGCCGCATCACGGCTTTTCGGCGGTGATGTCCGCCGTGATGCCCTTTGTGACCGCGATCAGGTCGGCGGGCACCGTCTCGATCTGGGTGCCGATCCGCCCGCCCGAGACCAGCATGGTGGGCTGGTCCAGGCAGCTCTTGTCAAACACCGTCTTGTACTGCTTCTTCATGCCCACCGGGCTGCATCCGCCCCGGATGTACCCGGTGACCTTGTTGATGTCCGCCACGTGAATCATGGCCACGCTCTTAACGCCGGCAGCGCGGGCCGCCTTTTTGAGATCCAGTTCCTCCAGAACCGGCACCACAAACACATAATAATTATGGTCGGCCCCCTGGGTGACCAGCGTCTTGAACACCCGCGCCGGGTTCTGGCCCGTCAGTTTGGCAACGGTGGCGCCGTCCACGGCAGTACCCTCCTCATGGGGATATTCATGGGATGTATACGCCACCTTGGCACGCTCCAGCATGCGCATGGCGTTGGTTTTGCTTTCCTTGCCCATTCTTGGTCTTCCTCCCCGCACAGCATGGCTGCGCGCTCTCTGGTTTGCCGTTTGGAGCCGGGGATTTTCCCTCGCCCCACGGCGGTACGGCATGAATGCATGCCGTTTGCGCACTTTATTATAGGACGGACCGTCCCGGTTGTCAAAATTTCATGGAAGATTTTGTAGAAAAAGCCTTGACTTTAGCGTATTAAAGTGTTAAACTATGCAGCACAGAGCAAAAGCGCAGAGTGCTGTGCAGCAAACTGAAGGGGTGTAAGAATTTATGATCGTCATACTGAAGCAGAACGTCAACCCGGAGCAGGTTGCCACCTTCTGTCACGAGCTGGAGTCCATGGGGTTCCAGATCAACGATTCCAAGGGCAGCGACACCCATATTCTGGGCCTGATCGGCGATACCAAGGCGCTGAGCGAGAGCTGGCTGCTGGCCAATCCCATTGTGGACAGCTGCCGCCGGGTATCTGAGCCCTACAAAAAGGCCAACCGCAAATTCCATCCCGACGACACCGTGGTGGATGTGGGCGGCGTCAAGATCGGCGGAGGCAACTTTGCGGTCATGGCGGGTCCCTGCAGCGTGGAGAGCGAGGCGCAGATCGTGGAAGTTGCCAAGCGTGTCCAGAAGGCCGGGGCTTCCCTGCTGCGCGGCGGTGCCTTCAAACCCCGTACCAGCCCCTACTCTTTTCAGGGGCTGCGGGCCGAGGGCCTGGAGCTTCTGAGCAAGGCCCGGGCAGTGACCGGCCAGCCGGTGGTGACCGAGCTGATGAGCAGCGAGCACATTCCTCTGTTTCTGGAGGAAAAGGTGGATATGATCCAAATCGGTGCCCGCAACATGCAGAACTTTGAACTGCTCAAGGCGGTGGGCCGCACCAATGTGCCGGTGCTGCTCAAGCGCGGATTGTCCTCCACCCTGGAGGAACTGGTTATGAGCGCTGAATACATCATGGCGGAGGGCAATTCCAACGTGGTGCTGTGTGAGCGCGGTATCCGCACCTTTGAGACCAGCATGCGCAACACGCTGGACCTGGCCGCTGTGCCCATGCTCAAAAAGATGACCCATCTGCCGGTGGTTATTGATCCCAGCCATGCGGCGGGCATCGCCTTCATGGTGCCCAGCCTGGCCGCCGCCGCGGTGGCGGTGGGCGCCGATGGTCTGATGATCGAGGTGCACAACGACCCCAAGAATGCCAAGAGCGACGGTGCCCAGAGCCTGACGCCCGATCAGTTTGATGAACTGATGGACGTCATCCGTCCGGAACTGGAGTTCTTTGGCAAAAAGCTTAACTGAATTCCCTTTTTTCAATTCCCATACGAAAGCCCCGGCCCTCCCTTTCGGGAAACTGCCGGGGCTTTCGTATTTGTATATCAGTTTTCCGGAGCAGTGTCCTGACGCAGTTCGTCGGGCACAACGCCGTTTTCATCGGTTTCCAGCGGGTCCGCGTAGACCAGGTAGCGCTGGTCGGTGGGCGTCTGGATACCGAAGGGATAGCAGGTGTACAGGATGCAGCTGGGTGTCGTGGCACCCCAGCGGCACTGGTCGATGTCCGTCTCCTGAACAACTTTGGTTTCGGTGATCTTGTAGGAGAAGTTGCCCCACGGGGTCTCCAGATGGATGATGGCGCCGATCTCTGCTGATTTGAGATCCACAAACCAGCTGTCGGTATGTCCCCCTACAAAGACGGTACCGTTTTCACCGGGAAGTACGCAGCCATCCGCCGAATGCGCTCCGGCACCGTTGCGGAACTGATTGCCGGTATCCCCCCAGTAGAGGGTACAGTCTACCTCGGTGCCCTCCACCCAGACGCGGCCGATCTCATCTCCGTCCTGGATGTTTGCCTTGGCCTGTTCGGCATTCTGAAGGGCCTGCTGTTTCTGCAGGTCAGCGAGCTGCTGCTCCACGTCCTGGCGGGCAGCCTGTTCTGCGGTGAGCTGACCGTTCACGGTATCCAGCTCACTCTGCAATCCGTCGTTTGCCGCCCGAAGGGTTTCGATGTCCTGCCGGGCCGCTTCCAGGCGGAGCGTTTGGACAACAGCCACAACGGCGAAGGCAATCGCCAGAATTGCGGCGACCAGTGCCGCGGCGCGCTTCATTGGCCGCCGGCGGCCGCTGCCGCCAGATAGGCCGCCGGGCCGGACTGGTAGAGATCCCCGCCGTGGGCATCCAGCAGCACGGTCAGGGGCATGTTTTCCACCGTCAGGCGGCGCACCGCCTCACAGCCCAGATCTTCCCAGGCAATGATTTCGCAGCTCTTGACGCTATCGGCCATGAGCGCCCCGGCACCGCCCAGGGCAGCCAGGTAGACTGCGCCGTTTTTGACGACGGAATCCTTGACCGCCTGGCTGCGCTTGCCCTTGCCGATCATGCAGGCAAGGCCCAGATCCAGCAGGCGCGGGGTATAGCTGTCCATGCGCCCCGAGGTGGTGGGGCCCGCCGCACCGATGGCACAGCCGGGACGCTCCGGGGTCGGACCGACATAGTAGATTGCCGCCCCCTGAATGTCAAAGGGCAGCGGCTTGCCGGCGTCCAGCAGTTCCGCCATACGGGCATGGGCCGCATCCCGGGCAGTGTAAACCACGCCGGACAGCAGCACGGTATCTCCGGCACGCAGCGGCGCCAGAGCCTCTTTGGTCAGCGGTGTATGCAGTGTGTATTGCACGGTCATTCCCCTTTCTTGGCGCGGCGGTACAGTTCCTTCACTTCGGCGTGGTGGCGGTTGACCAGTTCCAGCTCCAGCGCGCTGATGCGGCGGGATTCCTCCGCCGGTGAGCGCGGACTGTCCAATGGAATATCGATCCGGCTGCGGCGGCCCGCGGCGGGCGAAGGCCCCACTCCATCCAGGGAAATGTCGATGGAGCTGCCGCTACCGGCAGAGGGCATGGGGCTGCGCCGCGGGGCGGAAGGTTCCCCCACCCCGTCCAGTGAAATATCAATGCTGGGTTTTGGTTTTGCTGCGGGCATTCTGATTCCTCTCGATTTTGGTTTACAGTTCGGCACTGGCACGGCGGGTGACGTGGCAGCTCATATTGACGGCCACCGGCAGGCAGGCCACATGGGTGGGCAGCTGCTCAATGGCAACGCCCAGGCAGGTGGTACGGCCGCCGAAGCCCTGGGGCCCGATGCCGATTTTGTTGATTTCCTCTTTCAGTTCCGCTTCCAGCGCCGCATAGTAGGGATCAGCGTTGGGCTGGTCCAGCGGGCGCAGGAGTGCCTGTTTGGACAGGGCAGCACACTTGTCGAAGCTGCCGCCGATGCCGATGCCCAGCACAATGGGCGGGCAGGGATTGGCTCCCGCCTGCCGGACGGTATCCAGTACAAAGTCCTTGACCCCCTGCACGCCGTCGGCGGGCTTGAGCATGGCAAGGCGGCTCATGTTCTCGCTGCCTGCGCCCTTGGGGGCCACGGTGATGCGGCAGCCGCTGCCCTCCACCAGATGCAGCGTCACAAAGGCCGGTGTGTTGTCCCCCGTGTTGACCCGCTTGAGGGGGTCGGCGGTGATGCTCTTGCGCAGGTAGCCCTTCTCGTAACCGCGGCGGACACCCTCGTCCACTGCGGCCTGCAGGTCACCGTCCACGCAGGCCTCCCGGCCCAGCTCCACAAAGACGCAGGCCATGCCGGTATCCTGACAGATGGGCAGATCCCGGTCGGCGGCCGCGCAGAGGTTCTGCTGCAAAAGTCCCAGCGTCTGTTTGGCCAGCGGCCAGGGCTCGGAGGCCTGGGCAGCGTCCAGGGCTGCCTTCACATCGGGAGGCAGTTGGGTGTTGGCCCGGATGCAGAGTTCCTCCACCGCCTCGGTGACAGCCCGGGTGGAAATGTGCCGGATGCTCATACGCGCGCCACACCGCTTTCCCGCGCGGCTTGCGCCACAGCGTCGGCCACCGCACCCGCAATGCGCGGATCGAAGGCTTTGGGCAGGATGTTTTCCTCGTTAAGTTCCTCATCGGGGATGAGACCCGCAATGGCGCGGGCGGCAGCCATCTTCATGGTGGGGTTGATGTCCCGGGCACGGACGGACAGGGCGCCGCGGAAGATGCCCGGGAAAGCCAGGACGTTGTTGACCTGGTTGGGGAAGTCGCTGCGGCCGGTGCCGATGACCCGCACGCCGGCAGCCTTGGCATCGGTGGGCAGGATCTCAGGGTTGGGGTTGGCCATGGCGAAAACGATGGCGTCAGGGGCCATGGTTTTTGCCATCTCCACCGTCAGGGCGTTGGCCACCGAGGTGCCGATGAACACATCTGCCCCGCGGATGGCGTCGGCCAGGGTACCGGAGAGGCGCTCGGGGTTGGTGATCTCGGCCAGGTGAGCTTTGTGGCCCTCCAGACCGGCAGGACGGCCGGGCACCAGAATGCCGTGCTCATCCACCGCAATGATGTGCCGGGCGCCGGCGGTCATGAGCATCTTGATGATGGCAGTGCCTGCCGCGCCGGGACCGTTCTGGACGATGCGCACATCCTCCAGCCGCTTGCCCACCACCTTGAGGGCATTGAGCAGGCCCGCCAGCACGATGATGGCAGTGCCGTGCTGATCGTCATGGAACACCGGGATATCCAGCTCCCGCTCCAGCGTCTCCTCGATCTCGAAGCACTCGGGGCTGCGGATGTCCTCCAGGTTGATGCCGCCGAAGGTGGGCGCGATGGCCTTGACCGCCGCCACGACCTCCTCCTTGGTCTTGGCATCAATGCAGATGGGGAAAGCATCCACCCCGCCGAACTCCTTGAACAGAACGCACTTGCCCTCCATGACAGGCATGGCAGCCTCGGGGCCGATGTTGCCCAGGCCCAGCACGGCGGTGCCGTTGGAAACAACAGCCACCATGCGGCCCTTGCAGGTGTAGCGGTAGACGTCCTCGGGATTTGCCTTGATGCGGCGGCAGGGCTCGGCAACGCCGGGGGTGTAGGCCGTGGACAGGGCATCCTTGTCCCGGCACTCCACCAGGCTCTGCACCGTCAGCTTGCCGTGGTATTTCTCGTGAAGTTCCAGCGCGGCTTTGTTGTAATCCATTTGCATGTACCCTCCTGTAAGATTGTTCAGTGTCCGGATGCTTCCGAAAGATCTGCGTATGCCTGTTCCAGCTGGATCACACAGAAATGATCCGGCCATTTTTCCTTGACGGCATCCCGCAGTTTGTTCAGCAGTTCGCGCCCTGCGGCACCGTCCTTTTCAAAGTAGCGGGGCGGCACGGCACAGTCAAAAATGACGTTGGTGTGCGTAGGTCCCGGCACAATGCGCAGGTCGTGGATATTGACCTCGGGATCGGCTTCGTGAGCGGTGGTCTCCACCAGTTCCCGCAGTTCGGTCACATGGGGGTCGCTGGTGACCACCGGGTCAAAGTGAATGGTGACGGTCAGGCCGTCGTTGGTATAAAAGTCCTTTTCCATGCGGTCGATCTCGTCGTGCATGGCCATAACGTTGCCCTCGGCGGGCATCTCCAGGTGGAAGCTGACCAGACGGTTGCCGGGGCCGTAGTCGTGGATCATCATGTCATGGACGCCCAGCACATCGGGATAGCCCAGGGCCTTTTCCTTGATGTAGGCCACCTGCTCTGGGTCGGGCGCGGCACCCAGGATGGGGTCCAGGGTATCCCGCACCAGACCGATGCCGCTGTACAGGATGAACAGCGCCACCAGCAGGCCCATGATGCCGTCCAGGCGGTCAAAGCTGGTAAAATGCGCCACCAGCGAGGCGATCAGAACCGCCGTAGTGGAGATGACATCATTGCGGGAGTCCGCTGCCGTGGCCATCAGGGTGTCGGAGTGGATGAGCTTGCCCACCTGATGGTTGAAGCTGCTCATCCACAGTTTGACGAGGATGGATGCCACCAGCACCGCCGCCGACAGCCAGCTGAACTCCACCGCCGTTGGTGTGATGATCTTGGCAAGGCTCTCCTTGCCCAGCTCGATGCCGATGACCAGGATCATGACCGAGACGGCCAGGCCTGCCAGATACTCATAGCGGGCGTGACCGTAGGGATGTTCCTTGTCGGCGGGCTTACTGCCCAGCTTGAAGCCGACGAGGCTCACCACATTGGAGCTGGCGTCGGACAGGTTGTTGACGGCGTCCGCCGTGATGGACACACTGCCGAACAGCATGCCCACCGTGAATTTGCCTGCAAACAGCAGGACGTTGCAGAGAATTCCCACAATGCAGGCCAGGTTGCCGCAGGCCGACCGCACGGCCTTGTCTGCGACATTTTCATAGTTTTTGACGAAACAACGAAGAAGGAACTTCGTCACGATACACACTCCCCCACTGCACGGCTCTGCCGTGCAAAACTACCCTCCCGGAACGGGGCCGCGGATGCGGCGGGCCGGGCGAAACTCCCTCCGCCGGGAATCCCGCCATATCAAAGTATCCCGCCGGGTCCGGGCGGCAAAGCCCAGGCCCGGCGGGAGCCGTTCTCATCGGTTTGCCCGCGATGCCTCACGGACGATGCGGTCAGTCACGCACGATGCATGCCTCACGCTCGGGGCCAACCGAAATATACTTGATCTTGCAGCCGACAGCCTTCTCGATGTACAGGACGTAATCCTGCGCGGCCTTGGGCAGATCCTCAAAGCGGCGAACACCGGTGATGTCGCAGTGCCAGCCGGGCAGCTTCTCCACCACAGGCTTGGCGTCGTCCAGCGTCTTGCCCATGGGGAAGACGTCGGTCACGGTACCGTCGGTCAGCTGGTAGTGAGTCACCACGGGAACTTCTTCCATATAGTCCAGCACGTCCAGCAGGGTCAGAGCCAGCTCGTCGCAGCCCTGGCACTGGACACCGTAGCGGCTTGCCACCACGTCGAAGGGTCCGACGCGGCGGGGACGACCGGTGGCGGCGCCGTACTCATGGCCATGCTCACGCAGCACGTCCTTTTCCTCCTCGGTCATGGCCAGCTCGGTGGTGAAGGGGCCCTCGCCCACGCAGGAGGAGTAGGCCTTCATGATGCCGATGGACAGGTCCAGCTTGCGGCCGGGGATGCCTGCGCCGATGGGCGCATAGGCACCGATGGTGTTGGAGCTGGAGGTGTAGGGATAGATGCCGAAATCGATGTCACGCAGAGCGCCCAGCTGAGCCTCGAACATGATCTTCTTGCCGGCGTCGTCCGCCTTGGCCAGGTAATCGCCCACATTGCAGATGTAGGGGGCAAAGACCTCGGCGTAATGCTGGCACCATGCCCACATCTCATCCAGGGAGACGGGCTTCTGGCCGTAGATCTTCTCCATGGTCAGATTCTTGGACTCCACAATGGTAGTCAGACGCTTGCGGACGCCCTCATCCATATGGAGCAGGTCGCCCATGCGCAGGGTCTTCTTCATGAATTTGTCGCCGTAGGTGTAGGCGATGCCCCGCTTGGTGGAACCGAACTGTGCGCCGGTCTTGGCCAGACGGGCTTCCTCCAGGCCATCCTGGTCCACATGGAAGGGCATGGTGATGGTGGCACGGTCGGAAATCTTCAGATTGTCCGGGGTGATGGCGATGCCCTTGTCACGCAGCTGCGCGATCTCTCCCTCCAGGTGATGGGGATCGATGACCATGCCGCCGCCCATGACGCAGACGACCTCCGGACGCAGGATGCCGGAGGGGATCAGGTTGAGAACGAACTTTCCGCGCTCATTCTTGACAGTATGGCCGGCGTTGTCGCCGCCCTGGTACCGTGCAACAATGTCATAGTCGCGGCTGAGCAGGTCGACCATGCGGCCCTTGCCCTCGTCGCCCCAGTTGATTCCGGTGATTGCAGTAAGCATAATGTTACCTCTTTCATGGTTGAGCGTACAGCCTTTTCCGCGCAATTTGCCCGGGATCCGCCGCCGCATACATTATAGCAAATCCAGTATAAAAAACCAATACCCTGTCAGTTCTTTTCTTCGGTCCGGGGTTTGCCCAGGCCATGGCGGGTACCGTCCGGCTCCACAATGACGATGCGGTCCATCTGTGCCCGCAGGCTGGCCCGCACCGAGTCCAGGTATTCCTTGCGCAGGGCCTCCCGCTCGGCCTGTTCCTCCGGCGTGAGCGGGCCGGCTTTGGCCTTGTGGGCCAGCTCATTGATGCGTGCGATCTTTGCTTTATCCATAGAGTTTCTTTCCTTTCCGTATTCCGGCTTTTGCGGCCCCGGCAGCCTGTTCGGCTGCATGTCCAGTGTAGCACAGCCGCGCCCCCGCCGCAACCGCAGGGACGGTTGTAAATTTTTCGGGGCTTCCTCCGCGTGCGGCCGGGGGCGGATCGCTGTCCCCCGTTTTTGGGCCTGTACTTTTTCCGCGCTGTGTTGTATAATGGTAAAGTATTGCATTAAAAGGCGCCTGCGAGCGCCGAAAAGACAGGAGTATCACATGAAACTGAAACATTCTATCCGTGCCGGCGCCCTGATGCTGGCACTGTCGATGGTGCTGGCCGGTTGTTCCGACAAGGACGAGAGCCAGTCCGCCACCTCCGAGACCTCTTCTCCCGAAGGTGCCGAGACCTCCGAGACCGCTACCGCTGAGACGGCAGATCCCTACGCCTACCTGGCGACCTTCTCCTTCAGCGACGGCTTCGACGAGAACGGCTACCTCAAGGGGGTCAAGGCACTGGATTACGTCACCCTGCCCGAGGATTACAATTCCCTGACCCTGCCCGCAGGCACCGACACTGTCACCGATGAGGACGTGGATTCCTACATCGAGTCCAACATCCTCTCCAACTTTGCCACCGACGAGCAGGTCACCGACCGCGCCGCCGAGATGGGCGATACCGTCAACATCGACTATGTAGGTTCTGTGGACGGCGTCGAGTTTGACGGCGGCTCCGCCCAGGGCTACGACCTGACGCTGGGCAGCGGTTCCTTCATTGATGATTTTGAGGATCAGATTGCCGGCCACACCCCCGGCGAGACCTTCAACGTGGAGGTCACCTTCCCCGATCCCTACCAGAAAAACCCCGATCTGGCCGGCAAGGACGCTGTGTTCGTGACCACCCTGAACTATATCTCCGAGAGCGTCAACCCCGAGCTCACCGACAGCTGGGTGGCCGAGAACATCAACCCCTATCTGCAGCTGACCACCGTGGACGGCCTCAAGTCCTACGTGCACGACTCCCTGGTCAAGTCCAGCATGAGCAGTGCTGTCTACAATCAGCTGGTGGAAAACACCACCTTTGCGGATGAGCTGCCCGAGTCCGTGACCAGCTACTTCAACGACAGCTTCCTGTATTCCTATTATATGTATGCCGCCAACTACGGCATGACCCTGGATGACTTCGTGTCCGCCGCCGGTTACGGCAGTGCCGCCGACCTGCTCAGCGCTGCTTCCTCCTCCATCGAGAGCTCGATGAAGCAGGCCCTGCTCATGCAGGCCATCGCCGAGAAGGAAGGCATCGTCTGTGATGATGCCGCCCTGGATGCCAATGTCAACGACTTCTTCAGCACCGACGACACCAGTTCCTACATCGAGAACTATGGCGAGAACTATATCAAGACCAACGTTCTGCAGGATATGCTGATGAATCAGCTGGTTGCCAACGCCACCGTGGCCGCGACCTGAGCCTGATTTTCAACTGTACCGCCATCCCCGGATCTCCGGTTTTCCCGAAGGCCCGGGGATTTTTGTGTCCATTTTTCCGGCACAGGGGCGCCCACTTGCAATCTGCGGCACCATGTGGTACAGTATATTTAGAAGTTTATCTAACTATGTTTCATTGTATACATCCGGCGCGCCGCAGGATGTCCGTTCTCTTGTTTGCTGCCGTCCCTTTGCCCGTCTTTCGGGCCAGACGGCGGGCACCGGACAGCAGCGGCAGCCGTACTGCAAAGGAGGGTTCGGTTTTGGGTGACGCATTCAAAGCGCTGGCTGATCCGTCCCGGCGTCGGATCCTCGAGCTTTTGTCCGAGGGGGATCTTTCCGCCGGGGAGATCGCGGCGCATTTCGACATGGCAAAGCCATCGGTAAGTCACCATCTCAGCATCCTGCGGGACGCCGGGCTGGTGACGGATGAACGCCACGGGCAGAGCATCATCTATCATCTCAACCTGACAGTATTGCAGGAACTGATGAAGTGGTTTTATGATTTCGGCCTGATCTCGGGAGGTGACCGCAATGAAACCGAACAACACTAAGCAGCCGGTCCTGGGCTGGGGGCTTTTCTGGGGATTGCTGGCCCTGTCCCTGGTTTCTTTTGCCGCCCATCTGATCGTCTACCCTGCCCTGCCCGACCAGGTTCCCCGTCAGTGGTCGCTGAGCGGCGGGGTCAACAGCTGGATGAGCAAGGAATATCTGTGGCTTCTCGACGCGCTGCCCCTGGCCCTGGTGATCCTGTTCAAGGTGATCCCCGCCATCGAGCCCCGGGCCGACAGCTACCGCAAAATGCGGGGACTGTGGGGCGTATTCGTCACCGTCATGACCCTTCTGATGATTGGGTTCACCTGGATGACGGAACTGTATTTCTGGGGGCCGGAATCCCTGTGGGGGTATTTGCCTGCCGCCGTCATCTGTCTGATCGGTGCCGGACTGGTGGCACTGGGCAACTACATGCCACGCATCCGGCAAAACTACACCATGGGTGTGCGCACGCCATGGGCTCTGGCCAGCGACCACTGCTGGCAGCGCACCCAGCGCATGGGCGGCATCTGCTTTGTGATCATCGGGCTGCTGATGATCCTCTCCACTCTGATTGACCTGGCGACCGGGTTCGGCATCAGCGGCTTTGTTACGGTGGCATCCCTGTTTGTCTGCATCGCCTGGCTCTATGTCTATTCCTGGCTGGTCTTTATCGGGAAGATGAAATGACCCTTTCCGCTCCTGACTCAATATATGAAAAGGCCCCCGGCATTTGCTTGCCGGGGGCCTTTGCTTGTGAAGATCAGTTGTTCTTGTAATAGTTGATGAGGCATCCGTCGGCCAGGATCTGCCGTTCATCCGCCGTCATGTCGCCCAGGCGCACGGTGAAGGGCGTGACCTTGCCGTCCGCCGCAACCGCGTAGGCGGTCATCTCGGGGGCGGCGTCCAGCAATGCCTTGCGGGCACCGGGGACAAAGACATAATCGCCCTGGGCAAAGACCGAGGGGTCCTCCACCAGGAAAGGCAGCATGCCCCAGTTGATGCAGTTGGAGCGATACCGCTTGGTGGCATATTCCCGGGCGAAGTTTGCCGCGCCGCCCAGCACACGCTGGCAGCTGGCCGCCTGCTCACGGGCGGAACCGTCGCCCGGTTTGTTGGCAAACACCGCAGAGCCCACATTGGTGGCCTCGGGCTCCACCTGGACGCCTGCCTTGGCAAGGGCGTCGTAAACAGACTGGACCTCAGCGGGCATGGTGCCGGCGCGGCGCTCGTCATCCAGCGCCTTGACCGCCTTGGCACGGCCCACATAGCCCGGGTCCTTGCGGGAGAGGGTGAACTCCGCCAGGCGCAGAGGATTGGAGCGGAAGGAGGAAGTCTCGCCCGAGGGTATCAGCTCATCGGTGGTGGTGACAGGGTCGGTGATGTAGCTGACCACCTTGAGCAGCAGATCGTCGCTGAGGGCGGGCTGCTCCGGCCAGTCCTTGATGTTGGGACCGAACTTGAGCTCGTGTTCCGGCTCGGCATGACCCCAGCCATTGTAGACCCGCTTGTCGTAGACGCTCACATCAAAGTGGTATTCCGGGGTGGGCAGGGGCTCGTCCAGAACTTCGCTGGCCGCAGTGAGGACGCCACCGTTGGCCGCAGTGGCTGCAATGGAGCGGGCATCCATGAGGGCGACGGCAGAGATCTGGCCTTCGCCGGGCTTGGAGCCTTCCCGGTTGGGGAAGTTGCGGGTGGTGTGACGGATGGAGAACTCCCCGTTGGCCGGGGTATCGCCCGCGCCGAAGCAGGGCCCGCAGAAGCATTCGCGGAAGATGCCGCCCGCCGAGACGATATCGGCCACCGCACCGTTTTTCACCAGTTCCAGGTAGGTGGGCATGCTGTCGGGGTAGACGCTCAGGCGGAAGGTGCCCGCGCCGCAGTTTTTGCCCCGCAGAATGCGGGCCACATCGCAGACATTCTCAAAGGTGCCGCCGCTGCAGCCGGCCACCACGCCCTGATCCACACGGATGCTGCCGTCCGCGGCAATCTTGCTGACCAGGTCCATATGTACCTTGCCGGAAAGCTGCTCATTGGCGCGGGTCTCGATCTCGTGCAGGATGTCCCTGGCGTTGGCCTTGAGTTCCCGGATGGGATAGGCGTAGCTGGGGTGCATGGGCAGGGCGATCATGCACTCGATGGTGGAGAGGTCCAGCTCGATGCAGCCGTCGTAGTAGGCCACATCGGCGGGCTTAAGCTCTTTATAGGCCTCGGGGCGGCCGTGAATGTCGAAATATTCCTTGGTGACCGCATCGGTCTCCCAGATGCTGGACCAGCAGGTGGTCTCGGTGGTCATGACGTCGATGCCGTTGCGGCAGTCCGCCGACAGCGACGCAATGCCGGGGCCGACAAACTCCATGACCTTGTTCTTGACGTAGCCGTTGGCGTAGGTGGCCCCCACCAGGGCCAGGGCCACGTCCTGGGGACCCACGCCCGGGTTGAGCTTGCCGGTCAGGTAGATGGCCACCACACCGGGATATGCCATATCATAGGTACGGCCCACCAGCTGCTTGGCCAGCTCGCCGCCGCCCTCGCCCACGGCCATGGTGCCCAGGGCGCCGTAGCGGGTGTGGGAGTCGGAGCCGAGGATCATGCGGCCGCAGCCGGACATCATCTCACGGTTATAGCTGTGGATGACCGCCATGCTGGGCGGAACATAGATGCCGCCGTACTTGTGAGCCGCGGAGAGGGCAAACTGGTGGTCATCCTCGTTGATGGTGCCGCCCACCGCACAGAGGGTATTGTGGCAGTTGGTCATCACGTAGGGCAGCGGGAACTTGTCCATGCCGGAGGCCCGCGCCGTCTGGATGATGCCCACATAGGTGATGTCGTGGCTGGTCATCGAGTCGAACTTGAGACGCAGGTTCTTCATGTCGTCGGTGGTGTTGTGGGCTTTCAGGATGCTGTAAGCCATGGTGCCCTTGCGGGCCTCCTCCTGAGAGACCGGGGCTGTATCGCACAGCTTGCCGCCCACCAGGTAAACACCCTTGTCATGCAGTTTCAATGTGGTTTCCCTCCTTTGCGGTCACAGGCGGGCAATGAGCGCGTCGGTGAATTCGGTGGTGGTCGCGCTGCCGCCGATGTCGGCAGTGACGGTGGTGCCCTCCTGCACCAGGCTGTGAATTGCGTTGGTCAGGCGGGCGGCGGCCTCGCCGTGGTCAAGGTCGCGCAGCATCATGGCAAAGGCCATGAGAATGGCGGAGGGGTTGGCCAGGTTCTTGCCGGCAATGTCGGGAGCGGAACCGTGCACCGCCTCATAGATGCGGACCTTGTCGCCGATGTTGGCGGAGGGGGCAAAGCCCAGGCCGCCCACCAGACCGGCGCACAGGTCGCTGATGATATCGCCGTACAGGTTGGGGGCTACCAGAACGTCGAACTGCTCGGGGCGCTGGACCAGCTTCATGCACAGGGCGTCGATGATGACGTCGTCGGCCTCGATCTCGGGGTATTCGGCGGCAACCTCCCGGAAGCAGTTCAAAAACAGACCGTCGGTCAGTTTCATGATGTTTGCCTTGTGGACTGCCGTCACCTTTTTGCGGCCGTGGCGGCGGGCATAGTCAAAGGCAAAGCGGCAGATGCGCAGGCTGGCGCCGCGGGTGATCAGCTTGATGCCGTTGGCGGTGTTCTCATCCAGCATATACTCGATGCCCTTGTACAGGTCCTCGGAATTTTCACGGACGATGACCAGGTCCACATTGTCAAACCGGGTGGGCACACCGGGCAGCGAACGCACCGGGCGCAGGTTGGCGTAGGTGGAGAACCGCTGGCGCAGCTGGACGTTGATGCTGCGGAAGCCTTTGCCGATGGGGGTGGCCGTCGGGCCTTTCAGCGCCCAGCCGCAGCGCTCGATCTCATCGAGAAGCCCGGGCTGAAGCAGCTCGCCGTGGTTGGCCGCGTACTCGGCGCCAGCTTCATACTCCAGCCATTCAATGCCGGTATCCAGTGCCTTGGAAACCGCTTTTACGCTTTGGGCGATCTCACGGCCGATGCCGTCGCCCGGAATCAGAACTGCTTTCATTCCTATGATTGTGCCCCTTTCCTATTTTCCGGGCGGATGTTGGCCCGGCATTTTCCGGCCTGCACGCTGTCCGCATAACAGACTGTATCGTTTTTAGTATATCGGCTTGCCCTGCCGTTGTCAATCAAGCACTTTCACGCTTTAGAGTCTTATATCTTCAACTTTTTTCTTTACTTTTTTAAGCTGTTTTTGATTTTTTTTACTTTGTTTTAAGTTTTTGCCTTGACTTTACCGGTTCAATTCTCTAAAATTAAAGATGCTGACGCGAAGCGGTGTGTCCATGATACGCCGCCGGTGTTTGCGGGGCCGTGTGGGACGGTGCTGTTTTTGCTGTGTGCGCGGCAAAAGCGGTGTGCGCAGGCTGCTGGAACCTTCCGTTGCCTGTGCAGAGGCCGCCGTGCGGGTGCCCCCACTGAGGGAAAGGGGAAGCTGATATGTATTATCCTGCCGTAGCGGCACTGGAGCCGGACGAGATCCGGCTTCTGTGCGACGAATACCTCCAGAACAACTACATCGACCCTTCGGACTGTGAACGGCTGGGGGTCAAACGCGGCCTGCGCAATGCCGACGGTACCGGTGTGCTGGCCGGCCTGACCAACGTGTCCAACGTTGTGGGCTACGACACCCAGCCCGACGGCAAGATCGTGCCCATTCCGGGCCGGCTGATCTACCGCGGCATAGACATCGACACGCTGGTCAGGGAGGCCGACACCCACGACCGTTTCATGTTTGAGGAAACCGTCTGGCTGCTTTTGTTCGGCAGCCTGCCCGACCGCAAGCTGCTGCAGCGCTTCTGCAAGATGCTGGACGACCACCGGGAACTCCCCCGCGGCTTTGCCGACGACATGATCATGAACTCGCCGTCGCCCAACATCATGAACAAGATGTCCCGCAGTGTGCTGGCCATGTACAGCTACGATGAGCAGGCCGAGGACCGCTCGCTGGCCAACATCCTGCGCCAGAGCATCAACCTCATCGCCGAGCTCCCCACCATGATGGTCAATGCCTACCAGATCAAGCGGCGCGTCTACGACCGGGAGAGCATGTATTTCCACCTGCCCATCCCGGGCCAGAGCACGGCGGAGCACATCCTCTCCACCTACCGCCCCGATCAGAAGTTCACCCACGAGGAAGCCCGGCTGCTGGATCTCTGCCTGCTGGTCCATGCCGACCACGGCGGCGGCAACTGCTCCACCTTCACCTGCCGCGTGCTGTCCAGCTCCGGCACCGATACCTATGCGGGCATCTCGGCTGCCATCGGCGCTCTGAAGGGCCCCAAGCACGGCGGCGCCAACCTGAAGGTTATGCATCAGCTGGACTACATTCTGGAAAATGTCAGCCCCAACGCCGGGGACGACGAGATCCGGGAGTTCCTGCGCAAGATCATGCGCAAGGAGGCCGGTGACGGCAGCGGCCTGATCTACGGCATCGGCCATGCTGTCTATACCCTGAGCGACCCCCGCGCCCAGATCCTCAAGAGCCATGCCAAGGATCTGGCCTATGCGAAGGGCTTTGACCGGGAATACAACATGCTGTGCGCCATCGAGCGGCTGGCTCCCCAGGTCTTTGCCGAGGAACACCGCGGTCCCAAAAAGGTCTGCGCCAATGTGGACCTGTTCAGCGGCCTGATCTACCGCATGCTGGGCATCAGTGAGGACCTGTACACCCCGCTGTTCGCCATTGCCCGCGTACCCGGCTGGTGTGCCCACCGGGTGGAGGAAGTCATGTTCGCCAACCGCATCATCCGCCCGGCCTACAAATACCTGGGCAATCCCCAGCCTTACATCACGCTGGACGAGCGCGTCCCCCACTCTACGGTGGGCTGATCTTTCCATTGCAAAAATGCCGGAGGCAGAATTGCCTCCGGCTTTTTGTATTTTCGTGATGCGGCGCCCGGCAACGAAAAATGCCCGCCTGAACCAGGCGGGCATTGTTTCTTTGCTGTATGCGAAAGATTTACTGCGCGGAGGCCTTGTTGTTGCGCTTGGCCATACGGCTGATCTTGCGGGCAGCGGTGTTCTTGTGGATGACACCCTTGCTCTTGGCAGAGTCAATGGCGGAGACAGCGGCCTTGATGGCGGCGTCCTTATCCGCAGCGTTGCTGTTGATGGCAGCGTCTGCCTTTTTGATCACTGTTTTCAGGTTGGACTTGATGGCCTTATTGTGCAGAGCCTCTTTCTTGGCCTGGACAACGCGGTCCTTCTGAGATTTAATGTTAGGCATTCGTTCCACCTCCTTGGTTCCCCATAACAGTATTACCTATGTTAGCATAATTGGCGCGAGGTTGCAAGTGGTTTTTTCCAAATTTGGCGAAACTTTTTTGTTGGATTTGAAGTTTTGCCTTCTCTCCACGGCTAAAAAGGGGGCCTGACGCATAGACATGAGTTTGAGGCGCGGTGTGGGGCGGCGGCTTCGGCGCGCAGAATCCAGAAAGAGGAGGCACAGCACGTTGAAACACCTGTACCGGCTTTTGGGGCATCTGCTGCTGGGGAGTGTATCCCTTGGTTTCGCGGCAGCCATGCTCCTGGCGGCAGCAAACCTTGCCCCGGGCGGCTGGCTGACGGCCGTTGCCGTATTCGTGGCCGAGCCTGCCGGGGCCGGTGAAATTCTGGAGAGCTGCTTTTCCTCCACCGGGCAGATGCAGGGCAGCCCGGCTTCCATCGCCAGCCAAGCCGTAACCTCCTCCCCTGCCCCGGCTGCCGTCCCGGAGCAGGACGATGCGGGTTCCACGGCGGGGAACGAGGAAGCGGCGGAGCCTTCCCCCTCGCCCTCGCCTACACCTGCCTCCACCCCTTCCCCCGAACGCCCCGACGACGCCGGGGACATTGAATCCCAGACCTACGGTCAGGGCAGCGGGGACGGCTACGTCACCCTGGCGGCAGGCAGCATCAAGAACAGCACCTCCAACCCCGACTCGGTGCTGGCGGACGCCGCCGGGGCAGGGTTGCCCTTTTCCATTGCGCTGAACAGCGACGAGCCCCAGGTACTGATCCTGCACACTCACGCCACCGAATGCTACCAGCCCTGGGACGATCTGTGGTATGACCCCGACTTCGCCGCACGGAGTCTGGACACCTCGGTGAACATGTGCGCGGTGGGGGCCGTGATGACCGATGTACTCAATGAGGCAGGCATCAACACCCTTCACGACGAGACGCTGCACGACTCCCCCAGCTACACCGAAAGCTACGGCCGCAGCGCCGAGACTGCCCGCAGCTATCTGGAACAGTATCCCAGCATCAAGGTAATTCTCGACGTTCACCGGGACGCCATCGAGCGGGACGGCACCCGCATCAAACCGCTGACGCAGATCGACGGTGAGGACACCGCCCAGGTCATGATCATCGCGGGCTGCAACAACGGTTCCACCGTGGTTCTGCCCGACTGGGAGAAAAACCTCGGCTTTGCCGCTGCCTGGGAGGCCGAGATGGAGACGCTCTACCCCGGACTGACCCGTCCGGTTCTGTGCGGCTACCGCTTTTACAATCAGGATGTCACCACCGGCAGTCTGCTCATTGAGATCGGCGGTCACGCCAACACGCTGGACGAGGCCCTCCGTGCGGGAGAATATGCCGCCCGGGCACTGGCCTCCCTGTTCGGGGCGGCATAATGCGCAGGCTTGCATCCCTCTGGGGCAGCGCATATAATATAGGAGTCAAAAGAGAAAAAACAGCTGCCGGGCGTTCCGTTTGGACGAGGGCGCACCGCATTCCCTGCCTTTTGCGGCAGCGCAGCATACAGGAGAGTAAACAACTATGGGAGAAATCATGACCCTGCCCCGGCGTCTCAACCAAAAGCATCCACGGGTTGCCCTGTGGCTGGCATTCACCGCGGTGTTTGCCGTGCTGTGCGGTGTCTGGATCGGCATTTTTGCAGCCAACGGAAAAAGCTTCGTCTGGTATGCCGATACCATCAAACAGCATTTCCCCTCCCTGGTCTACTATGGCCGCTGGCTCCGCGAGGCCGCCCGCTGTATTTTGTCCGGCAGCCCCATTCCCACCTGGGATATGAGCATCGGGTACGGCGGCGATGTGGTCACCACCCTGAGCTACTACGTGATGGGTGACCCGCTCAACCTCATTGCCGCCTTTGTGCCCAGCCAGTACGGGGAGCCCCTGCTGGAAGCCCTGATGCTGGTGCGCATCTACCTGGCGGGCCTGACTTTTATGTTGTTCAGCCGCCATCACGGCAACAGCCGCTTCGGCACTCTGCTGGGCGCAGTGGCCTATGCGTTCTGCACCTGGACCCTCCAGACAGCGCTGACAGAGCCGTTCTTCATCATTCCCATGTACTGCTTCCCGCTGGTACTGCTGGGCGCCGACTACATCTTTGAAGGCCGCCGTCCCACCCTGTATATCGCGGCCATCGCCCTGTCGGCCCTGTCCAACTTCCTGTTCTTCTATATGATCGCCCTGCTGCTGGTACTGTACGCGGTGGTCAAATATTTCCGCAAGTACGGTATCGGTCAGCTGCGCACCCTGTGGCCGCTGCTGGGCAAGTTCGTGGGTTACAGTCTGGTAGGCATCGCCATCGCGGCGGTGACCATGCTGCCCACCGTTTTTGAGATGTTCGGCAGCGCCCGGTTTTCCCTGGACCGTCAGGTGACCAGCTATCCCTTCACCATGTACTGGAACCTGATCGCCAACCTGACTACCGGCGGCAAGGTGGACGAGTACTCCACCTACTGTGGCATCACTGCCGTGGCCGTGCTGGCCGTCATGATCCTGTTTGCACGCCGGCGGCAGAACACCGTCCTCAAGGCAGCCTGGCTGGTAATGCTGGCTTTCATGATGCTGCCCTGGGCGGGCAAGATCCTCAATGGATTCTCCTACATGCAGAACCGTTGGGTCTGGGCGTTTGCCATGCTAGAAGCTTTCATCCTGGCCCGGGCCTGCCCCGACATGACAAAGCTTTCCGGCCGGGAAAAGCTGACTTTGTCGGCACTGCTGGCCATCTACTGCCTGCTGGCTTTCTGGAACCGCGACGTCCGCACTGAGTGGGCGGTACTGGGCAGTCTGCTCATGCTGCTGCTTGCGGTGTTCGTGCTCTCTGCCGAAAGTGCTCCCCGCAGCGTCACTCGGGTGGTGCTGCTGGGCGGCTGCTGTCTGGGTATCGTCATCAACATCGGCTACCAGTATGGTGCCGACGAGAGTTACACTCTGGGCGAGTACGAGCCCGCCGGGTTTGCCTGGGATGCCACTGTGGCAAACAATCCTGCCAACCTGCTCAAGCAGCTGGACGACGACAGTCTGTGGCGGTACGACACCTCCATGAACGTCTATGTCAACAGCGCCATGCTCATGGACCTGCACGGGGTCAGCTATTTCTTCAGCCTCAACAACGGCTACGTCTCCCAGTGGATGGCCGAGATGGGCTACAACACCCCGGAGGAATACAACTACGTCGGTCTGCATGGCCGCAGCGTACTGGATTCTTTGCTGGGCGTCAAGTATTTTCTCTGCGGCACCGATTCCACCTCCACCCTGCCCCAGGGCTGCAAAACCGAGCCCGCTCTTGCCATGGACGTGGCCGGCGTCAATGTGGGCGCCTATGAAAAATCCGACGCCCTGCCCATCGGCTATACCAGCGCGGCACGGATTTCCCGCAGTGATTACGACGCCCTGACCCCGGTCCAGCGGCAGGATGCCCTGCTGAACGGTGTCCTGCTGGAGGATGGCGACGGGGAGGACCTGGCCGCAGCTGAATCCCGGAGTGATGTGATTTTCCCCGCCGCTCAGGTCACCCTGAACGGCATTGAGATGGTGGATGAAAACACCTACTATTCTCCTCAGGACGGCGGCACCATCACCTTCACCATCAGCCAGCCGGTCACCGACTGTGAGACCTATCTCGTGGTGGAGGGCATGGATTACGTTGCCACCAATCCCCTGGACGCCATGAGCGAAGAGGAGCTGGATGCCATGTCCCCCGCCGAACGATTGGCAACGGAAAAACAGTACTCTCATTTTTGGTGCAAGGAAAAAGTCTATCTGCGGCTGACCTCCGACATCGGGGAAGGACGTATCGACTATGCCATGCGAAACAACCAGTATTATTCCGGCCGTCATGATTTTGCCTACAACTTCGGCTACACCGAGACCGGCATGACTACCCTGACCGTGGTACTGCCCTACGCCGGCTACTATACCTTCGACCGCATCGATGTGGAGTGCCAGACCTTTGACACCACAGCCGACCGGGCTGCCGTGCTGGGTGAGGAAGCCCTGGAAAACACCGTGCTGGGCACCAACTCGCTGACCGGCACCATCACCGTGAACGAGCCGAAGGTACTGGTGATCCAGCTTCCCTACTCCACCGGCTGGAGCGCCACCGTGGACGGCCAGCCTGCCGAGCTGCTGCGTGCCAACACCGCCTTCCTGGGCCTGGAACTGGATGCAGGAGAGCATGTGATCGAACTGCACTACGAGACGCCGGGCCTGAAAGTGGGCATTGTATTGTCCTGCGTGGGCGTTGTGGCGTTTTTGGGCATCGTGGTTTGGAACCGCAGACGCCGCAGCTCCACAGCCGTCGATGCCGGATAAGCGCTTTGACGTGTGGAAATCATTTACAACCACGGCAAAACAGGATATAATAAAACAATACCCGGCGGCCCCCGGACGGGGATGCCGCTGACTGTGAGGGAGTGGACTACAATGGAAAGAACCGAGATCGCATCTCTTTACAAGCAGACGCCCGCTGACGGCACCGAAGTCAAGGTGTACGGCTGGGCCAAGACCGTTCGTGATTCCAAGAATATCGGCTTCATCTCGCTGACCGACGGCAGCTGCTACAAGCCCGTCCAGATCGTTTTTGAGGCCGCCAAGCTGGCCAACTATGCCGAGATCGCCAAGAGCGGCCTGTACACCAGCTTTGAGGTGACCGGCCGTCTGGTGCTGACCCCCCAGGCCAAGCAGCCTTTCGAGATCAACGCCGATACCATCACGGTGCTGGGCCCCTGCGGCCCCGAGTACCCTCTGCAGAAAAAGCGCATGAGCGTGGAGTACCTGCGCACCATGCCCCATCTGCGTCCCCGCACCAACACCTTCAACGCGGCGTTCCGTGTGCGCGGCGAGGCAGCCTTTGCCCTGCACAGCTTCTTCCATGAGAACGGCTTCACCTACGTGCACACCCCCATCTTCACCGGTTCCGACTGCGAGGGCGCCGGTGAGATGTTCCAGGTGACCACCCTGGATCTGAACAACGTTCCCAAGACCGAGGACGGCAAGGTCGATTACACCAAGGACTTCTTCAAGCGCCAGGTCAACCTGACCGTTTCCGGCCAGCTGGAAGCCGAGGCCATGGCCATGGCTCTGGGCAAGGTTTATACCTTCGGTCCCACCTTCCGCGCCGAGGAGAGCTACACGCCCCGCCATGCGGCAGAGTTCTGGATGATCGAGCCTGAAATGGCCTTTGCCGACCTCAACACCTATATGGATACCGCTGAGGCCATGATCAAGTACGTCATCCGCCATCTGCTCAAGACCTGCCCCGACGAGCTGGCCTTCTTCAACCAGTTCTTTGACAAGGGTCTGGTGGAGCGCCTGCAGCTGGTGGAAAGCAGCGAGTTCGGCCGCATCAGCTACACCGACGCGGTGGAGATTCTGAAAAAGAACAACGACAAGTTCCAGTACAAAGTGGACTGGGGCACCGACATCCAGACCGAGCACGAGCGGTACCTGACCGAGCAGGTCTTCCACAAGCCGGTGTTCGTGACCGACTATCCCAAGGAGATCAAGAGCTTCTATATGCGCATGAACGACGACGGCAAGACCGTTGCCGCTGCCGATATGCTGGTGCCGGGCATCGGCGAGCTGATCGGCGGTTCCCAGCGTGAGGAGCGGCTGGACGTGCTGACCGCCCGCATGGACGAGCTGGGCATGCGCCGCAGCGACTATGAGTGGTACCTTGACCTGCGCCGTTTCGGCAGCGTCAAGCATGCAGGCTATGGTCTGGGCTTTGAGCGCCTGATCATGTACGTGACCGGCATTCCCAACATCCGCGACGTGCTGCCCTTCCCGCGCACCTGCGGAGGCTTCTGATGCAGCGGTTTTCCCGCGCACTGCTGGACTGGTTCTATGAAAATCGTAGGCTCCTGCCGTTTCGGCAGGAGCCTACTCCGTATCATATCTGGATCAGTGAGATCATGCTCCAGCAGACGCGCATGACTGCCGCCGTGCCCTACTACCAGCGCTTTGTGGCCGAGCTGCCCGACCCTGCCGCCCTGGCTGCCTGCGCCCCCGACCGGCTGCGCAAGCTGTGGCAGGGACTGGGCTATTACAGCCGGGCTGCCAATCTGCAGAAAGCCGCCCGGGTCATCTGCGAGCAGTACGGCGGCGAACTCCCCGCCGATTATGACGCCCTGCGCTCTCTGCCCGGCATCGGGGACTACACCGCCGGAGCCATTGCCAGCATCGGGTTCGGCATTGCGGTGCCCGCGGTGGACGGCAACGTGCTGCGGGTATTCGCCCGCCTGTATGACGACGACGCCGACGTCACCCGCCCCGAGACCAAGCGGCTGTTCACCGGCCGGGTCTGTGAGCAGCTGCCTGCCGACAATCCGGGAGATTTCAACCAGGCGTTGATGGAGCTGGGCGCTCTGGTCTGCCTGCCCAACGGCGCTCCCCTGTGCGAGCACTGCCCGCTGGCCGGCGTCTGCCTGGGCCGGGCCTCCGGCCGGGCGGCGGCGCTGCCGGTCAAACCCGCCAAAAAGCCCCGTCCTGAGCTGCCGCTGACGGTTGCCGTGGTGCGCGGTCCCCAGGGTGTACTGCTGCAAAAACGCCCTGACAAAGGGCTTCTGGCAAAGTTGTGGCAGCCGTTGGTGCTGGACGGTCGGCTGACTCCCGACGATGTCCGCAAGGCACTGGCCGGAATGGGAATTGCCGTCCGGGCGCTTTCTCCGCTGGGTCCGGCAAAGCACATCTTTACCCACAAGGTCTGGCAGATGGAGGGCTGGCTGGCGGAGACGGACGCCTCCCCCGCCCTGCCTGAGAACTGCGTCTGGGCCCTGCCGGAAGAGCTGGCAGCGGACTACTCGGTGCCCAGCGCCTTTGCGGTCTACCTGCCTGCCATGGAGGGAAAGTCAGGATCTGAACACTGATTCTGTCCCGTGATCCGTGGGTTTTCACTTCACTCTTCGGTTAATTTTCAACAGTTTCACAAAAAGGCGGATGCCCGGTCACTGACCATGGCATCCGCCTTTTGTGTTCTTCTGTTGGTTTGGTTGGATTACAGGCCGTTCTGCCGGGCTGCAGCCTGAACGGTGTTTTTCATCAGCATGGCCCGGGTCATCAGGCCGACGCCGCCGGGCACAGGGGTGATGTAGGAGGCCTTTTCGCAGGCAGCGGCAAAGTCCACGTCCCCGTGGAGCTTGCCGTCCTCCCCGCGGTTGATGCCCACATCAATGACCACCGCACCGGGTTTGATCATGTCGCCGGTCACAAACCCGGCCTTGCCCACTGCGGCCACCAGGATGTCCGCACTGGAGCACAGTTCCTTGAGGTTGGCGGTGCGGGAATGGCAGATGGTCACGGTGGCATTCTTGGCCAGCAGCAGCAATGCCGCAGGCTTGCCCACAATGTTGGAGCGGCCGATGACAACGGCGCGCTTGCCCTCGATGGGGGTGCCGGTGGACTCGATCATGCGGATGCAGCCCGCCGGGGTGCAGGGCAGGAAGCAGGGCTCCCCGATCTGCATCCGGCCTACATTGACCGGGGAGAAACCGTCCACGTCCTTTTCCGGCGGGATGGCGTCGATAACTGCCTTCTCGTCGATCTGGGCGGGCAGGGGCAGCTGCACCAGAATCCCGTTGACCGCCTTGTCAGCGGCAAGCTCCCCCACCAGTTTGAGCAGCTCGGCCTGGGTCGTTTCCTCCGGCAGGCGGATGACCCGGCTGTCAATGCCGCAGTCATGGCAGTCCTTGGCCTTGCCGCGGACATAGACCTGGCTGGCAGGGTCCTCCCCCACCAGAATCACCGCCAGGCAGGGCGTGACGCCTTTTTCTTTCAGTGCTGCGGTCTCGGCCGCAGCCTCCGCCTTGACCTGGGCGGACAGGATCTTTCCGTCAATGATCTGTGCCTGCATGGGTGTCCTCCTGTTCTGTCTCCCGGGGTTGTGCGGTTTCTTCCTCCGCTTTGCAATCCTGCTCCGCTTTCTGCCCGTCACCGGAAGCTCCGGTGTCCATGATGTCGGCGGAAGGTTTGCTCTCGCTGCCTTCCGCTGCGGGTTCCTCCGCTGCTGCGGCGGTCCTGTCATGGTCCTTTTCGGCAAGTTCCGCGATTCTCTTGTTCATCTCCGCTGTTGCACTGACAAACTCCCTGTGGCTGGCAGAAGCGGGCAGCCTGGTCGGAATCACTGCGATGGGGCCGTCGTCCATTTTGATGTTGGCCACCGCCAGCGGGACCATCAGCTGTTTGCCCCTTGTGCGGGTCAGGCCCGCCACCATCAGGATGACTGCCGCCGCCACCGAAAGCAGCGCCACCAGCTGGCTGGTACGCAGGGTATCGGTGATCATGAGGGAGTCGGTGCGCAGGCCCTCGATCCAGTAACGGCCGATGCCGTACCAGATGACATAGGACAGGAACAGCTGACCGTGGAAGCGGCGGTGTTTCATCAGCAGCGCCAGAATCACGAAACCGGCCAGGCACCAGAGGCTCTCATACAAAAAGGTCGGATGAACCGGCATGGAGGGGTCGACGGTGACGCCCTCCGCAGCAAGGGTGGACTGCACGCTGGCAAGATAACGCTGGGTGCCCTCGCTGTACATGCCCCAGGGCAGGGTGGTGTTGGTGCCGAAGGCCTCCTGGTTGATGAAGTTGGCCCAGCGGCCGATGCCCTGCCCGATCAGGAAGCAAATGCCCACCAGGTCAAACAGCGGCAGGATGGGGACTTTTCGCCACTTGGCGGCAAGCCCGCCGAAGATAAAGGCCCCCAGCACGCCGCCGTAGATGGCGAGGCCTCCTTCCCGGATGTCGATCATCTCCCAGATGCTGTCATACGGGAAGGGGGCGAAAATCACATAGTAGGCGCGGGCGCAGATGATGGCTGCCACCGTGCCGATGAGCACCACGTCCACCAGACGGTCGGCGTCGATGCCAAAGTCCACTGCGTACCGGAAGGCAAACAGCATGGCAAGCAGCATACCCGCCGCGATGATGATGCCGTACCAGTACACGTCAAAATTGCCGATGCTGAACGCCACACGATTGAGGGTCAGCTCCAGGCCCAGGCCCGGAAATTGCACATGATAGGTCATTGATTTTTCCCACCTCTCGGGGCCGCCGGTGTCCGGCCGCCCTCTCGATTGTATGTTTTGCGGCAGTCTGCCGCGCCGTCCGGGAATGGTTACTGCTGCGGGGTGATCTCCACGTAGGCCTCGTTTTCCGGCAGCATCATGGTCTGGAGGGCCTCATTTGCGTCGGCGGGCGTCAGGCTCGCCAGCATGGCGATCTGGTCCTCCAGCGTGGTGCCCTTCAAAAATGCCAGCGCCAGCTGACCCGCTGCATCCTCCACGCCTTCCAGGACTGCCAGCAGTTCGCCGTACATCTGGTTTTTGACCAGCGTGAACAGCTCCGGGTCAACACCGTCCCGGCGCAGGCGGGCGATCTCGTCCCGCACCATCTGTGCCACCTCCCGCGGGCAGGAGCTCTCCCCCGTGAAGGCGATGGAGCAGGCACTGCGGGTCAGCACATAGTCGCCGCTGAACTCGGGGTTCACCAATGCCTGGTCGTACAGCTTGCGGTAAAGGTCGGTCAGACCGCCGCAGACCAGGTCGGGCAGCATATCACAGAGGATCTCCCGCTTGATGTCTCCCCGGGCGATGGGCTGTTCCCGGTAGCCCAGGGCAAAGCAGGGCCGGGTCACCGGCATGGCAAACTGCAGTTCCCGCCGGGTGATGGGGCCCTCCGGGGCAGCTTCCGGCAGTTCGACGGTATGCGGTGCCGCAGGCTTGTCCAATCCGGCACGGCGGCAGGCTTCCACCGCCTGTTCCAGCTCGATATTGCCCGCCACAGCCAGCACCATATTCTCGGGACGGTAGAATGCGTCGGTGCAGGCATAGAGCATCTCGGGCGTCAGCTGCGCGATGCTCTCCACCGTGCCCGCAATGTCGTCCCGGATGGGGTCGGTGGGATAGAGGCAGCGGAACAGCCCGGTCATCAGCCGCCAGTCGGGGCTGTCATCGTACATCTTGATCTCCTGGCCGATGATGCCCTGCTCTTTCGCGATGGTCTCCCTGGTGAACCAGGGTTTGCCCACCATGTTGAGCAGGATATCCAGGTTTTCGTCAATGCGGCTGGTGGCCGAGAAGATATAGCAGGTGCGGTCCCAGCTGGTGAAGGCATTGGCCGAGGCTCCGGTTTTGGCGTAGAGGGCAAAGGCGTCGCCCTCCTCCGACTCGAACATCTTGTGTTCCAGGAAATGGGCGGTGCCGGCGGGCAGAGTGATGCGCTTGCCGTCCAGGAGGAACTCCCGGGTGGTGGAGCCGAAGGCCGTGCCGTACATGGCATGCACCGTGCTGTATCCCGGCATGGTGCGGCAGAGAACGGTGAGTCCGCTGTCCAGGACTGTCCTGCGGCAGCGCACCGCCGCCGCGGCTTTTTCACGGATGGTGCTCATGCGTCCGCCTCCTCTCCCCGGCCGGTCAGTGCATAGCAGACCGAATAGCTGTAACTTTGCAGGATCTCCTGCACCTGCTGCGGCGTGACCGCAAGCATCTGTGCCTTGCCCTGTTCGGGGTCAACCAGCGGTTCCCCCCGCATGATCTGGCCGTAATACCAGCTTGCCAGTCCGGAGAGACTGTCCCCCACCGCATCGATGCCCGCAAGCAGCGTGCGGCGGCACTGTTCCATCTCCTCCCCGTCCACGGGCCGGGCGCAGAGGTCGGACAGTTCCTTCAGGATGGCCGCCTCCGCCTTGTCGATATTGGCGGACTCCACACCGGAATCCACCATCATGACCCCCGCGGCCCGCAGGGCGCTGGACCCGCAGTAGTAGCAGAGACTCTGCTTTTCCCGGACGTTGCGGAACAGACGGCTGGTGGCCGTTCCGCCGAAAATTCCCATGGCCATGCGCAGCACATGGATGGATGGCAGATCCTCCGCCCCGTCCCGGGTGAACAGCATGCAAAGCTTGCCCTGGGTCAGACCGGGAATTTCCTCGGTATAGTGTCGTACCGGAGCAGCAGGCACCGGGGTCAGGCGGGTGATCTGGGCCGGGGTGCGCCGGATAGCGTCCAGCCGGTCCAACAGGCGCCGGGCCACCGGCTCGGCGTCCGCCCCCTGCACCATGACCTCAATGGAAGCCTGGGAGAGGATGCGGTCGTACTCTGTCCGGAGGGTCCGGGGCGTGACGGCATCGATCTCGTTGAGATAGCCGTACAGTTCAATGCCCGCCGGGTTGTCGCCGTAAAAGCGGCGGCGGGCCTGGCGCACACAGTAAAGCCGCTTGTCGTTGTATTCGCTCTGCAGACGGCGGCGCAGGGATTCTTTTTCAATGCGGACCGCCTCCGGGTCGAAACTGCCGTCCACCAGATAGGGGTCGAACAGAACACCGAACACGATGTCGGCATAGTCTGCCACCAGGTCCTCCCCCGCGAGGGCAAACTGCTGCTTGATGCCGCAGATGTCCGCCGAAAGGACCCGGTCGCCTCCTGCACTGCTCAGGTCGACACCCAGGTCGGCGCCGTACAGGGCGGCCAGCCGCCGGGAAAGCTTTGTCATATCAGGGCAGCCTGCATAGCCCCGCTCCAGTACCATGGAAAGCACCGCGGCATCGGTGGCACTTTCCCGCCGGGCCGGGTAGCGGAGATGGATGGCAATGCGGCATCGGTTGAATTTTTCCGCGTCCAGCTCGGTCAGAAAGACGCCGGGCGCCAGTTGTTTTCGTTGCAAAGAACTACCTCCTGCAATGGGAAATTTTATCTTGCGGCAGAGCGGGTGGAATCTCGCAGGAATCCACACCGTCGGGCCGCAATACAGTTATGTTTCATTATATGACTTTTCCCAAACGGTGTAAAGGATACCAATCCGCCTGCGAGACAGGATATCCGGGCAAACTATGGGCAGAGGCTGCATCCTTACGGCCGGATGGCCACCTTGATGACACCGTCCCGGCGCTGTTCAAACAGGTCGTAGGCCTCGGCGATCTGTTCCAGCGGGTAGGTGTGGGTGATGAGGGGCGTGGTGTCGATCTTGCCTGCCTCAATGAGGCGGAGGATCTCAGCACAGTCGCAGCCATCCACGCCGCCCGTCTTGAAGGTCAGGTTTTTGCCGTACATGTCGGGCAGAGGCAAAATCTGAGGGCCGTCATACAAAGCAACCACCGTCACAACGGCATTGGGGCGGGCGCATTCCCAGGCAAGGCGGAAGGTCTCCGGCACACCGGCCACCTCCAGCACCACATCAGCGCCGCCGTGTTCCGAAGTCTGTGCGACCAGCTCCGCGACCTCCTCAGGGCCGACGGTCAGCACGTCCGGGTAATGGACACGGACAAAATCGCGGCGGTCCGGGTCCTTTTCACAGACGATGATCTTGCGGGGATGCTTGAGCATGGCGCAGGCCAGGGTGCAGATGCCCGTCGGCCCTGCCCCCAGAATGAGCACCGTATCGTCGGGGCCGATGTCCGAGATCCGCACCGCCCAGAACCCGGTGGCCAGAATATCCCCCACAAACAGAGCCTGGCGGTCGGTGACCGCATCCGGGATGGGGGTCAGGCCCTGGTCGGCATAGGGCACCCGGACAAAGGGTGCCTGACCGCCGTCGATGCGGCAGCCCAGTGCCCAGCCGCCGTCCGGGTCGGTGCAGTTGTTGACCCAGCCATGGCGGCAGAAAAAGCACTCGCCGCAAAAGGTCTCCACATTGACGGCGACCCGGTCCCCCGGGCGGACATTGTGCACTGCACTGCCCACCTGTTCCACCACGCCCACCATCTCATGGCCGACAGTGATGCCCGGCACAGCCCGGGGAACCGAACCGTGCTTGATGTGCAGGTCACTGGTACAGATGCTGGCCAGCGTCACCCGCACAATGGCATCCCGGTCATTGTGCAGGGTGGGGACCGGCTTTTCGATCAGCTGAAAGTTTCCCTTGTCAAGATAGGTATACGCAAGCATTGTGCCGCCCTCCCCGGCCCGGTTCCCGTCAGCCGGAAACCGAGCCGAACATTTTTGTTCTATTATAACACAGGAGCGGCGGATTGCATCCCGGATGCGCCGGTCCTTCTGCCCCCATCCTGCGGGGTCGCCCTGTGCCTGACGGGGTCAAGAAGCGCCAAAAGGAGACGAACAGACGTCAAAAGCCTTGTCCCAAGGTTTTGGTGCACAAGATTTCCCACACTTGAATTTCGCCCCCGCACGTGGTAAAGTGTATACTGTACAATAGAGAGGTAGGGTAATATGAGTCAAGCATCCCAAAGCACGGTCCGGGAACAGCCTTTCTGGCGGTTTCTGGTTTCCTCGTTGAGTTCCAGCGTCGTTGATCTGGCAGCCTTTGCCCTGCTGTGTGTGCCTTTTGAACCGCTGTTCGGCGCACGGCTGTATATTCTGGCTGCCACCATCGCAGCCCGGGTCTTGTCCTCGCTGTGCAATTACCTGCTCAACTATTTTCTGGTGTTCCACAGCCACGCCACCCACACACGGTCGGCCACGCTGTACACCACCATCACCGTGCTGAAAACACTGGCAAGCGCCTTGCTCGTCTCGCTTCTGGTCGGGATTTTCCCCGCCGGGATGCCTGAACTGGCAGCCAAGATCCCTGTGGACTGCCTGCTGTTCTTCCTGAACTATCTGCTGCAAAAGAAATTTGTATATTGAATCGGCCCCGACCGTTTGCCCGAACGGAACTTCTGTTTTTCCGTTCGGGCGCATTGTGTCCCGGCCGCATGTTAGGAGGTTTTATCCATGAACGATCCCCGTTGGGCGTCCATTGACGCCTTTGCAGAAGCCAACCGTGACGCCATCCTGCGGGATGTGACCCGTCTGTGTGCCGTCCCCAGTGTGGAGGGTACCCCGGAGCCGGGCGCACCTTTCGGCAAGGGTCCCCGCGCCGCCCTGGACAAAGGGCTGGAAATTGCCGCCGAGCTGGGCCTGGATACCCACAATGCCGACGGCTACATCGGCTGGGCCCAGACCGGTCCCATTGCTGACGGCCAGAAGTTCCTGTCCACCATCACCCATGTGGACGTAGTCCCCGAGGGCAACGGCTGGGATGCCGATCCCTACACCGTTCGCGTCCGCGACGGGTGGATCCTGGGCCGTGGTGTGGCCGATGACAAGGGCCCCGGCATCCTCTGCCTCTATGCCCTCAAATACCTCAAGGACAGCGGTGTGACCCTGCGGTATCCCGTGCGCGCCCTGCTGGGCACCAATGAGGAGACCCACATGCAGGACGTGGAATACTATGCCGAGCACTTTGCCATGCCCGCTTTCTGCTTTACCCCCGATGCTGAATTTCCCGTCTGCAACGGTGAGAAAGGCGGTTTCTCCGGCGAATTGGTCTCCCCTGTCCTGACCGACGGCGTGATCGTCGACTTTGCGGGCGGCGTGGCCAAGAACGCAGTGCCCGACCGGGCTTTCTGCGTCGTAAAAGCCCCTGCCTCCGCCTTTGACGCCAGTGAGCAGGTCACTGTGGAGGACAACGGCGACGGCACCGTGACGCTGCGCGGCTGGGGCAAGAGCGGTCATGCCGCCATGCCCGAAGGCACCGTGAATGCCATCGGCCTGCTGGTCAACTGCCTGCTGGACAGCGGCGTCTGCTCCCCGGCGGAGACCGCCTACCTGAAAGTGCTGCAGAGGCTGCACGCTTCCACCGACGGCAGCACGCTGGGCATTGCGGCCGATGACGGGCTGTTCACTCCTCTGACCATTGTGGGCGGCACCATTGAGAAGAAGGACGGAAAACTCCGCCAGAGTTTTGACTGCCGCTATCCCACCAACACCGACTGCAACAAGCTCAGCAACGCCATGACCGAGGTCTGCGGCGAGGCAGCCGCGCTGGAAGATGTGAGCAGCCGGGTCCCCTTCTATATCCCGGCCGACAGCCCGGCCATCCGCACCCTCATCGACACCTACAACGAGGTCACCGGCGAGAGCAAAGAGCCCTTCACCATGGGCGGCGGCACCTACGCCCGTCACTTCCCCTTTGCCGTCAGCTTCGGTCCTGAGCACACCGACATTCCGCTGCCCGACTTTGCCGGCCCGATGCACGGTGCCAACGAGGGCGCAAACTTTGAAAAGATGATCGAGGCGCTGAAGATCTATATTCTGGCGCTGCTTCGCCTGCAGGAGCTGGAGTTCTGATCCTTTCGCCCGGGTCATCGTTTCCCCAAAAAACAGATTTCACACGATAGAAAAACGCGCCCCGGAAGTTGCTTTCCGGGGCGTGTTTTGTTGCCGCAGAGTTCCCGACTTCCCACTTAGGGAAACCGTTTTCCGGTGCGCTTACGGGCAGCAAAAAAGGCAGACGTCTGAGAAATTCAGATGCCTGCCTTTTTGTGGTACGTTCCATTATTGCTCGTCGCCGGTATCCTCGGGCCCGCCGTAAATGGAAATGTAGTCGGGATCATCCTCCTGATCCAGCCAGGAGAAGATCAGATAGCAGATGCCGGCCAGAGCGGCCAGTGCGACCAACAGCTTCAACAGCGATTTCATGCGCAATACCTCCCTGCCCGCTGCTGCGGGCCATTCAAAACAAGATTTGTTTTAGTATATCACACCACCGCCAAAAGTACAATCACTGCCGGAATGTAAATTTTTGCACGCCGTCCGGTGTACTTCGGACTGTTTTTTCTGCAGGTATACGGCTGCGGGAAAACAGGCTTGACAAGGCGACCAATCCGGTGTATGCTTTATGCAAGGTTAGCATTTGCTAACTACGTATAAAATGTCTTGCTCCACCTGTTTCCCAGTCTTCAGGTTGGCAGGTACAGTGGTTGTCCGGATCGCTTTTCCGTTTTCTTCGGAACTGCGGGAAACATCCGGCCCGCCGTTTTTCTGCCTTTCTTTTGAAGGCCGGCTGCATTGGAAAGGGAACCTGTTACGGCTGTTTCCCAACGCCTCTCGTCACAGGAGGGCAGGACAATTTTTCCGCCCACAAGTTAGCATCCACTAACATTGGCACAGAAAGGACACGATACGTATGAGCAAAATTGCAGTAGTTTACTGGAGTGGAACCGGCAACACCGAGCAGATGGCTACCCTGGTGGTTCAGGGCGCACAATCGGCAGGCGCCCAGGTCACTTTGTATACCGCCGGAGACTTTTCCGCCGATCTGGTGGCCGGGTTTGACGCACTGGCCTTCGGCTGCCCGTCCATGGGCAACGAGCAGCTGGAGGAAAGTGAATTTGAACCGATGTTCTCCGCCTGTCTGGAACAGCTCCGGGGGAAAAAGATCGGGTTATTCGGTTCCTATGGCTGGGGCGACGGCGAATGGATGCGCAGTTGGTGCGATACCTGCCGCAGTGCCGGTGCCTTGCCGGTATCCGACGGTGTGATCTGCAACGGAGCCCCGGATGCCTCCGCCGAGGCGGAATGCCAGGCGCTGGGTGCCGCTCTCGCCGAATAATCTTCCTTCCCATTTTTCTTTTTCCGTGATAGAAAAGCAGGAGCCCCGGTGCGACAGGCACCGGGGCTCCTGAATTCTCTGCAGGAATTCCGATCAGAAATTACAGCATGGCAAGGATCTGGCTCTTGGGACGGGCGCCGACCGAGCGCTGGACCTCCTGGCCGTTCTTGAGGACAACCAGTGTCGGGATGCTCATGACGCCGAACTGTGCAGCAAGCTCGCGCTGCTCATCCACGTTGACCTTACCGACCAGAATATCACTGCGCTCGTTTGCAATCTCATCCACAACGGGAGAAACCATGCGGCAGGGACCACACCAGCTGGCCCAGAAATCCAGCAGGACCGGACGGTCACTCTGCAACACTTCGGTATTGAAATTCTCTTTGGTAATATGAACAGCACTCATTGCAAGTACCTCCTTGATTTCATGTGTGGGTGTTTTCTATGGTTAGAGTATACCCACTTTTTCCCGTCCCGTCTGTGATATTGTCACCAAACGCGACAGATTGCCGGAAAGTGCCCGGCAGTCCATCTCGTCAGGCGTTCCGGGGTTCTTCCAGCGCCTTCCGGCTTTGTCCCGGTACCTCCAGGCAGCCGCCCTGCATCTCGCACATATCCCGCCAGAACCGTCTGGGGCAGTGCGTACGCTGACAGCGCTCGTTACGCCGCGGTTCGATGGTCAGCGCCCGGAAAAACCGTTTCCACAGCATTTGCCATTGCTGTTCTTCGGGAGAGGTTTCCCTGTCATAGTCCTCCATCTCCAGATAGCGCACTTCGTTTCCGCGCCGCAGCATGGCGATGCCGTGGGTCGCATCATAGATCAGAAACGCTTCATCCGGCAGACGGCTGCAAAAATGCGGCCGCAGCAGAGGCAGTACCATATTCTGCGGATGGATCACCGCACCCAGCATGCCGTCGCGTTCCTCAAAGCGGATAAACTCCAGAAAATGATGGGCTTCTCCGTTTACGGCGCGTTCCAGCTGCCAGGCGGCAGCCACATCCGGGTCGCCCAGCATGCGGTCCACGCCGCGGCCGGTGGCAAAGGCCAGTCGGAGATAGCGCAGAAGGATCTGCTCCTTTTCCGGGTCGGTGCTGAGGAAGGCTGTCATGAACCGCTGTCTGACGCCGCCCCCCAGCCGTTCTATCCCTGTCAGCACCCGGCGTGCCCGGGCCGGGTCGGTGGCGATCTCCCGCTCCGGGAAAAGTGTCAGACGACCTTCCTCCGGTGAGCAGATCCCACATGGAAGTTCCCTGCGCCGGAAGCTTTCAAAAACGCAGCAGAGAAATCCCTGCATGGTACCGTCGTAACGGTAGACCACATCTGCTACATCTGCCTGGTAATGCATGTAACCGCCTCCTGCTTCAAGAGCGCTGCCGCCTGCAGCACATCCATTCCCTCAGCCGTCAGACGATGCAATTCAGGTGCCGCGTCGGGAAGGGCTTTGGGCATGCAATCGTCAAAGCTCAGCTGCTGCACTCCCACGCCGAATGCCTTGGGGTCCAGCAATGCATTGGCGATCTCGGCCCGGGTACCATGGGCGCCCAGGTAACCGTTACAGGTGATAAAGTACTGCGCCCGCTTGAGGACCACACCGATTCGTTTGAGTTCCGCCATCCCCAGATGCTGCATCCTGCGCGCCTGGATGATACGAAGTGCGCTTTTGGGGCCGATACCCGGCACCCGGAGCAAATCCTCCTTGGCAGCTGTGTTGACCTCCACCGGGAAAAAGGCCGGGTTGCGGATGGCCCAGCAGCATTTGGGGTCCAGATAGGGGTTGAAGTTGGGTTCCTCCTCGCTCAGGAGTTCTCCCGCCGAAAAATGATAATACCGCAAAAGCCAATCTGCCTGATACAGGCGATGTTCCCGCAGCAGAGGCGGCCGTGTGGTGAGCGCCGGCAAACGGGAATCCTCCACAACCGGCAGGTATGCCGAATAAAACACGCGCTTGAGCGAGTATTTTTTATACAATGCTTCGGTCAGTCCCATAATGTGGCGGTCCGTCTCCGGGGATGCACCCACAATCATTTGTGTGCTCTGCCCCGCAGGCGCAAAGGGCTGTGCCGAACGGTAAAGCTGCAATTCCCTGCGATTCTGTTTGGATTCCGCCGCGATCTGTCCCATAGGTGCCAGGACAGCCGATTTCTTTTTATCCGGTGCCAGCCGCTGGAGGCTGTCTGCGCTGGGCAACTCAATATTCACCGACATGCGATCGGCCAGATACCCCAGCCGCCGTACCAGGAGGGGGTCGGCTCCGGGTATGGCCTTGGCATGGATATATCCGCGAAAATGGTATTTCTCCCGCAGAATGCGCAGTGCTTCGATCATTTTTTCCATCGTGAGATCCGGTGTCGCCACCACTGCGCTGGAAAGAAACAGTCCCTCAATATAGTTGCGGCGGTAAAAGCCGATGGTGAGTTCCGCCAGCTCTCTCGGGTCAAATGTGGCGCGGCGGATATCGTTGGAACGGCGGTTGACGCAATAGCTGCAATCGTAGCTGCAGGCATTGGAGTACAGAACCTTCAGCAGAGAGACGCAGCGTCCGTCCGGTGTGAAGGCATGACAGATTCCCGGTGCAACGCAGCTTCCGAGGCTTCCATGGCGTCCCCCACGATCCACTCCGCTGGAGGTGCATGCAACATCATATTTGGCGCTGTCCGCCAGGATCTCCAGCTTTTCCGCCAGCTCCATTTTTCTTCCCTCCCCTCCTGTTCATGAGGTAATCAATCATTTTGAAGTTCCCAGTATTTATTATCATTTATAAAAGGTATAAAAAAGAAAGCCCACCGAAAGATCGGCCTCTCCGTGGGCTGACGGAATCAGATCGTTTTCTGTTCTTTCCCGGCCTTCCGGCAGAGGAAAGTCCAAATTATGGGACGCAGGATATCGTATACTGAATGCAGACCCGGGGAATCAGGAAGCACTTCCAATCCGGATGCTCACCACTTGGTCTTGGTCTCCACTACTTTGCCGGCTATGTAGAGGTGGTCCAGGTCCTCTCCCTTGATGACCAGGTCCTCATAATCGGGGTTGAAGGGATGCAGCACCACGGCGTTGCCCCGGCGAATGTACTTTTTCAGTGTGCCCTCGCCGTCGGTGCCGTAAACCATCACGCCAAGTTCACCATTTTCCAGCGTAGACTGTCGGTGAACCAGTGCCAGGTCCCCGTCCGAGATGCGCGGTTCCATACTGTCTCCCTTGACCACAAGGTAAAAATAGCTGGAAGGGTCCTTGACGCAGGCATACTCGGTGCCATAATCCTCTTCAAAGGCGAGTGCACCGTAGCCGGCACGTACAGTTCCCACCACCGGAATGGGGCTTTCCCCATAGGAAGCAAACTGCTCTTTCCGGTCAGTGAACTCCGGCTGATGCAGGCCAAGCAGTGCATCCGCCGTGGTGTCCAAAATTTCAGCAAGGCGTGCAACCGTCCCGGGATCCGGCGTGGACCGCCCCGTCTCCCATTTGCCCACAGCCTGCTGTGTCACCCCCAAGCGGCGGGAAATCTCCGCCTGGCTGAGCTTTTTGCTCTTTCTGGCCGCCTTCAAGCGTTCTGAAAACATAATGTCCCCCAATCTTCTTTGCACAAAGAAGCGTTTTCCTGCTGTATTGTATTTTCATTATACAACCAAAGGTAGTTCATGTAAAGAGATTTTTGATTTTTTGCCAACCAAAAGTTGTAAATTCAGTCTTGACAACAACCAAAAGTTGTATTATAGTGGAGATACAAAACAACCATACGTTGTTCCATGAGTATTTGCGGTATCGTTTTTCACTCACCATCGTTTTTTCCGGAGGAGGCATTTCCATGAATCTTACCTATATTAAGCAGGCTGTCTGCAAGTTTCTGTTTCTGGTTGAGACGGCTGCTCTGTTTGTGCTCCTTTCCGCCGCCATTCAGGGGACCCTCTCTCTGCCGGCGGCCATCGGGTATGCAGTCGTCTCTTTTGTAGGCGTCAATCTTGTCTCCTGCCTGATTCTTCCGGCGGAAGAGGTACGGCCTGCGCCCCGTCAGTCCCGTCCCTCGGCTCCTTCCCGGCGTACCGTACCACTGCGCGTGGTACCCGGTGGACGCCATGCGGCATAATGCTCCTGTCCTGTACAGGCCGGAGTGGTTCACTGTTTTGCGGTATAGAAATCCACTGCCCGTGTCCGCCCCTTAATTGCCTGTATCCACCCTTTATCGGGTAATCTCATATAACTGCACAAAGCCTTCACAGATGCTGCTCCCCACTCTGCAAGTTTCCCGCGGCATGCTGTGGAGGTTTTGTGTTTTCATCCGCCCCTGGCTGTGATATAGTAATGGCAGAAACGGCCGCTTGGGTTATAGGAAGGGATGACTTATATATGGGAACCGAAAACAACACCCTGCTGGAAGTTTGTGTTGACAGTTACGCTTCTGCCATGGCAGCCATCCGGGGCGGCGCTGACCGGCTGGAACTTTGCAGTGCCCTTTCTGTGGGAGGCCTGACTCCCTGGACCGAGCTGCTTCTCCAGATCCGTGAAGCAAGCCGGATTCCTGTCCGCTGCCTCATGCGCCCCCGGGCCGGAGACTTTTTATACAGCGAGGAAGAAATTGATCTTCTTTGTATGCAGATCCGGTCCTTGCGGCAAGCCGGCGCCGATGGTTTTGTGGTGGGAGCACTGCGTGCAGACGGCACGTTGGATCATCAGGCCACACGCCGCCTGTGCGCCGCTGCGGACGGGGCCGGATTGACGCTGCACCGGGCTATCGACGTCAGCCTTGATCCGCTGCAGACTTACCGGGATGCTGCCGCACTGGGAATTGACACCGTTCTCACAAGCGGCGCTGCCGCAAACTGTCTTGCCGGACGGGAGACCATCGGCCAATTGCTTGCCCTGCGGGATGCCATTGACGGCCCGGAAGTTCTGATTGGCGCCGGAGTCAATGCCGCCGTCCTCGCCCAACTGCGTCGGGAGCTGCCGCAGGCGCGGGCATTCCACATGAGCGGCAAGGCGGAAGTGGAAAGCTCCATGCAGTTCCGGCGGGAGGGCGTTCCCATGGGATTACCCGGCCTGGATGAGTGGCATCTCTCCTATACCAGTGAGAAGGCGGTCCGTGCAGCCCGCCTTGCCTTGGCTCAGAAGCTGTGAAGCCGGCTGCAGTCAGTTGAGAGTTTCACGGCGGTGAAATTCCCTGTCTGAGATGTGATGGCAAACCTCTTGTACTTTCAAGCGAGAACGGCGCATCCGGTTGTACACTTTTTCTTTCTCTGTACAAGCTGTCAAAAATCAAAGCGCATTTTTGTACAATATCACAGTGCAATGCAGCAATGGAAATCCCCGCCGCATTGCACTTTTTTGTTAGATTTTCAACGATTCGGAATTTTTTCTGCGTTGAAAAATGAACGTTTTTTCATGACAAAGCGTTATTTTTGTCACTTCTATGGAGGTTTCCACCAGGAAGCAGCACAGTTTTTTGTAATAACGCCCAATCTTCCGTAATATCCCTTTCTTTTTTGTTACGAATATGTTAATATTTGTTTAACAAAGTGTACGGGCCGCCGGGAACCAGAGCGGTCCGTCGGTTGTGTAAGCAAACGCGAGAGATATTAGGAGGAATGTTTCTTATGATGAAACAATTGCAGAAGCTCGGCAAAGCATTGATGCTTCCCGTAGCTGCACTGCCGATCTGCGGTATTCTGATGGGCATTGGCTATGCGCTGTGCCCGTCCACCATGCAGGGCGGCGAAGTCACCGGTCTCCTTCAGATGATCGGCTTTTTCCTGGTCAAGGCCGGCGGTGCCCTGATCGACAACATGCATATCCTGTTCGCGGTCGGCGTCGCAGTCGGCCTGGCCGATGACCACGACGGCACCGCTTCTCTGGCCGGCATGGTCTCCTACCTCATGATCACCAAGCTGCTCAACACCAGCGTCGTCACCACCCTGATGCCCGCAGTTGCCAACGACGAGATCAAGACCCTCGCCTTCGGCAAGATTGAGAACGCCTTCATCGGCATCCTGGCCGGCATCATCGGCGCTGTCTGCTACAACAAGTTCAAGGGCACCCAGCTGCCTGACGTTCTGGCTTTCTTCAGCGGCAAGCGCTGCGTTGCCATCGTCACCGCTCTGGTCTCCATCATCGTGGCCGCGATCCTGCTGTTCGTCTGGCCCCTCATCTTCTCCGGTCTGGTTTGGCTGGGCGACGCGATCGTCAAGCCTGGGCGGCGTCGGCGCCGGCATCTACGCCTTCCTGAACCGCCTGCTCATCCCCACCGGTCTGCATCACGCACTGAACAACGTCTTCTGGTTTGACACCATCGGCCTGGGCGATCTGTCCAACTTCTGGGCCGGCAAGGTCACCGGTGACATCGGCACCATGGGCACCGAAATCAACTGGGATCTCGGCATGTACATGTCCGGCTTCTTCCCCTGCATGATGTTCGGTATCCCCGGCGCTGCCGCTGCCATGATCCTCAATGCCAAGCCCGAGCGCCGCAAGGTTGCTTTCGGTCTGGTCGGCTCCGCTGCCATCTGCGCTTTCGTCTGCGGCGTTACCGAGCCCTTTGAGTTCGCATTCATGTTCCTGGCTTTCCCGCTGTACGTTGTCTACGCTCTGCTGTACGGCATCTTCACCGTCGTCACCTACTACGTCGGCTTCCGCGCTGGCTTCAGCTTCTCTGCCGGCCTGACCGACCTGGTCTTCTCCGCTTCTCTGCCCGCTGCAAAGAACACCCTCATGATCATCCCTCTGGGCCTCGCTGCTCTGGTCGTCTTCTTCGTGGTGTTCTACTTTGCCATCAAGGTCTTCGACCTGAAGACCCCCGGCCGTGAGGACGAGGATACCTCCGCTGAGGCTCCCGCCAAGCTGGCCAACAACAGCTTCACCGACATCGCTTCCGGTGTTCTGGCTGCTGTGGGCGGCAAGGGCAACGTCACCAATGTTGACTACTGCGCCACCCGTCTGCGCTTCGATGTGAAGGACAGCAGCCTGGTCGATGACAAGGCCGTCAAGGCCGCCGGTGCCGCCGGCGTGATCAAGCCCGGCAAGAACGCTTGCCAGGTCGTCATCGGACCCAAGGTCCAGTTCGTGTACGACGAACTGAAGAAGATGCTGTAAAAAGCTTCTTTCCTCTGTTTTCCGCCGGGAGTTCTGGTTCCTCCCGCAGCCACCGCCTTGGGCGGGCGTCCCAGCCCGCCCAGGGCGATTTTATTTGCCGGAATTGCTGTGATCCCGCACACGGTCACAGACCGTTCACAAATCCATGTTATACTTTTATTATAGGATTCTTCCCCGCTCCCATGATTTCGGGTAAGATAGAAAAGGAGATACCATCATGAAGATCATCCGCGCCAAAGATTACCATGACATGTCCCGCAAGGCGGCCAACATCATTTCCGCTCAGGTCATCATGAAGCCCAACTGCGTGCTGGGCCTTGCCACCGGCGGCACCCCCGTCGGCACCTACAAACAGCTCATCGACTGGTACAACAAGGGGGACGTGGACTTCTCCGAAGTCACCACCGTCAATCTGGACGAATACCGCGGTCTGCCCCGGGAAAATCCCCAGAGTTACTGGAGCTTCATGCACGACAATTTCTTCAACTATGTGAACATTGATCCCAGCCGCATCAACCTGCCCGACGGCACCAACATGGACGCTGAGGGCGAGTGCAAGCGTTACGATGAAGTCATCCACAATGTGGGCGGCATTGATCTGCAGCTGCTGGGCATCGGCCATGACGGCCACATCGGATTCAACGAGCCGGGTGCAGCCTTTGAGCTTGGCACTCACTGTGTCACCCTGACCGACGAAACCATCGAGGCCAACAAGCGTTTCTTTGACAAGAAGGAAGATGTCCCCCGCCAGGCCTACACCATGGGCATCAAGACCATCATGCAGGCCCGCAAGGTGCTGATGGTCGTCAATGGCAAGGGCAAGGCCGAAATCGTCAAGAAGGCCTTCTTCGGCCCGGTCACGCCGGAAGTCCCCGCCTCCATCCTGCAGATGCATCCTGACTTTACGCTGGTGGGCGATGAGGAAGCCCTGTGCCTGATCTGAGCGCTTTGCTCTGGAAAAGAGGAACTCTGTCATGATCATCAAAAACGCAAACGTCTACACGCCGCAGCACGTCTTTGCGGTGGGGGATCTCATCATCCGGGATGGCCGCATCGTCTTCGGGGCCGAGCCTCTGCCCGGGGAGGAAGTCATTGACGCCCAGGGGCTTTACGCTCTGCCCGGCCTGCTGGACATTCACTTCCACGGCGCAGTGGGCCATGACTTCTGCGACGCCACCGAGGAATCCATCCAGGCTCTGGCCGATTTTGAGGCCAGCAAAGGCGTGCTTGCCATCTGCCCGGCCACCATGACCTACAGTGAGGAGATCCTCAACGGTATCATGGACACGGCAGCCGCTCACAAGAACGGCAAGGGTGCCGACCTGGTGGGTATCAACATGGAAGGGCCTTTCATCAGCCCGGACAAGATCGGCGCACAGAACCCCAAGTATCTGACGCCTGCCAACGTGGAGATGTTCCGCCGCCTGCAGGCGCGTTCCGGCGGACTGATCAAGCTGGTGGATCTCGCTCCCGAGGAACCCACTGCCATGTCTTTCATTGAGGCCTGCCACGATGAGGTGCGTATTTCCATCGCCCATACCTGCACCGACTATGCCACCGCCAGGAAGGCCTTTGCCGCCGGTGCCTCCCACATGACCCATCTGTACAATGCCATGCCGGGGATCACCCACCGGGAACCCGGCCCCATCATTGCAGCGCTGGAGGACAAGGCGGAGGTGGAACTCATCACCGACGGTGTGCACATCCATCCCGCCATGGTCCGCTTTACTTTCAACACCTTCGGCGACGATCGTGTCATCCTTATTGCCGACAGCATGATGGCCTGCGGCCTGCCCGACGGCGAGTACAGTCTGGGCGGTCAGGCCGTTACCGTCAAGGGCCCCCGTGCCACCCTCACCGAGCATCCCGGCGTCATCGCGGGCAGCGCCACCTGTCTGTATGACTGCATGCGCCGCGCGGTGCTGGATATGGGCGTGCCGCTGGAAAGCGCCGTCCGTGCCGCCAGCGAGAACCCGGCACGCAGCATCGGTGTGGACGCCGATTACGGCTCTCTGGCTGCCGGGCGCTACGGCAACGTGATCCTGGCTGACAAGGATCTGAACATTTGCAAAGTCATCCAGAAAGGCCATGTGATCGTGGGATGATCGGAAACTTGCGCAAAAAAGCCGGAATGTTTTGACATTTGCTCCAAAAAGGGCCGGTTTCCACTTGCGGAACGCCGTGTTCTCGTATATAATAGGCAACATAAGGTACGATTCCACGGTGTTCTTGCGGGAAACGCCGTTGTAAAAAGGGGGTTATTGCATGGCTATTTCGGAGCCTACCGCAATTTTTTCCATTCGGGATGAAAAGGACGCGGAGATCAAGAAAGTGGTTCTTCAGGTGTACAGCGCACTGGAGGAAAAGGGCTATAACCCCATCAATCAGCTTGTGGGCTACATTCTGTCGGAAGATCCTACTTACATCACCACCTACAAAAATGCCCGCGCTCTGATCCGCCGCGTGGACCGCGACGATCTGCTTCAGGCACTGGTGCGCGATTACGTCCGCCAGTAACCCGATCCCAAACATCTGCCTCCGGTAAAGACATGTTCTTTGCCGGGGGCTTTTTTCTGTCCGGCATGCTGCGTCCGGCATGCTTTTCCCGGGCGGCAAATCCCATACGGGAGCGGATTCCGGCAAGTTTTTCCCTGTTTTCCGCAGCCTTACAATTTTTTCTTCGGAATTGGCATTTTTTGTAACAACTCAGATACATTCATGCACGAATATAATAGATAAGATTGGAAGATGCTAAACCTGTGTCAAAAAATGTTCAGGAGGTCCTTGCCATGCAAACTGCCGACAAACGCGCCATCGATATTCCCGTTACCGCTCCCCGCCCCCGTCAGGCTCTGCGCCATGGGGAGGACGCCTTTGCCATGGTCAACCGCCACCACGAGGAAGTCAAGGCCATGTACCGCGCTGCCCAGCAGCAGCGCACCGGCATCAAAAGCCGCTGACCCGGGCCCGGGCCGCGAGACCGCAAAAAAATACCGCCGCTTTCCTGCCTCTTGTAGGGCGATTGGAAAGCGGCGGTATTTTTTCGGATTCTTTTTTCAGTGTGGATGCTCAGTCGCGGAAGAAAGCATTCTGGATGGCACAGAGCACGGCGGCACGGCCTGCGGTAAAGTTGACGCCCCCCTGCAGGTAGCAGGTAAAGGGCGGGCGCAGGGGGCCGTCGCAAGAGAGCTCGATGGTGCTGCCCTCGGTGAAGCTGCCCGACGCCATAATGACCTTGTCGGTGTAGCCGGGTTCATCGGCAGGCTCGGGGGTGACAAAGCTGTCGATGGGGCTGCCCTTCTGGATGCCGGTGCAGAAGCCCTGCAAGGCTTCCGCACTGCCCGAATCAAAGCAGGTCACAATATCGTTGTGCTCGTCGGTATAGCGGGGCACCGGATGGACGCCCACCAGCTCCAGCAGACACTGGGCGTAAATGGCCGTTTTGAGTGCCTCGCAAACCACGCCGGGTGCGTAGTAAAAGCCCAGGAAGGTATCCCGCAGCGAGTCCTGGGTGCATCCCAGATCCTTGCCGATGCCGGGTGCCGTGAAGCGATGGCTGATCTTTTCCACCAGATCGGCCCGGCCTGCAATATAGCCGCCCGTAGGCGTGATGCCGCCGCCCGGATTCTTGATGAAGCTGCCCGCCATGATGTCGGCCCCCACAGCAAGGGGTTCCCTGGTCTGGGTAAACTCACCGTAGCAGTTGTCCACAAAGATAATGACGTTGGGGTTGACTGCCCGGGCGGTGCGGATGACCTTCTCGATGGTCTCCAGGGAGAAGGCGTTGCGCTGGGTGTAGCCCCGGCTGCGCTGGATGTGCAGAACCCTGGCGGCAGGAGCCTTTTTGGCAATGCCCTCATAATCCGGCTGCATATCCCCGGTCAGGGGGACTTCATCATACAGCACACCGAACTCCCGCAGCGTGCCGCAGCCCTTGCCGGCCTCCCCGATGCCGATGACGCCTTCCAGCGTGTCGTAGGGGCGGCCGGTGGCAGCCAGCAGAGTATCGCCGGGCCGCAGCAGGCCAAACAGCGCCACTGCAATGGTGTGGGTACCGCTCATGAACTGCGGGCGGACCAGGGCGTCCTCCGCGCCCATGGCGCGGGAAAAGACTTCCTCCAGTTTGTTGCGGCTGTCGTCCCAGACGCCGTATCCGCTGGAACCCCAGAAATGCCGTGCCTCCACACCGCAGTCGGTAAAGGCACGCAGCATCTTGAGCTGGTTGTAATCCCGGATGCGCTCGGTGGCGGCAAACTGCTCCTTGCAGAGCTGCATGGCCTTCTCGTCCAGGGCCAGCACCTCGGGTTTGATATCGTAAAACTGTTCGATCATAAATCTGACAAATCCTTTTCTTGTTCCTGTATCTCTTGGTGATTTCTCACGGAACCGGGCGGTAAAGTGCAAACGTCGGGCCCCGGTGCAGGCCCATTCGCTCATAAAATCCGCAGAGAGCCGGTTCACACAAAAGCACTGCATCGGCGGTACGGGCCTTGTTCGAAAGCATGGCCGCGATGAGCCAGGCTCCCAGTCCCCTGCCCCGCCAGTCCGGCGCCGTCATTCCGGCCGCCACATAGGCCTCGCCGTCAAAGTCGGCACAGCAGCTCACAGTGGTAACCAGCGCGCCGTCGGGCGCTCGCAGCGCCCAGGTGCAGCCCATTCCATGCGCTGCCGCCGTGCAGCTGTCCGAATAGAACCGCTCCTGCTCCTCCTGGTCGGCAAAGAGCAGCCGGGAGATCTCCCACATGGAGGGAGATACCTCCATCTGCATCCCTGCCGGCGGAGCACCGGGGAAGGTGTCTGCATCCTCCAGGGCCGGTTTCCCTGTCAGGGATTTTCCCTTCGGCAGGCAGAAGCCCACCCGCTGCCGGGGTTCTCCCCAGCCGGGCAGCATGCGATCTTCCTCCCGGCAGAGCAGCGTTTCCACACCGGAAAAGTGCAGGAATGCAGCGACCTCTTCCCCCTCGGCATCGTCCCGGCACGCCCCGCACAGCTGGGCGGAGGCTCCCCGCAGCATCAGTGCGCCGCTGTCCGTCAGGCAGAAGCGCCAGCCGGAGCCGGGCTTTTGCCCGAACAGAGCCAGGCGCATCCCCATGGCAGAGCGGAAATAGAACTGCCCATGAATGCGGGCGGCAAATTCCCGGGCATCGGCCTCTGTCTGGACGGCCCGGATCATTTCAGGGCGTTGACAATGCGCTTGTAATCCCGGCCGCGCACCTCAAAGTTGGGGTACAGATCAAAGGAAGCCGAGGCGGGCGACAGGCTGACAATATCGCCGGGGTGCGCACTCTGGCGCGCCAGTTCCACCGCCTGCTCCATGGACTCCGCATGGAGGATTACCAGGTCGCTTGCGGCAAAATCGGGATGTTCCCGGACTGCCTTCTCAATGCGGGGACCGGTAGCCCCCATGAGAACCAGCACCTTGACATGGGCCAGGATCTCGGGTGCCAGAGGCTCATAGGGGATCTTCTTATCGTAGCCGCCTGCGATCAGGATGATCTTCTGGTCAAAGCTGCGCAGGCCGGCAATGGTCCGAGTGGGGCTGGAAGCGATGGAGTCGTTGTAATACTGCACACCGTCCAGCATGCGCACCGGCTCGATGCGGTGCTCCACGCCGGTGAAGGTGGAGCCTACCCGGCGCATGGCCTCCACGGGAACCCGGCCCCACACAGCGGCAATGGCAGCCAGCAGGTTTTCCACGTTGTGCAGACCGCGCAGCTTGACCTCCTTGCGGGGCAGGACAGGCGTCACCACGCCGTTCTCGGCATAGCAGAGGGTATCGTCCTCCTTGCGCAGGAAGGCACCGTGGTCGGTATCGTGCAGGCGGGTGAACCAGACCTGCTCTCCCTTGCAGTCGGAAGCCATGCCCCGGGTGATGTCGTTCTCGTAGCCCAGGACGGCACGGCAGGGCGGGACCTGCCACAGCAGGATGTTGCGCTTGGCGTCGATGTATTCCTGCATATCCTTGTGGTGATCCAGATGGTTGGGCGTCACGTTGGTGACCACCGCCACCTTGGGCGAGCGCCGCATGCTGATGAGCTGGAAGCTGGACAGCTCCACCACAGCCACGGCATCCGGGGTGACGTCGGCCAGCTGAGGCAGCAGGGCGGCGCCGATATTGCCGCCCAGAAAGACCTTGCGGCCGGCGGCCTCAAACATCTTGGCGATGAGGGTGGTGGTGGTGGTCTTGCCGTCCGAGCCGGTCACGGCCACGATCTCGCAGGGGCAGAACTCAAAGAACAGCTCCACCTCACTGGTGACCATGGTTCCGGCGCGGATGGCATCCTGCAGGGCCGGTTTGTAATACTCATAGCCCGGCGTACGCATGATGATATCCTGGCCACGGAAACCGTCGGTATACTGTTTGCCCAGGCTCAGTCTGACATTGAGACGGCGCAGGGTGTCGGCATACTCACCGAAGTCCTCCAGAGATGCTTTCTGATCACACAGGGTCACATCCGCCCCCATCCCCACAAACTGCTCAATGCAGCGCTTGTGGCTGACACCGGCGCCGATAAAGGCAACCTTCTTGCCCTGAATCAATTCTTTCAAACGGTCAATGGGATACATGGCTGTTCCTCCTCCCAAATTGCCGGATACGCCCCGGCAGAGAGCGGCACACAACATGCCATCTTCCCTGCCGCGGGACGGCGCATCCTTCCATCTATGATTATATATGCCATCGAGTGCAAAGTAAATCGCTGCGCAAAAAAGCGGCCCCGGCACAGGGACCGCTTTGCAGTTTTGGGGAATGGGATCAGACTTCGCCGCCCATGGGGATGCCGTGCTTGGTGAGCAGTGCACGGATCTTGACAATGGGATCAATGATGCTGCTGACCGACTTGTCGTGGTTGATGGCGGCAATGAAGTAAGCGGTGTACTTGGAGACATCAACGTCGAAGTACCAGTCCCGCTTGAGCAGCTCAGGAGTGCGGTAGGTCAGGTTGGTGCCCAGCACTGCGGAGATGATGCCGTCGGAGTAGGCCTTGTCAAACTTGTCCAGGCCGGAGGTGAACAGCGGGAAGGTGGCGCAGGTGAAGATCTTGTTGGCACCGCGCATCTTGAGCTCGTAGGCGATGTCCAGCATGCTCTCACCGGAAGCGATGATGTCGTCGGCGATGAAGACGTCCTTGCCCTCAACGCTCTCGCCCAGGTATTCATGGGCCACGATGGGGTTGCGGCCGTTGACAACGCGGCTGTAATCCCGGCGCTTGTAGAACATGCCCAGGTTGCAGCCCAGCACGCTGGAGTAGTACATGTTGCGGTTCATGGCGCCCTCATCGGGAGAGACGATCATGAAATGCTCCTTGGAGAAATTGACGTCAGGCACATGGTGCAGCAGGCACTTGAGCACCTGGTAGGTGGGCATGACGTTGTCAAAGCTCATGAGGGGGACAGCATTCTGAACCCGGGGATCGTGGGCATCAAAGGTGATGATGTTCTTGACGCCCATGTTGCGCAGCTGCTGCAGAGCGTAGGCGCAGTCCAGGCTCTCCCGGGAAACGCGGCGATGCTGGCGGCCGCCGTACAGGCTGGGCATGATGACCGTGATGCGGTGTGCACGGCCGGAAGATGCCTGAATCAGACGGATCAGGTTCTGGAAGTGGTCATCGGGAGAGAGATGGTTCTCGTAGCCAAACAGCTTGTAAGTGACGCTGTAATTGCCCGGATCCACAAAGATAAACAGGTCGTCGCCGCGGGTGGAAGCCTTGACCAGGCCCTTGGCGTCACCGGACTGGAAGCGGGGGCAGTCCGACGGAATGATGAAGCTGTCCACATCCATGCCGACTTCCCGTGCCCAGCGGACCAGATGTCCATCCACCAGTTTTGCCAGTTCTTCCGCACCAGGGCATGCGATCAGGCCAAGGTCGGCAATGGCGTCTTCCTTGACAAAAAAGTCGCGGGGGCCCAGATTCTGCTGTTCGTCCATATTTCGTACTCCTTCTCTATGATTCGCCGTTCTTTGAGCGGCGGGCCGCCTGCCACGGCTCACCGCAAGGTTACCCATTCGGATTCCTTTATATACAGATACCATCCGGCTCGTTCGGGCAGCCGCCATACGCGCAGCATACCCAGCAATCATTCATATTGTAGCACAGCGCAGCCCCAAAATCAGCACTCCGGCGCAGAATTTTCCCGGATTTTCGACATTTTGTCACCTTGCACATCGCTCTTTCGGGCTGTTCCTCCAATTTCTGTCTGCTTTTAACAAATTGTTCAAAACCGACTTTCCGAAAAAGACAAACAGGGCAATAAACCGTGCTTTATTGCGCAAAATTCCCACTTTTCCAGGCTCCGCCTCATGCTCTTTCAGCCGCAGAAGCCGTCAAATACCGCCGGCCAGGCGGAGCACCAGAGCAATTGCCAGCACAATTGCGAGCACGGCGTAGATGATCCGGACCGTACGGTCTGTCGTCTGGAAGACGGCCCAGACGGCATGTATCAGCCACATTCCGTAAACCAGGGATAATCCGATTCCCGGCACCAGAAACAAGATCAGCACGGTGGCCATGGTACAGGCGGAGGCGCGCTTCTGCGTGTCCTGTATCCAGGAGACCAGCTGTTTCCATATATGCATCCGCAATCCCCCCTTTCACGCCTGCCGCAGGATGACGGCGGCTCTTCCCTATTCAGAATAGCATATTTTCCCTGTCCCGCGCCACCCGCACAATGCACAAACCGGAGGGAATCCATGTTTATCCTGCTCTTTTTTCTGCTGCCCGGCCTCACACTGGCAGCCATACAAAAAGGGCGCCGCCCGAAGGCAGCGCCCTGATTCTCATGGGATTGAGAAGATCAAGCGGTCGGAAAATCAGACCAGCTCGATGATAGCCATCTCGGCAGCGTCGCCGCGGCGCATACCCGTCTTGATGATGCGGGTGTAGCCGCCGTTGCGGTCAGCATACTTCGGGCCGTACTCGTCGATGACCTTCTTCGCCACGTCCTCCTTGGTGATGTAGGAGAAGATCTGGCGCTTTGCGTGCAGGTCCTCCTTCTTGCCAAGGGTGACCATCTTCTCGGCCATGGAACGAACTTCCTTGGCACGGGCGACGGTGGTCTCGATCTTGCCGTTCTCAAACAGATAGGTCACCATCGCGCGCAGCATCGCTTTGCGGCTGTCGGTGGCGCGGCCAAGCTTTCTAGTACCGGGCATTCCGTTTCACTCCTTTTTGTAGATCGCCTGCCCCGTAAAGGGCGGCTCCGGCGAAATCGCCGTTATTGCAGGACACCGCGCAGGTGTCCGCAGTCGGCCAACGGGCCGAGGTTCTCAGTTATCGTCCTCATGGGTAAGCGTAAAGCCCAGGCTGTCCAGCTTTGCCATGACTTCTTCCAGGCTCTTGCGGCCCAGATTGCGGACCTTCATCATCTCGTCCTCGCTCTTGCTGACAAGATCACCGACGGTGTTGATGCCGGCGCGCTTGAGGCAGTTGAAGGAACGGACCGACAGATCCAACTCCTCGATGGTCATCTCCAGAGCCTTTTCCTTACCCTTCTCGTCATTTTCGACCATGATCTCAGTCTCGGCCGCCTCATCGCAGAGGTTGACAAACAGGTTCAGGTGCTCGGTCAGCACGCGCGCAGCCAGGCTCAGAGCCTCCTGTGCGGAGATGGTGGCATCGGTCCAGACTTCGATGGTCAGCTTGTCGTAGTCCGTGATCTGACCCACACGGGTGTTCTCAACGGAATAGTTCGCCTTGAGAACCGGGGTGTAGATGCTGTCCACGGGCAGAGTGCTGATGTCGTTTTTCTCAACGATCGCCAGCTTGTTGCGCTCTGCGGGGACGTAACCGCGGCCCTTGTCGAAGCTGATCTCCATCACGAGTTTGGCGCCCTCACCCAGCGTGGCAATGTGCCAGTCGGGGTTCAGGATCTCGAGGTCATCGCCCTGCTTGATGCTGCCGGCAGTAACCTCACACGGGCCTGCGGCTTCCACACGGACGGTACGGGGACCTTCGCCGTAAATTTTGGCAGCGATGCCCTTCAGGTTCAAAACAATCTCGGTGACGTCTTCTTTCACGCCCTCGATGGTAGAGAACTCATGCACCACACCGTCGATCTTGACGCTGGTCACAGCCACACCGGGCAGCGACGACAGCAGCACGCGGCGCAGGCTGTTGCCCAGCGTCGTGCCGAAGCCGCGCTCCAGCGGCTCAACGACGAACTTGCCATAACGGCCATCCGGGGAAAGGTTGACCATCTCGATCTTGGGGCGTTCAATCTCCATCATAAAAACCCTCCTTGATCAACCGGCACTGGCCGGTTTTGTCTGCCTGCCTGAATCCGCCGCAGCCAAGCGGCTGCGGCTTATGCTTTGCAGCAAACCTTCAGGCAGCCCGTTTGTGAAAAAACTCGTTCGGTGGCAGAGGATTACTTGGAGTACAACTCGACGATCAGGTGCTCCGCAACCGGCACATCGATGTCCTCACGGACAGGCAGCTTGGTAACGGTGCCCTTGAGAGCGCCCTTGTCGCGCTCGAGCCACTGGGGCAGCAGCACAACGGGAGCGTCCTCGCCGGTCAGCTTGGAGAACTTGACGGAAGAACGGCTGGAAGCCGCAACCTCGATCACGTCGCCGGCCTTGACCAGGTAGGAAGGAATGTTGACCTTCTTGCCGTTGACGGTGAAGTGAGCATGGCTCACCAGCTGACGGGCCTCACGGCGGGTCGCTGCAAAGCCCAGGCGGTAAACGACGTTGTCGAGACGGCGCTCCACCAGGATCAGCAGGTTATCACCGGGACGGCCGGGCATACGGGTGGCCTTCTCGTAGTAAGAATGGAACTGACGCTCCATAATGCCGTAGACGAACTTGACCTTCTGCTTCTCGGCCAACTGAAGAGCATACTCACTCTTCTTCTTTCTCATCTGGCCGCCAGGATTGCGATTGGTGTTCTTCTTCGCATAACCCATAACAGCAGGAGAAATACCCAGAGCGCGGCAGCGCTTGGCGATCGGCTGTGTATTCTTAGCCATAAGTCAGTTTCTCCTTTCGATCAAATGCGGCGACGCTTGGGGGGGCGGCAGCCGTTGTGGGGAATCGGGGTGACGTCGCGGATCATGGTGACCTCCAGGCCGGTAGCCTGCAGGGCACGGATCGCGCTCTCACGTCCGGAACCGGGGCCCTTGACATAGACCTCAACAGTCTTCATGCCATGCTCCATCGCGGCCTTGGCAGCAACTTCGGCAGCGCTCTGCGCGGCAAACGGCGTGCTCTTACGAGAGCCGCGGAAGTTCAGCGCACCAGTGCTTGCCCAGGAAACGGTGTTGCCCTGGGTATCGGTAATGGTGACGATGGTGTTGTTGAACGTGCTCTGAATGTGAGCAGCGCCGGCACTGATATTTTTGCGTTCCTTCTTCTT
>CALXHO010000008.1 GCA_944388125.1 uncultured Gemmiger sp. | reverse complement strand
TCCCGCCCATTTCAAATTTGAGAGAAGAAACGCTCCAAAATCAAAAAGAGATCGGCCAAGCACTTTGAGGGATTGGCTGCCTTGTTCACCCATTCAGCGGGGCGGCGGGCGGCGGTCAAGACCGGGTGCAAACCCGTTCATTTCAGTCTTGACGGTTGCCCGCTGTCCTGCTATTTTTCCGGGAGTGTGGCCACAACTTCGGGACACTTTGTCCACAAGTCAGAGCGTAGGACGAAGAACGGGGGTGTTCATATACGCCCTGTCTGCTGTCGAAAACAGACCTGCGCTTGCGGCTCCACGCCACACAAGCACAGCCCTGTTTTCCTGCCGCTTCAAATGCCCTTGCCCTCCCCGGCGGCAATGGCATTTTCACGGCAACGCCGACAGAGCGTATAACACACTACCTTTACGACAACATCCGGGACGTCCTCACGCGGTACCGCGCCGACACCGGCGACAAAAAGATCCATCTGCTGAAATACCACAAGATGATGAACATGGCTCCCGACACGGGCGCCTGCTTCCATCCCTCCATCTCCCGCCAGAAAAAGATGGCCGTCCAGCTGGCCGACTTTCTCCGCGGGCTGTGAATCTGCCATTCTCCCGAGCTTCTCGTGTGATTCCCCATCTCCATACAAACGCACAGGCGGCCGCGCAATGCGGCCGCCTGTGCGTTTTGTTCCCCGCCGCCCCTCCAAAATCCGCGAATGGCTGTCATTTCATTGACAAAAACCGCCCCCTATTGTATGCTTGCCCTAGAATACTGCCGAAGGAGGACTGTCCCATGCCCACCACCATCCTGATTGCCGAGGACGACGCCGACATCCGGGAGGTGCTGCGCCTCTATCTGGAGGGGGAGGGCTTCGCCGTGGCCGAGGCGGAGGACGGCCGGAAAGCCCTGGAGCTGGCCCTGGCCGCCGAGCCCGACGCCGCCATCCTGGACGTGATGATGCCGGGGATGAACGGCTACGAGCTGACCCGGGCGCTGCGGCGGCACAGCGACATCCCCATCCTGATCCTCTCGGCCAAGAGCGGGGACAACGACAAGATCCTGGGCCTCAACCTGGGGGCGGACGACTACATTGCCAAGCCTTTCAACCCCATGGAGGTGGTGGCGCGGCTGAAGGCCCATCTGCGCCGTGCGGGCCGCACCCGCCGGGACACCCTGACGGTGGGCCCCCTGACCCTGGACACCGCCGGGCTGCAGCTCTACAAAAACGGGGTGCCCATTCCCCTCACCCCCACCGAGTACAAGATCCTGGCCCAGCTCATGGCATCCCCGGGGCGGATCTTCACCAAGGTCCAGCTGTACGAGGGCATTGCCGGGGAATACTTTGAGAGCAACGACAACACCATGATGGCGCACATCTCCAAGCTGCGGGAAAAGATCGAGGACGATCCCAAGAACCCGCGGTGCATCATCACCATCCGTGGACTGGGGTATAAAATTGAAGGCTGAACCGCACCGGGACAGCGGCCTCTTCGGCCTGCTGGTCCGAAATTATCTCTGTTTCACCCTCACCCTGCTGCTCATTGCGGCGGGGATCTATCTGCTGTGGGATCACCAGCTCAACCGTCTCCTCGATCCCTTTGACTGGGACGGCATCCTCACCGACGACCGCCTGGCCGCGGGGGACTACGACGCCCTGGCCCGCCGCCTGAAAGGGGCGGACAACGCCTTCTCGGTGCTGGACGGGGACGGGGCGGTGCTCTACCAGTCCGACCCGGAGGTCTGCGTCACCCTGACCCCCGCCGAGCTGGCCTGCGTCTCCCCCTACGACGGCAGCTACTACATCGAGGCCTTTCCCGAGCGGGACGCCGACGGCAACACCCGCTACCGGGTGCTGCGCTATACCCTGGCCGACGGCATGACCGACATCGACGCCGAGCTTCTGCTGGACGCCCAGTTCCGGGTATTATCCGGCAGCCTGGTGCCGGGGCAGACCGCCTACACCGCCCGGCAGTACGCCATCCTCAGCGGGGCCTACCCCGACCACGCCACCCTCTACCGCTATGACTTCACCGCCAGTGACGGCAGCGGGCGCATTCTGCTGTTGCAGGTGGCCCTGCCCGACGAGCAGGCCCTCTACCAGGCCTCCCAGGATTCCTGGCGGGTGTGGCTGCTGGCCATTCCCCTGTATGTGGTGGCGGCGGGCTTTTTCATCCATCGGATCAGCCGCCGCATCCGCAAACCGCTGGACCGGCTGCACACGGCGGTGGTGGCCCAGGCCCAGGGCAAGCCGGTGCGGGTGGGGGACTGCGGCGGCGTGCGGGAGCTGGCCCGCATTGGGGAGAGCTTCGACCGTCTGTCCGACCGCCTGGCCGAGAGTGAGCGGGAGCGGGAACAGCTGGACCGGGAACGCCAGCAGATGATTGCCAACATCTCCCACGACCTCAAGACGCCGGTGACGGTGATCTCGGGCTATGTGGACGCTTTGGCCGACGGCAAGGTTCCCCCGGAGCAGCAGGCCCGGTATCTGGCGGCCATCCGCAGCCGCACCGCCGCCCTGACCCAGCTCATCAACGCCTTCCACGAGTACAGCAAGGTAGAGCATCCCCGCTTTGTGCTCCAGCGGCGGCGGGTGGACCTGTGCGAGTATCTGCGGGAGTATCTGGCCGCCAAGTACGACGAGATCGAGCTGGCGGGCTTCACCCTGCAGGTGGACATCCCCGAGACGCCCTGCCCCTGTTCCCTCGACCCCTTTGAGCTGGGCCGGGCGCTGGACAACCTCATCGGCAATTCCCTGCGCTACAACCGTCTGGGCACCGTGCTGTCGGTGTCCCTGGCCCTGGATGGCACCCAGGCCGTGGTGACGGTGGCGGACAACGGCCACGGCATCCCCGCCGACCGGCTGGACACCATCTTTGAACCCTTTGTGGTGGGCAGCGACGCCCGCAACCAGGGGGGCAGCGGGCTGGGGCTTTCCATCACCCGGCGCATCGTGGAGCTGCACGGAGGCAGCATCGGGGTGGAGTCCGGCCCCAGCACCGGCACCGCCTTTACCATCCGGCTGCCCCTGGCCGGCCCCGGCGAAGAACCCTCCCACAAATCCTGAATCTTTCCCCGCACTCAAACGGCCGGGGAGGAGGAAACCATGCGTTTTTCCTCCTCCCCGGCCGTTTTGTGTACAAACCTTGCGAAATCTTAAGGTTGCCTTGAGGCTGGGCAAAGGTTGGGGGTGTAGCATATCCTTGTCAAACCAAGGAGGTGACCCACCAGTGCAGGAGCTGTACCCCAGGACCCGGCCTCTCATCGAGGTGCGGGACATCCGCAAGGAATACCCCCTGGGCGACGAGACCGTCGTTGCCCTCAAGCGGATCAATCTCAACATCATGCGCGGCGAGATCTGCTGCATTTTCGGCACGTCGGGCTCAGGCAAAAGTACCTTTCTCAACCAGCTGGCGGGCATGGAAAAGCCCACCCGGGGCATTGTCCGCATCGGCGGGGTGCCGGTGTCCCAGCTGGACGAAAACAAGCTGGCGGCCTTCCGGCAGCGGCACATCGGGTTTGTGTTCCAGTCCTACAACCTGCTGCCCCACCTCACCGCCACCGAGAACGTGGCCCTGCCCCTCATGTTCCGGGGGGTGCCCCGCAAGGAGCGGGAGGAAGCCGCCCGCAAGATGCTCTGCCGGGTGGGGCTGTCCCACCGGCTGGACCACTTTCCCCGCCAGATGTCCGGCGGCCAGCAGCAGCGGGCCGGCATCGCCCGGGCCTTCATCGCCCGGCCGGACGTGGTGTTTGCCGATGAGCCCACCGGCAACCTGGACTCCAAGACCACGGTGGAGATCATGGAGATGATCTGCGCCTTTTCCCGCAAATACCACCAGACCATCATCCTGGTCACCCACGACCCCGAGATGGCCGCCTATGCCGACCGCATCGTCCGCCTCATCGACGGCGAGATCGTCAGCGACGAGACCCGGCGCACCTGAAAGGAGAATCCACCATGCCCACCCTGTCTGTTTTCTGCAAGCGGGCCGCCGCCCTGGCCCTGGCCCTGCTGCTCATCGGCGCCATCCTGCGCACCGCCGTCTCGGCGGAGGAGGTGTCCGCCGTTCCCCCTGCCCCGGCAGCGGAGGTCACCGTCCCCGCCCGGCCTGAGGCCCCCGAGGCTGCCCCCACCCCGGCGCCCCTCAACTTTTTCGCCACCAGCTACACCGTCACCGCCCCGGGCAGCCAGAACGGCCTGGGCACCCTGCGCCGGGGAGACAAGGCGGACATTGCGGTGGTGCTCAAGGATACCGCCCTCACCACCGACGCCTTCCGCCTGGAGGACTACGATTTCAGCAAGCTCATCGACAGCTTTTCCGCCTGCACCCCCAGGGCGGAGCTGATCTCCTCCGGCAGTGAGCCGGTGAGCGTCAAAGTCACCTGCCCCGGCATCGAGTACAGCGGCACCGGCCAGAGCCTGAAACTCAGCGCCGCCCGCAAGGGCAGCACCGACGCCCCCCAGACGGTGGAGGTCACCGTCTCCCAGGCGGAGATCTACGTCAAGCCGGAGCCCACCCCCACCCCGGCGCCCAAGGAAGTCCCCGCCCCGGTGATCCTCATCACCCGGTCGGCCCAGCCCAAGCCCCTGGCCGCCAAGGAGACCGCCGACATCGTAGTCACCTTCCAGAACACCGGCAAGACCAAGGCCCAGACCCCCGTGGTGAGCTTTTCCGCCTCGGAGGCCCTCACCATCCTCAACGAAAACTCCACCTTCCTTCTGCCCGACATCGAGCCGGGCAAGAGCACCTCGGTGACGGTGCGGGTGCAGGCCGCCAAGGAGATCCAGTCCGCCGGGCAGTCGCTGCAGGCCGACCTCAAGTTCAACTACGACAGCGCCGGCACCCTGGCCCAGGCCTCCGCCTCCGAAAAGCTCAACCTCTCCGCCAGCGCCACCGGCGACGGCCAGAAAACCGACGCCGCCACCCCCAATGTGGTCATCCAGGACTTCAGCTACGGGGAGCAGGCCATCTCGGCGGGCGGGCATTTCAAGCTGGATTTCCGCTTCCAGAACATGGGCCGCCTCAAGATCGAGAACGTGGTGGTCAGCGTGGACGGCGGCGAGAACTTCGCCCTGGACGGCGGCACCAGCACCTTCTACTATGACAGCCTGGCCTCCCGGGGAGACCAGCGCCAGAGCGTTCCCCTCATGGCCCTGCCCACCGCCAAGAGCGGCGCCCAGCCGGTGACCGTCTCCTTCAAATACGAGTACGTGGACGGCAGCAAGCGGGCCGCGGCCTCCAGCGAGATCAAGCTGTCGGTGCCGGTGGTGCAGCAGGACCGCTTCCAGATCAACGCCCCCACCCTGTCCGAGACGGTGAACGCCGGGGAGGAAGTGGTTCTGACCCTCAACTACGTCAACCGGGGCAAGACCGAGGTCTCCAACGTGGAGGCGGTCATCGAGGGCAGCGGCTTTGAATCCCCCACCAAAAACCAGTATGTGGGCAACATCTCGGCGGGCACCAGCGGCTCGGTGGGCTTTGCCCTGACCCCCACCGACGCGGGCAAGCTGAAGGTGGTGCTCAAGGTCACCTACGAGGACCCCAACCTCCAGCAGCAGACCAAGGAGTTCCCGGTGGAGCTCACCGTCTCCGAGTCCGCCGACCCCGGCCTGGACATCGACCTGGAGGGCATGGACGAGCCCCAGGGCCCCGCCTTCCCCTGGCCGGTGCTGGGCGTCATCCCCGCCGCCGGCATTATCGCGGGCCTGGTGGTGGTCATCCGCAGAAAGCGCGCCGCCGCCAAGGCGGCCCCCGCCCCCGAGGCGGAGAACGCCGCCTGGGAGGACTGGGACAACGTCTTTTCCGACGAGAGCGACGACACGGAGGTGTGAGCCATGAACCATCAGGACCTGCTGCGGGTCTGCATCCAGAATCTGCTGCGGCGCAAGTCCCGGACCTTTCTGACCGTGCTGGGGGTGCTGATCGGCTGCTGCTCCATCGTCATCATGGTGTCCCTGGGCATCGGCATGAAGGAATCCCAGGACCGGCTGCTGGCCGAGCTGGGAGACCTCACCATCATCACCGTCACCGCCCCCCAGAAGGGCAAGGGCAAGAAAAAGCTGGACGATCCCCTGCTCAAGCAGATCCGGGAGATGGACGGGGTGGAGGCTGTCTCCCCCAAGCTGTCCATGGACAACTATACCTTCCGCCTCATCGCCGGGCAGACCAAGCGCTATGTGGCCGACTGGGTCTCCATCGTGGGGCTGGATACCGCCCAGCTGGAGCGGCTGGGCTACAAACTGGACAAGGGCAGCTATCCCTCCCCCTCGGGGGAGGTGGCCCTGGGCCAGTACTTTGCCTACAACTTCCGCGACACCCTGCGCCCCGAGGGCTCCAACACCATCGACCGCTGGAGCGCGGGTTTTGACGACTACGGCCGTCTGCTGCCCCCGCCCGACGCCTACTTTGACCCTCTGCATGAGCCTCTGACCCTGGAGGTGGAGACCGGCAACGGCGCCAAGGTGACTTTCTCCCTCAAGGCGTCCGGGTCGGTGAAGGAGGACAACGCCAAGGGCTACGAAACCTCCGAGGGCATCCTCATGAGCATTGCCGACCTGCGGGCCATCCAGCAGAAGCTGAACGGCAGCACCGGCAAGCCCGCCCCCTACGAATCCCTGGTGGTCAAGGTGACGGATATTTCCCGGGTAGAGCCGGTGGAGAACGCCATCAAGGCCCTGGGCTACACCACCGAATCCATGGAAAGCATCCGCAAGCCCATGGAGAAGGAGGCCCGCCAAAAGCAGATGATGCTGGGCGGCCTGGGCGCCATCTCGCTGTTTGTGGCGGCGCTGGGCATCACCAACACCATGATCATGTCCATCTCGGAGCGGACCAAGGAGATCGGCGTCATGAAGTCCCTGGGCTGCTTTGTCTACGACATCCGGGTGATGTTCCTCACCGAGGCCGGCGTCATCGGCCTGCTGGGCGGGCTGATCGGCTGCGGCATCAGCTTCTTCATCTCGGTCATCGTCAATCTGGTGTCCATGGGGGGATTCTCCCCCGACAACCTGCTGCCCGCCATCCTGGGCGGCGAGGGCGTCAACCGCGTGTCGGTGATCCCGCCGTGGCTCTATCTGTTTGCCATTGCCTTCTCGGTATTGATCGGCCTGGGGTCGGGCTACTACCCCGCCAACAAGGCGGTGCAGATCCCCGCCCTGGAAGCCATCAAGAGCGAGTGATCTCCCTTTTTTCTCCCTATGAACCGGCCCCCCCGGCAGGAGCGGTAGCTCTTGCCGGGGGGTTCCGGTTTTGGGGTATGGCTTTGCTTTTGGGCGCAAATATGTTATTATTAAATCAATTAACAATTATCCTGCCCCCGCACCCCGGCCGTGCCCCGGCCAGACTGGAGAAATCATGGAAAACACCCAACGTCAGTCTCTGTTCGAGAGCGTCCCCGTCCCCCGCGCCGTCGCCACCCTGGCGGTGCCCACCATTCTCAGCTCGCTGGTCATGGTCCTGTACAACCTGGCCGACACCTATTTTGTGGGCATGCTCAACAATTCCATCCAGACCTCGGCGGTCACCCTGGCCGCTCCGGTGCTGCTGGCCTTCAACGCGGTGAACAACCTGTTCGGCGTGGGCTCCTCCAGCATGATGAGCCGGGCCCTGGGCCGCAGGGATCTGGATACCGTGCAGCGCAGCTCCGCCTTCGGGTTTTACTGCGCCCTGTTTTTCGGGCTGTGTTTCTCGGTACTGTACACCGTCTTTCAGGGGCCCTTCCTGACCCTGCTGGGCGCCACCGACCAGACCTCCGCCGCCACCCAGGGCTATCTCTTCTGGACCACCACCTGCGGCGCCGCCCCTGCCATCCTCAACGTGGTCATGGCCTATCTGGTCCGGGCGGAGGGCAGCGCCCTCCACGCCAGCATCGGCACCATGAGCGGCTGTCTGCTCAACATTCTGCTGGACCCGGTGTTCATCCTGCCCTGGGGCTTTGACATGGGCGCGGCGGGCGCCGGCCTTGCCACCTTCCTCTCCAACTGCGTGGCCTGCCTCTACTTTTTCGTGCTGCTCTTTGTCCGCCGGGGCAAGACCTACGTCTGCATCCGGCCCTCCGCCTTCCGCCCCAGCCGTGAGATCGTGGTGGGAGTCTGCGGGGTGGGCATCCCCTCCTCCATCCAGAACCTGCTCAACGTCACCGGCATGACAGTGCTCAACAACTTCACCGCCGCCTACGGCCCCGCTGCCGTGGCTGCCATGGGCATCGTCCAGAAGATCAACATGGTCCCCATGTATGTCTCCCAGGGGCTGTCCCAGGGCATCATGCCCCTCATCAGCTACAACTACGCCGCCCGCTCCTATCCCCGCATGCGGTCGGTGATCCGCTTCTCCGCCACCGTCAGCGTCAGCTTTCTGGTGCTGATGTCGGTGGTTTTCCACTTTGCAGCGGGAAATCTTGTGGCCCTCTTCATCGAGGACGCCGAGATCATCGCCTACGGCACCCGGCTGCTCGCCGCCATGAGCCTGTCCCTGCCCTTCCTCAGCTTTGACTTTCTGGTGGTGGGCGTCTACCAGGCCTGCGGCACCGGACGGGTGGCCCTGGTCTTTGCCATCCTGCGCAAGGTCGTGCTGGAGATCCCCGCCCTTTACCTGCTCAACCGCCTCCTGCCCCTCTACGGCCTGGGCTACGCCCAGCCGGTGGCCGAGGTCATTCTGGCCGGCATCGCTCTTGTGGTGCTGACCCGCCTGATGCGCAGCCTGGACGGCTGAGCCCTTTCCGTTTTTCCGCCCCCGGAGCGGCCGTGCGCTGGCATGGCCGCCTTTTCTTTTTTCCCGTCCGGCGGGGAAGCGCCCCAAATCCATTGCGCGCGCAAAGATTTTGTGGTATACTGGAGCCATGCCAATCCAACCATGCAGAAGGAGCATTCACCGCCATGGAACAAACCATCGCCAAATGGCTGTCGGTGGGCTTTCGCTACACCGCCATGCACCTGGACCGTGCCCTGGCCCCCCTGGGGCTGGGCAGCAGCCAGTACAAATATGTGATGCGGGTGTGCGAGTACCCCGGCATCACCCAGGATCAGTTTTTTGCCCTGTTCTTTGTCAATCCCAGCAACATCACCCGGGCGCTGGTGGCGCTGGAGAAGGAGGGCTTTCTGATGCGGCAGCAGAACACCAAAGACCGCCGCACCTACCAGCTGTTCCCCACCGACCGGGCGCGGGAAGCCTATCCCCGGATCAAGGCCATCTGCACCGACTGGCAGGACCGTCTGCTGGCCGGTATTCCCGCCGAGTCCCGGGATCTTGTGCTGCAGGCACTGGAGTCCATCGCCCTGCGGGCCGTGGAGGAAAACGACAAGGAGGCCGCCGATGAACCCCAGCCATAACGCCGCCGGGCCCAATCCCCTGGGGGTGCGCCCCCTGCCCCAGCTTTTGCGCAGCTTTGCCGTGCCCAGCGTGCTGGCCATGCTGGTGAGCTCGCTGTACAACATCGTGGATCAGATCTTCATCGGCAACGGCGTGGGGTATCTGGGCAACGCGGCCACCAACGTGTCCTTTCCCCTCTCCACCATCTGCCTGTCCATCGCCCTGCTCATCGGGGTGGGCGGCGCGGCCCGGTTCAACCTGAGTCTGGGCCGCGGCGACCGGGACCAGGCACAGCGCACAGTGGGGGCCGCCGTCTCCATGATGGTGGTGCTGGGCCTTGCCTACATGGTGATCGTGGAGCTGTTTCTGCCGGTTCTTCTGCGGCTGTTCCACAACATCCGCCTCACCCTGCCCGATTTCCGCCCCTGCCCGGGGGAGTGGCGGCGCATCGCCTCCCTGGGCCTGAGCAACAGCTGCAACCAGCTGGCCATCACCTTTGTGCAGATCGTCCTCAACAACTCCCTGACCTACTACGGCGCCCTGTCGGTCTACGGCAGCGAGATCCCCCTGGCCGCCAGCGGCATCGTCATCAAGGTCAACGCCATCCTCACCGGCATCATCGTGGGCATCTCCCAGGGTACCCAGCCCATCATCAGCTTCAACTACGGCGCCGGACAGTACGACCGGGTGCGGGGGGCCTATGCTCTGGCCGTCAGGATCAGCCTGGCCATCTCGGCCGCGGGCTTTGTGGCCTTTGAGTGTTTCCCCCGGCAGATCGTCGCCCTCTTCGGTACCGGCGATCCCCTCTACTTTGAGTTTGCCGTCCTCTTCATGCGGTGCTACCTGTTCATGGTGGTGGTCAACTGCGTGCAGCTCTTGTCCTCCAACTTTTTCGCGGCCATCGGCAAGCCCATCCGGGGCGTGCTGCTGTCCCTGACCCGGCAGGTGTTCTTCCTGGTCCCCCTGCTGCTGATCCTGCCCCGCTTCTTCGGGCTGACGGGCATCCTGTTCACCGCCCCCATCGCCGACGCCGTCGCCTTTGTCACCTCGGTGCTGGTCGTCCGGGGGGAGATGCGCCGCCTGCGCGACGCCGAAGCCGCCCGCGCTGCCCTGTCTCAGCCCATTCTCTCCTGATCTCCCTGTTACACAGCAAAAGCCACCGCCGCCCGGCAGCTGCCGGACGGCGGTGGCTTTGTTTCTGGATGAGCGCAGGAAATCAGATGTCCAGCGCGGCGTGGTAACCCTGATAGACGGCGTTGGTGATGTTGGAGACACGGACGCAGTCGCCGATCTCCCGCACCCAGGGGGCGCAGGTGCGCAGCTCGTCCACGGCGGTGCGGTTGGAGCGCTGGCCCACAGCGCAGATGACCGTCTTGCCGGGGATGAGCACCTCATTGCCGGCCTCGTCCTTGCAGACCAGTCCCTCGTCGGTGACGCGCAGGCCGGCGTGCTTGAGGTGGACGGTGGTGTACTTGTCCACCATCTGCATGAGGATGGGGCGGTGGCGGATGTTGCAGTCCACCGCCAGCTGATCCCGCATCTCCACCAGATGGACGGTCTTGCCCTCCATGCCCAGATGGACGGCGCACTCGCAGCCGGCCAGGCCGCCGCCCAGCACGACGACGCTGTCGCCCACCTTGTCCTTTTCCAGGTAGTAGTTGTTGACGACCACCACGTTGTCCCCGTCGATGCCCGGCAGCGGCGGCACGATGGGGGTGCTGCCGGTGGCCAGGATCAGGGCCTCAGTGGCCAGTTCGGCCAGCAGTTCGGGGGTGGCGGTGGTGTTCAGGCGGACCTCCACCCCGGCCAGTTCCATCTGGCGGGCCAGGGTCAGGCCCTGCTTTTTGTCCTTGTCGATGAGGTAGGTGCCTGCGTACTGGCCGGAGTGGCTCAGCTCCACACTGGGCACCGCCCCGTGGCGCTGGATGGCGTCGGCCAGAAAGGTCCAGCTGGCCAGATTGCCCGGGGTCCTGAGGTCGAGGTGGAACATGTGGGAAGCGTCGGTGGCCGGGTGGACCACCAGCTCGCTGGCGGTGACTGCCGCCGCGCCGCCCTTGGCCCGCAGTTCATAGAAACCGGGGGGTGCGGGGACCCACGCTGCAGTCCGCCGTGATGTCGGTGCCGCCCATGGGGGCCGAGAACATGCGGTTGCGGAACACCACGCGGCCCAGGGTGATGGGCGCGCAGAGATGGGGATACTTTCGTGCCATTTTTCATTACCTCCCGGTTGATTGGGGGCCGGACCCGTGAAAGACATGGCGGTCCAGCCGGTCAAAGGCTTCCTGCACACGGCTGTAGGGCAGGGCCAGATTCATGCGGATACAGCCTTCCCCGTGGAAGGACCGGCCGTTCTGCCAGATCACGCCCACCCGGTGTCCGGCGGCGAGATGCTGGTCGATGGTCTGTCCGTGGGCGGCGCACCAGGCGCTGCAGTCGGGGAAGAGCATGTAGGTCCCCTGGGGGCGGGCCACCGTGACGCCGTCGAAATGCTGCTGTATAAAGCGTACCGCATATTCCACGTTGCGGTCAAGGACGGCCAGCAGCTCCTCCAGCCAGCGGGCGCCCTCGGCGCTGTATGCGGCGGTGAGGGCGTGCATGGACAGAACGTTCTGGGAATTGTAGTGGGTCTGCTGTCCCGCCCGGCGCACCCGGTCCCGCAGGGCAGGGTCGTAGATGATGTGGTAGGAGCCGATGAGCCCCGCCAGGTTGAAGGTCTTGGAGGGGGCGTAGAGGGCCACCGTGCGGCGGCGGGCATCCTCCGACACCGACTGGGTGGGGATGTGGGTGTATCCCGGCAGGATCAGGTCGGACCAGATCTCGTCGGAGATGACGGTGACGTCGTAGCGGGCAAACAGCTCCATCATCTGTTCCAGCTCCCGGCGCTCCCACACCCGGCCCGCCGGATTGTGGGGGATGACCAGCACGTCGTGGGCCTCGGCCAGGGCGCAGATCTTTTTGGTGGTGGTGATGCCGCCCACCGCGCAGACGTCGGGGCGGACGTACTGGACCGCATGGCGGCTCATGAGCATCTCAAACTCCCGCAGGTTGATGAACCGCTCGCCGGAGGCGATGGGCACCTCCACCTTGGAGGCCACCTCCGCCATGGTGTCGATGTTGTCGGGGGGAACGGGGTCCTCCAGCACCATGGGACGGTAGGGTTCCACCGCACGGCCGAAGCTCACCGCCTCGGGCAGGGTCATGCCCCGGTGAACCTCCAGCACAAAATCGAAGTGGGGACCCACGGCCTCCCGGCAGATGCGGATCTTTTCCAGCTCGTCCTCGATGCGGCCGGAGAAGAACTCATCCATGCCGCCGTTGGCGCTGCGGATGGGACCGTTGACAAAGATCTTGGCCGCCGTGAAGCCTTGCTGCTGCAGGGCGCGGTAGCCCTCGGCCAGGGCGTGGGGGTCGTCCTCCTTGGTCATGACCGAGGCGTAGACCCGCACCTTGTCCCGGACGCGGCCGCCCAGCAGCTCGTACACCGGCACGCCGAAGGCCTTGCCCTTGATGTCCCACAGGGCGATGTCCACCGCCGAGATGGCCGACATGATGACCGAGCCCCGGAAATACTGGGCGCGGTAGAGATTCTGGCAGATGTCCTCAATGCGGAAGGGGTCCTTGCCCACGAGGTAGGGCTTGAATTTTTCAATGGCGGCCGCCGTGGCGTTGAGAAAGCCCCAGTTGCCCGCCTCGCTCAGGCCGACGATGCCGGCGTCGGTGTAGATCTTGACGAAGAGATAATGCTTGGCATAAACCAGCTGCAGATCGGTGATTTTCAATGGGATCTCCTGCCTTTCAGTCGAGATGGGCACGCAGGAAGGCTGCGTGCAGGGCCACCGCTTCCTCCCATTCGCCCATGCGGTTGGTGGTGAAGCCGTGGGGCGACTGGCGGAACCGGCGCAGCGTCACGTTGACGCCGCAGCGGGCCATGCGCAGGGCCAGCTCCTCGTCCTCCTCGCAGAGGGTGTCCTTGCCGGCCGAGAGGATCAGGGTGTCGGGGAACCAGGCCAGAAGCTCGTCGGGGGCAAAGGCCGGGGAGGCCAGGGGGTTCTTGCCCTCCTCCGGCGAGCAGTAGAAGGCGTTGTACAGCCGGGCCGTCTCGGCGCGGCGGACCTCCCGGGGATCGGCCAGCTGCTCCTCGTTGAGCTTGGACATGGGGTCGGCGGTCATATTGGCCGGGAAATACTCCATGAGCACGGCGGCCGGGCGGGGGCCGTTGCTGGCGGCAAAGGTCTGGCAGGTCAGGATGCACAGGGGGATGAAGATCTGGCTGACGGCGCGGTTGAGCATGAACTGGGTGATGATGAAAGGCACCACGAAGAACAGGCCGCCGATCAGGTAGCTGTTGGTGCTGCCGCCCAGTACGTTTGCCAGGGCGTTGCCGATGACCTCACCGGCGCCGGTGGCGCTGAGAGCGCTGCCCATGGCCAGGGCACCGACGAAAAGCAGGATGCTGTCCACCGGCAGGCTGCCCATGGCTTCCCGGGTGTCCAGGGTGCCGCACAGCACCATGAGCATGCCGCCCACCAGGGCGACCATCCAGGACTGCAGGCCGATGTAGTCGGAGAGGACCAGGAAGATGATGGTGGCAAAAAAGACGACAGTACCGGCAATGTCGGAGAATTTGGAGAGTTTCTTCTGGTTCTGGCCTGCGCTGCGGGCGCCGGCGATGGGCTGGCTGGGCTTGTCGGGCATGAACTTGGGAGCCAGGAACAGTGCCCAGGCGGGGATCAGGATCAGCATGGGCCAGCGGGCGATGGTGAAGTCCATGGCGGTGAAGGTGTAATCGGTCATGTTATAGGTCTGCATGAAGCCGTTGTACTGGGCGGCGTCGGAGACGGCGCTGGCCAGGGGCAGGATGCCGGTGGTGCCGATGGCGACCACCACCAGGGGGAACATGACCTTGGTGACGCTCTCGCCCACCTTCTCACACAGTTCGGCCAGCAGGGGGGAGACGATGGCAAAGACGACCATGGGGCTGGGGATCAGCTGTGCCAGCAGCACGGCGATGAGAAGATAGCCGAAGTAGGCTTTGCGGAAGGAACCGCGGGTCAGCTTCATGACGCCAGTGCAGAGGGTGTCCACAAAGGTGGTTTTTCTCAGGCCGGCGGCGACGACGAACATGGAGCCCATCAGGACGGTGTTGGTGTTGGACAGGCCGCTGAGGGCGGTGGTCATGTCCAGGCATCCGGTGACGACCAGCAGCACCAGCGCGCCCATGGCGGTGATCCACATGGGGATCTTGTTCAGCAGATAACTGATCAGCGACGCCGCAAAAATCACGAGGCAGATGATCAGCTGGGTATTTTCGCTCATCCTAAAACATCCTTTCTGCCGGGCCCCTTGTGCGGGACCCCGGGGGTAGCTGTTTCAACAGAAGATCGTTTCCCGGGACGGTTCCTGTCTTGGTGTCTTCAGTCTACCAGTGAAAAAGGATGCTGTCGGTGATAATATTCGAAATTTTGTTTTATCTGCCGTCTTTTTTGTGCAATTTCACAAGGCCTTGTTTTGTGCCGGAAAAATGGTTTCAGTCAAACATTTTCCCTGTGGAAAGTGCTGAGGAACGGCATTTTTTGTTGAGCAGTTTGACGAAGTCCCCGTCCCCGCCGGGGGACGGAAGGCCTGGCTGCACCCTCCGGAGCCTTTGCCCGGCAGGCGGGACCGGGAGCGGGATTTTTCGCGGGGATTCAAATAAAAACCATAGGGAAAATGTTTGAAATGTGATATTCTTTTGTCATAACGGAAAGGAGAATGCGGGATGGACGGACGTTACATCATGCAGTGGCCGCGGGACGGGCTGGACTTCACCTGCTATGCCCATGAGATCATGAATTTCCGCTACAACTGGCATGAGCAGGAATACGAGCTGAACATCGTGCTCAAGGGCAGCGCCGAGTACTGCCGGGGCGGTTCCATGCATGTGCTGCATGAGGACGACCTCATCCTCATCGACCCGGCGGTGGGACATGCCTCCTTTGCCCTGGACCAGCACACGGTGGCGCTGGTGCTTCGGTTTCCCGCAGGAGCTTTCCGGGATTTTGTCAAGCCGGAGCATCTGTACTCCTTCCCCGGCTGCGTCTGCGGGGAGGCCGACCGCTTTGCCCCCCGGTTCAACCGCATCCGCTTCTGCGCCGCCGCCCTGATGAAGGCCGCCGGGCAGGGCGGACCCTACGCCTCCCTGGCAGCCAGAAGCGCCCTGGAAATGCTGCTGGCCACCCTGTGCACCCGGTGTTCCCCCAAGGTCATCCCCACCCTGTCCAAGGAGGATTCCCTCCACCGGGAGACCATCCGCCGCATCACCGAGTATGTGGAGGCCAACTACGCCGACAAGATCACCCTGGAGGAACTGTCCCGCATCTCCCAGTACAACCGCACCTACATCTCCACCTTTTTCAAGAACACCATGGGGATGAACTTTTACGAGTACCTGACCCGCATCCGCTTCCAGGTCTCCCCCGAACAGACGGTGAAGCAGATCACCCAGATGAACTATCTGGACCCGTCCCTGCCCCTGGTGCGGGACAAGCTGGACGCCTACACCCGCCTGGCCGCCGACGGCACGGGCGGCTGACCATTCCCCCAAAAACACGCCGGCCCCGGAGGATTTTTCCATCCTCCGGGGCCGGTATTTCTGTATCAGAAGGAATCCAGGCCGTAGTCGGCCAGGCAGCGGCGGATGCCTGCCGCCGTGTCGTCAAAGACGATGCCCGCCCGCCGGGCCTTGCCGCAGTCCATAGCCAGGCTGCGCACCCGGTCGCCGGGCGTCAGGCGGGGAGCGATGCCCATGGCCGCGCAGAACGCCCGGGCGGTGGCATCCATGTCCAGGGGGTTCTCACTGCCGAAGTTGTAGCATCCGCCGGGCAGGGCCATGGCGGGGATGAGGTTTTCCACCGCCTGGCGCACATAGGTGACGCCCCGGTAATCCGTGGGGGAAAAGACCGCCTCCTCCCCCCGCAGCGCCGCCCGCAGCAGGTTGAGGGGAAGATTCGGCCGGATGGGCAGGCCGTAGCCGGGCAGGTCATACATCCAGGTAGCCCGGAGAAAGACGGCGTCGGGCAGGATCTCCAGCCCCCGCTGTTCCGCCTCCCGCTTGTGGCGGCCGTAGACGTTGGCCGGGGTGCGGACGTCCTCCTCCCCAAAAGGCCCCTTGCCCGGCAGGCCCGCATAGACCTGGTCGGAGCTGAAGCAGACCAGTTTTGCCCCCACCTCCCGGGCGGCCTCGGCCATCCAGAGGGTCAGCTCCACGTTGGCGCGATAGGACTGGTCGGGGTGGGCCTCGCTGTACCCCGTGTCGGACACCGCCGCCGTGTGCAGAATGACCTCCGGCGCCGCCGCCCGCACGGCGGCCAGTACCTGCCCCCGGTCTGCCGATGCCAGCATGCCCCGGGGAAAGGCCGCCATCTCATACCGGTCCCCCAGCTGCGCAAGAATGCGGGTCCCCACAAAGCCGCCCGCCCCTGTAACCAGAATCTTTTTCATCTTTGCCGCCTTTCCGCTTCGTGAAGCTGCCGGGTCATTTTTCACTCCTTTTATTATACACGGCAGAGCCCCGCCCGCCCAGGCCCGGGGCAGGATTTTTTGCCGGGGGGCTGTTCAAACCCCTATTCACAGTGTTACAATAGGAAAAGAAGATCGGGCGTCCGCGGTGTGCGGGGCGCCTTTTTGCCGCCGGGAATCGGGCGGCCTGCCGTACTTTCCGCCCGCATCGGGCGAACCCCATCCGAACAAGGAGTTTTGCCTATGAAAAAGTTCCGTCCCCTGCTCATCGACCAGCTGTACAACATTGCAGCGGGCCTTCTGTATGCCGTCTCCATCTGCTACTTTGCCCAGAACGCCGACTTCGCCCCGGGCGGTTTGTCCGGCCTGGCCCTGATCGGCAACCATCTGTGGAATCTGCCCATCGGCATCACCACCCTGGTGCTCAACGTGCCCCTGATCCTGCTGAGCCTGAAATTCCTGGGCCGGAGCTTTCTCGGCAAGACCCTCATCACCATGCTGTGGTGCACCTTCTTCCAGGACGTGGTCTTTACCCGCATTCCCGGCTACGGCGGCAACCCGCTTCTGGCGGCGGTGTTCTCCGGCATCACCCTGGGCGTCTCCCTGGCGCTGATGTACATGCGGGGCACCTCCAGCGGCGGCACCGACTTTCTCACCATGTCCATCAAGATGCTGCGGCCCCATCTGTCGGTGGGGGCGGTGACCGGGCTCATCGACCTCTTCATCATCCTGCTGAGCTGGCCGGTGTTCGGGTCGGTGGACGCGGTGCTCTACGGCCTCATCACCACGGCGGCTACCTCCCTGGTCATCGACAAGGTCATGTACGGCAGCAGTTCCAGCAAGATGCTGACCATCATCACCACCAAGGGCCAGGAGATCGCCGACTGCATCGCCCGGGATGCCGACCGCGGCTCCACCATGCTGCGGGCCCTGGGCACCTACACCGGAACCGAGCGCCAGATGCTGCTGTGCGTCTGCGCCCGGCCCCAGGTCTACACCATCCGCACCGCCGCCTACCGCATCGACCCCAGCTGCATGGTCATGATCTCGGACACCAGCGAGGTCTACGGCGAGGGCTTCATCGACCCCGAACAGCAGACCGCCTTTCTGTAAGCTTCCTTTTTCCTTGTTTTTTCCCGCAGGCCGCAAAAAGCAGCGGCCTGCGGGCATTTTTGTCTTTTCCTTGCGGGAGCAAAAAAATACTTAACTCTTTTTCCCGATTATGCTATGATAAAAAATACACTTTCGGGATTTTACTTTCAAAAAATAATCATAGCGTAAGGAGATGCCCAGTCCATGTTGTCAAAGCACACCCCGGGAACCTCTTCCAGCCAGGTGGATTTTTCCACCGGCAGCGTCCGGCAGAACGTCCTTGCCGTGGCCGCCCCCATGCTGGTGGCCCAGGTGCTCAACCTTCTGTACAACATCGTCGACCGCATCTACATCGGCAAGCTGCCCGGGGAGGGCGCCCTGGCCCTGGCCGGGTTGGGGGTCTGCTTTCCGGTGGTGACGCTGGTCACCGCCTTTGCCAACCTGTTCGGGGTGGGCGGCGCGCCCCTGTGCTCCATCGCCCGTGGGGAGAAGGACCTGCCCAAGGCCCGCCGCATCATGGCCAACGCCTGGTTCATGCTGCTGGCCTGCGGCGCTGTGCTGACGGTGGCGGGCATCGCCTTTCACCGCCCCATCCTCTACCTGCTGGGCGCCAGCGACGACACCTACCCCTACGCCGCCGCCTACCTCATCATCTATCTGCTGGGTACCGTCTTTGTCATGACTTCCCTGGGCCTCAACCCCTACATCAACAGCCAGGGCTTTGCCAAGATCGGCATGCTCACCGTACTGCTGGGCGCCGCCGTCAACATCCTGCTGGACCCGGTCCTCATCTTCCTGCTGGGCATGGGGGTGCGGGGCGCCGCCATCGCCACCGTATTTTCCCAGTTTCTGTCCGCCGTGTGGGTGGTGCGCTTTCTCACCGGGCCCCAGGCGGAGCTGACCCTGGAATGGAAGGGCTTCCGCCCCGATTTTGCCTGCATCGGCCGCATTGTGGCCCTGGGCACCTCCAGCTTTGTCATGTCTTTCACCGACAGCCTGGTCCAGGTGGCCTGCAACTCCACTTTGCAGACCTTCGGCGGGGACATCTATGTCAGCGTCATGACCGTCATCAACTCGGTGCGCCAGATCGCCCAGACCCCCGTTATGGCCCTCACCGACGGCACCTCCCCCATCATCAGCTACAACTACGGCGCCCGCAGCATCACCCGGGTGCGGCAGGCCATCCGCTTCATGACCCAGCTGGGCTTCGGCTATACCCTCCTCATCTGGGGGCTGATTTCCGCCTTTCCCACCCTGTTCATCCGCATCTTCAACCAGGACCCCGCCCTGCTGGAGGCCGCCGTACCCTCCCTGCACATCTACTTCTTCGGCTTTGTCATGATGGCCTTCCAGTTCACGGGACAGAGCGTCTTCAAGTCCCTGGGCAAGGCAAAAATGGCCATCTTCTTTTCCCTGCTGCGCAAGGCCGTCATCGTGGTGCCCCTGACCCTGATTCTGCCCCACGTGGCCGGGCTGGGGGTCAACGGAGTCTTTCTGGCCGAGCCCATCTCCAACGTCATCGGCGGACTGGCCTGCTACATTACCATGCGCCTGACCGTCATGCCGGAACTCTCCGCCCTGGAGCGGGACAAGGCCGCTGCCTGAGGTTTCGCCGCCTGCCCATACACACAGAAATCCCCGCCTCACCGGTTTGTTCTGCCGGGGGCGGGGATTTTTTCTGGTCAATCTTACAGGGTCCGGGTCATGAGCTGCATGAGGTGGACGCCCTTGGCGCCGCCCAGCAGGGTGCCTTTCAGGCAGGCGGTGCAGTAGGTCACCACACGGCGGTCGCCGTACTGTTTGGCCCACTCCACCATGCGGGCTTTCTGCTCCTCGGGAGGGATCAGCTCCACATCGTTGTCCCGGATGTGGTTGAAATATTTGGGGGCGATGTCCAGGTTTTTCTGGGCCACCGGATTGTACAGCCAGACGCCGTCAAAGCGGGTCTTTTCAAAGTTTTCCTCAAGTTCGATGGGGACGATGTTCATCCGCTTCATGCACTCCCGCACGGCGTGCTGCATGGCGGGCTTGTTGCGGGCGCGCCAGCAGTCCTGAATGACCATCTCCTCCCCGTGGTAGTCCGGCCAGGGGAAGCTCTCGTCGGTGAGCAGGTACTCCCACAGGCTCTCCTCCCCGGCCTGGGGGGAGACCTCATGGGTGATGGCCGAGCAGGTCAGGCAGATGGACAGCACCGTATCGTCGGCGGTGAGGGTCTTCTGGGTGGGACGGCAGCAGCCGGCCACCTTCACATCCGGCTTCTGGGCCAGATAGTCCTTCATCCACTTGCTGGCCTGGGGGCAGGTGGCGGTAAAATTGCAGCTGGGAAGATAGACAAACATGGTTGCGGGTTCTCCTTTCCGATTCAGTCCAGGTCCTCGCCGTTGGAGGCGATGACCTTTTTATACCAATAGTAGCTGTCTTTTTTGATGCGCCGCAGGGTGCCGGCGCCGTTTTCGTCCATGTCCACGTAGATGAAGCCGTAGCGCTTGCTCATCTGGCCGGTGCTCAGGGCGATGAGGTCGATGGGTCCCCAGGCGGTGTAGCCCATGACGGGGACGCCGTCCAGCTCCACCGCCTTTTTCATCTCGGCGATGTGGGCCCGGAGGTAGTCGATGCGGTAGGGGTCGTGGATGGAACCGTCCGCCTCCACCCTGTCCTGGGCGCCCAGACCGTTCTCCACCACCATGACGGGCAGCTGGTAGCGGTCGTAGAGGTAGTTGAGGGAGTAGCGCAGTCCCTGGGGGTCGATGCCCCAGCCCCAGTCGCTCTTGGGGATGTAGGGGTTTTTGTAGCCGGTGTCCAGGCCGTTGAGCCCCTTGAGGATGCCTTTGGTCTTTTTGCCGGTGACATGGGTGAGGTAATAGCTGTAGGACACAAAGTCCACCGTGCCGCTGCGCAGGATCTCCTCGTCCCCGGGCTGGCGGGGCAGGGTGACGCCCTGGCGCTCCATCTCCCGCAGTTTGTAGGCGGGATAGTATCCCCGGCACTGGACGTCGCAGTAGAACATCATCTTGTGCATGAAGTCCATGGTGCCGATGACGTCGTCCGGGTCGCAGCTGTTGGGGTAGGCGAAGTGCCCCGCGTACATCATGCCCACCCGGTTTTCGGGGTCGATGGCATGGGCCAGGCGGACGGCCTTGGCGCTGGCCAGGAACTGGTGGTAGGCCGCCGTCATGCGGACCTGCTCGTCCTCCGAGTCGATGCCCGCGCTGACCCAGGGCTGGGTGGACATGCAGTTGATCTCGTTGAAGGTCAGCCACAGCTTCACCCGCCCCTTGAAGTGGCGGAAGAGCACCTCGGCATAGCGGGTGTAGAAGTCCACCAGCTGCCGGTTTTCCCAGAAGCCGTATTTCTGCAGGGCCAGGGGGGTCTCAAAGTGGGAGATGGTCACCAGCGGCTGCATGCCGTGGGCCACGATATCGTCGATGAGGGCGTCGTAGAAGGCCAGGCCCTGGGGGTTGGGCTCCGACTCGTCCCCATGGGGGAAGATGCGGGGCCAGCTGATGGACAGCCGGTAGCAGTTCCAGCCCATGCCCGCAAAGAGCTCGATGTCCTCCTTGTAGCGGTGGTAGTGGTCGATGGCCGCATGGCTGGGATAGTAGGTATCCGGCTCCAGGGGGATGGTCTTGCGGCGCTTGACGCCGGGGCCGCCCACCGTCATGACATCGGCGGTGCTCAGGCCCTTGCCGCCCTCGCGGTAGGCGCCCTCGATCTGGTTGGCGGCGGTAGCGCCGCCCCAGAGGAAATCTTTGGGGAAAGGCATGGCAGCCTCCTTTTCTTTTACAGGGAGAGGATCACTTGTTCTCATCCACACCCAGCACGTAGGACACGGCGAAGGAGATGACGAAGGAGATCAGGCAGCCGATGGCGGCAAAGTACATGTTGCGCAGGCCGTCGGGGCCGATGTAGCTGGGCAGGGCGAAGATGCTGGGCGCCACCTGGGCGAAGCGCCAGACCTGGAAGATGCCCATGAAGAATCCGCCCACCGCGCCGCCGATCATGGCAGCGATCAGAGGCCGCTTGAAGCGGAGGCTGATGCCGTACATGGCGGGCTCGGTGATGCCGCAGATGGCCGAGATGCCGCAGGAGGTGGCCAGGGACTTGATGTTCTGCTTTTTGGCGCGCAGGGCCACAGCCAGGGAGGCACCGCCCTGGGCGATGTTGGAGACCAGCATGCCGGGGCCGGCGACGATGTCGGTGCCGGTGGTGGCCAGCATGTTAATGCCCACAGGGATGAGGCCGTAGTGCATGCCGCACATGACCATGAGCGGGGTGAAGGCACCCACCAGGGTGGGAACCAGCCAGCTGGCGTAGTTGTTGAGGAGGGTGACGAAGGCGCCCAGCAGATCGCCCAGCCAGGTGCCCAGGGGGCCCAGGACGATGAGGCCGATGGGGGCAACAATGAGCAGGGTGAACATGGGAGCAAAGATGGTGCGCACCGCCTTGGGGATGATGCGGTTGAAGAAGGGCTCCACATAGCTCATGAGCCAGATGGTGAGCAGGATGGGCACCACCGAGTTGGAGTAGGTGGCCTGGGTGACCGGGATGCCCAGGAAGTGGACGGTGGAACCTGCCTCGCCAGCGGCGGAGAAGAGGGCGGCCAGGGAGGGGCTGACGAAGATGCAGCCCACGGTAGCGGCCAGGTACTCATTGACCCGGAACTTCTTGGCGGAGGAGACGGCCAGCAGCACCGGCATGAAGTAGTAGGCGGCGTCGGCGATGAGGTTGATGATCTGGTAGGTCTCGGTGGAGGCATCCACCAGCTGGAAGGCGGTCAGCAGGGAGAGCAGGGCCTTGACCATACCGGCGCCCACCAGGGCGGGGATGATGGGGAAGAAGCTGCCTGCAATCACATCCAGCACCTTGGCCACAGGGCTTTTCTTTTCCTCGGGGGCCGCGTCGTCGTCACAGTCCGGCTCCTGGGGGGTGGCTTCCACCCCCAGCTGGGAGGTGACCTGGGCGTAGACCTCGTTGACCTCGTTACCGATGATGACCTGATACTGTCCGCCCTTGTTCACCACCCCGATGACCCCGTCGGTGGCCTTGAGCTCGTCGGTCTTTGCCAGGCCCGCGTCCTTGAGGGAAAAGCGCAGCCGCGTTGCACAGTGACCCACGTCGTTGATGTTTTCTTTTCCGCCAACCAGTCGGATGACTTCGGCGGCCAGCTTGCCGTAATCCATGACTTTCTCCTTTTCCGTTTCACAATATTTGGAACATCCAGTTTCCCTTGCGCCCCGCCGTCGCGGGGACTTTTTTCGCTGCAAATCGATTTGTTTTCTGTGATCTCAGTCTAGCGCGGGGAAGGGCAAAAGACAATGGTTCGCCGTTTTGTTTCAACAGTGTTGCAACATTTTTGGTGTCTGGGCCGGGCTTTGTGAAACACCCGGCCAAAACCCATGGCAGGCTGTCAGAATTTTGCCGGACGGGTTGGTGCAATCTGCCAAAGGGCAAAAAAACAGGCGGGCACAGCCGCATTGCTGCGGCGGCGTGCCCGCCTGTGGGGAATCGTTTCAAAAAAGGAAGGGGGAGGGTCAGTCCTCCCGCAGCAGGGGGTTGTCGCTGTGGCGGTAGACCTCGAACTCCCGGACGTTGTGCACCCGGTCGGCGGCCACGGCGTCGTAGTTCTGGCTGAGCACCCCGGCATACAGCACGTCCAGCACGAACAGGGCGGTGAGGTGGGCGCTGAAAGTCCCCATATTGTTCACCAGCCGTTCCCGGGTGGAGACGCAGAGGACGCAGTCGAACAGGGACGCCAGGGTGTTGCTGCCGTAGGAGGTCACCGCGATGGTGTTGACCCGGCGCTGTTTCAGCTTGCGGGCCACCCGCAGGGTCTGGGGCGTCTCCCCCGAGTAGGACAGCACGATGAAGCAGTCCTTCAGCTCACAGTTGCAGGCGTGGAAGTACATGAGGTCGCTGCGCGGGGACAGCACCACCGGCTTGCCGATCTTGGCCATCTTTTCGGCAAAGGAGTCGGCCAGGGAGATCTGGGCGCCGCCGGCGCAGACATAGATGTTCCGGGCACGGCGGCAGTAGTTCACCGCCTTGACCAGGGCGTCGCCGTCCAGCAGGGCCAGGGTGTCGTCGATGGTCTCCTGGTAGAGGGCACCCAGCTTGCGGGCAATGACGGTGATGGGGTCGCCGGGGGTGAAGGGATGGTTGGCGTCCAGGTCCTGGAACCGGCTGGACAGGTATTCCTGTTCCGCCAGCCAGGCGTCCCGGAAGGCATTGTAGCCGTCGTAGCCCAGTTTCTGGCAAAGACGCACCACCGACGCGGGGGAGACATAGGCCTCCGCCGCGATCTGCCGGGCGCTGAGCTGCTTGAGCCCCGCCCCCTGGGCCAGGATGAAGTCAGCGATGCTGCGCTCCACGTCGGAGAAGCCCGCCTGCTGTTTGAGCTGTTCCTGGATGAGCATGGAAAACCGCCTCCTGTATTCACTGGGGCGCGGCCAGCTGCCAGAAGGCCACCGCCCCGGCCGCCGCCACGTTGAGGGAATCCACCCCGTGGGCCATGGGGATGCGCACGGTGTAGTCGCACTCCGCCACCGTATGGTCTGCCAGGCCGTCCCCCTCGGTGCCCAGGACGATAGCCAGCTTTTCCTCGGCGGCCAGGGCCGGGTCCCGCAGGCTCACCGACTGGTCGGTGAGGGCCATGGCCGCGGTGGCAAAGCCCATAGCCTTCAGCCGGTCCAGGCCGGGGTGGGGCCACTGGGCGGGGTCGTCCCCGATATAGGTCCAGGGCATCTGAAAGACGGTGCCCATGCTCACCCGGATGGCCCGGCGGCAGAGAGGGTCGCAGCAGGTGGGGGGTGAGGAGCACCCCGTCGATGCCCAGAGCCGCCGCCGACCGGAAGATGGCCCCGATGTTGGTGGAGTCCACCACCCCCTCCAGCACGGCGATGCGCCGGGCCCCGACGCAGACCTCCTCCACGGCGGGCAGGGCAGGGCGGTGCATGGCGCACAGCACCCCGCGGGTCAGGGCAAAGCCGGTGAGCTGGCGCAGCAGGTCCCGGCTGCCGGTATAGACGGGAGCGTCGGGGCAGCGGGCCAGCAGGGGCGCGGCATCCCCCGTGATGTGGCGGGCCTCCATCAGGAAGGAGAGAGGGGTATACCCCGCATTCAGCGCCGTGGTGATGACCTTGGGGCTCTCGGCAATGAAGATGCCCTTCTCCGGCTCGGCCCGGCTGCGCAGCTGGGTGTCGGTGAGCCGGGCATAGACGTCCAGCTCGGGGGCGGACAAATCGGTCAGTTGGATGATCTGTGACATGGGCGGACAGCCCCTCCTTCAGCGGGAAATGGGGCGCAGCAGCTGCCGCGCCGCAAGGTAGTTTCTGTATCGCAGGCCCCGGGCGGGGTCCACCGCCACCCAGTGTGCCCGTACCGCCGGGGCCCCGGCAAAGCAGTCCCGGTCGTCCAGCACCGCGTAGCTTTCGCAGGGGTGGGCGGCCAGCCAGGCGGCGATTTCCTCCCCCTTGTCGGCGGGCAGCAGAGGGGTGGTGTCGGTGATGGGAGTGGCGTTTGTTTCCAGGGCGCGGCAGAGGTTTTCCACCGCCGCCCGGCAGACCGGCTCGTCCAGGTACAGCTCCTCCCGCCAGGAGGAGGACAGCACCACCCCGGCCCCGGTCTCCTTCACCAGCCGCCTCAGCCAGAACAGCGCCCCCGGGTCAAAGAGCTGGCGGTCCAGGGGACGGCGGAGCAGGCGGCTGAGGGCAAAGCTCCGGGGCGTGCACAGCACTCCGTCCACGTCCAGAAAGATGATGCCCACAGCTGCCCCCTCCTTGTTCCTTTGTGATTCCTATTATAAGCGGGGCGGGCGGGGCGGCGCAAGCGCCCCGCCCCAAAACAAGGGGCCGCCCCGGAGGGCGGCCCCTTGGCCTGCCGCAGCATCCCGCGGCAAAGGGTTTCTTGTTTTGTGGAAGTCCTGCCGGTCAGACGCCGCGGCGCTTGCGCAGGATCAGCAAAGCCACGGCGGCAGCAGCAGCCGCGGCGATGCCGCCCAGCAGGCCCAGAGGCATATCGTCGCTGGTCTGGGGCACGGTGACTGCCGCCTTGCCGGCTGCGGCGAGCGCGCTGGGGGTAGCGGCGGGCGCCGGGGTGGCAGCCGGAGCAGGCTGAGTGGGTTTGGCCGGGGCAGGAGTGGGCTTGGCCGGGTCCTTTTGGGGCTGCCCGCTGTTGCCGGTGGGCGGCAGGGTCTTTGCCATCTCATAGCCGCAGACGCTGCAGGTCTGCACCTGTTTGCCCTGCGTGGACGGTCCGGGCTCCACGGTGGTGACCCAGGGTCCGAACTGATGGGTGTGGACCGAGTAGGTGCCGTCGGCATTCTTGTTGGGGTGGAAGTTTTCGGCGCTGCTGTCGCGGACGGTCAGGCTGCCCCCTTCCACCACCAGGACCGGGGCTTCCTCGGTGGAGACCGTCTTGCCGTTCAGGTCCAGCGTGATCCGCGCATCCTTGGGAATAAAGACGGTTTCATGGATGTCGCTCAGCAGGGTGATGGTGGCGCCTGCCTGCGCTGCGTTCACCGCCCGCTGCAGGCCCGGGTAGGTGGTGTCGCCGATCTGTGCCACCGCCGGGGTCACGGCCGGGGCGTCCTCCGGGGCCTCCGCAAAACGGCGGCGGGCACCAGGGCTGCACACAGCGCCAGCTAGCAGACCATGCTCACCAGCTGACGGATCCGAGATTTCATTCCTATTCCTCCTCAACAAATATCCATATTTCAAGTCTTCTGCCGGGGGGAAGGATCTGCCATGCTTTTGCAAAAGAGTCTCATTTCTTTTACGATGTATTGTCATTTTCAGGCATCCGGCTTGATCATTGGCCTGGTTGTTCTATGCTATCATGCAGCGCACAAAAGCACAAGGAGGCAGGAAGAATTTTACAGGTAATAAAAATTACCGCACCGGTTATCTCCGGTGCGGCGCATGACGGGTGGGTTCCCGACGTTTCTTTTTTTACAACTTTTTCACGGCTGGACCCGCACCTTTTCCAGGCGCTGGGCGTCGTTGCGGACAAAGGCCACATTCTCGTCGTAGTTCTGCTGGAAAATGTGGGCGAACAACACATCCAGCACCGCCTTTTCCGCCACGGCGGAGGCAAAGGTGGAGATCTTGTCGTCGTTGGATTCCAGGGGCGGCAGGGCCAGCACGCAGTCGGCCTGCATGCCCGCGAAACTGTCGGGCCGGGCGGTCACCGCGATCACCGGCACCCCCTGTTCCCGGGCGGTGCGCAGGGAAAGGCGCACCTGCTCGTTGGAGCCGGAGTAGGAGACGATGAGCAGGCAGTGGCGGCTGTCCATCTGCTGGGAGGCGTAGCTCAGCTCCATGCGGGCGGAGACGATGTTCACCCGGCGTCCGAACTTCATCATGCGGAAGGCAAAATCCTCGCTCATATGGCCGCTGGTGCCGATGGCGCACAGGTCCACGCAGTCCGCCCGCAGCAGCATGTTCACCGCCCGCTCCACCTCCCCGCTGTCCAGGGAGGTGCGCAGCCGGCGCAGGCTTTCCTGTTCCAGGCGCAGCACCGCGTCGGTGACGGCGGCAAAGGGGGTGTCCGCCCCAAAGGGATAGTTGCTGTCCGGCAGTTCCCCCGCGCCCTGCTCCTCCGACCCGCAGAGCAGGTCCGCCTTGAAGTCCTTGAGCCCCTTGTAGCCGAATTTCTGGCAGAAGCGGATCACCGCCGAAGGGCTGGTAAAGCTGGCCTGCGCCAGTTCCCGCACATTCATCCGCGCCATCCGCTCGGGATTTTGCAGGATGTAATCCCGCAGATGCCGCTCGGTCTGGGTCAGGCCGGTATGGCGCTGCATGCGGCAGTTCAGGTCCATGGTCTGTCGTTTCCTTCCCTGTGAAAATTGTGAAAAATCGGGTTTTGCCGTCCTTTTTCCGGCGGTTGCCCCCGGGGACGGCTGCTGTGTCCTATTATATCCCCACCCCAGCCGGGCCGTCAAACCCGGTCCCGGCCTTTGTGCAATCCTCACAAATACGGAGCTTCTTTTTTGTCCGGCTGACTGTTATGTTTCAGACAAAGGGGCGGGAATGCGGTTTTCTGAAATAGGAGTTTCTGTTTTTTACAAAAACCTTTTCTTTTTGCTTTTTGTATTTTATGCTATAAATAATGAACGTCATACGTAATTTTGGATAATATGACCAACTTCCGAAAGTGAGGGACTGCCATGAGAATGCCGGATGGATTTCTGTGGGGCGGCGCCACCGCTGCCAACCAGTGCGAGGGCGCCTACAATGCGGACGGCCGGGGCCTGTCCAGTGTGGACGTGGTGCCCTTCGGGCCCGACCGCATGAAGGTTGCCCGGGGCGAGATGAAGATGCTGGAGTGCGACGACGCCCACACCTACCCCGCCCACGAGGCCATCGACATGTACCACCATTACAAGGAGGACATCGCCCTGATGGCGGGCATGGGCTTCAAGTGCTACCGCCTGTCCATCGCCTGGACCCGCATCCTCCCCAACGGCGACGACGACACCCCCAACGCGGCGGGCATCGCTTTCTACCGCAGCCTGTTCGAGGAGTGCCACAAGTACGGCATCGAGCCGCTGGTGACCATCTGCCACTTCGACACCCCCATCGCCCTCATCAAGAAGTACGGCGGCTGGAAGGACCGCCGCATGGTGGACGCCTTCCTGAAATACTGCCGGGTTCTGTTCGAGAATTTCGGCGGGCTGGTCAAGTACTGGCTGACCTTCAACGAGATCAACATGCTGCTGCACATGCCCTTCATGGGGGCGGGCCTCGTCTTTGAGGAGGGGGAGAATGTCCTCCAGGTCCAGTACCAGGCCGCCCACCACGAGCTCATCGCCAGCGCCAGGGCGGTGCAGCTGGCCCATGAGCTGATGCCCGGCTGCATGGTGGGCTGCATGCTGGCCGCGGGGCAGTACTATCCCTACACCTGCGCCCCCGCCGACGTCTACAAAGCCATGGAGTGCGACCGGGACAACTACTTCTTCATCGACGTCCAGGTGCGGGGCGCCTACCCCGTCTGGGCCAAAAAGCGGATGGAGCAGGCGGGCGTGGTGCTGGACACCCGGCCCGACGACGAGGAGACCCTGGCCAAGGGCACGGTGGATTTTGTGAGCTTCAGCTACTATTCCAGCCGGTGCATCTCCGCCGACCCCGAGGTGCTGAAAAACAAGGCCCGGGGCAATGCGGTGGTCAAGGCGGTGGTCAACCCCTACCTGAAATCCAGCGAGTGGGGCTGGCAGATCGACCCCCAGGGCCTGCGTCTGACCCTGAACACCCTGTACGACCGCTACGGCAAGCCGCTGTTCATTGTGGAGAACGGCCTGGGCGCGGCGGATACGGTGGAGGCGGACGGGTCCATCCACGACCCCTACCGCATCGACTACATGCGCGAGCATATCAAGGCCATGCTGGAGGCAGTCAACCTGGACGGCATTCCCCTCATGGGCTATACCTGCTGGGGCTGCATCGACCTGGTGAGCGCCTCCACCGGCGAGATGAAGAAGCGCTACGGCATGATCTACGTGGACAAGCAGAACGACGGCACCGGTACCCTGGCCCGCAGCAAAAAGGACAGCTACTACTGGTACAAGAAGGTCATTGAAACCAACGGCGAGGATCTGGACTGACCGTCCCACCGATTTGGATAAAAAGGAGGATTTCTATGGATTTCAAACAACTGGCATCCACCATCCTTGCCAACGTGGGCGGCAAGGAGAACGTGGACAAGGTGGTCCACTGCGCCACCCGTCTGCGCTTCACCCTCAAGGATGAGAGCAAGGCCCAGACCGACGTGCTGAAAAAGACCCAGGGCGTCCTGTCGGTCATCAACGCCGGCGGTCAGTACCAGGTGGTCATCGGGCCCGACGTCCCCGCCGTCTACCAGGAGGTCGTGGCCCTGGGCGGCTTTGAGTCCGCCGCGGCCGTGGAGGACCCCAAGGCCGCCAAGGAGGACACCCGTTCTCCCCTGAGCCGTGTGCTGGAGTTCGTTGCCAGCCTGTTCCAGCCCATCATCCCCGCCATCACCGGCGCCGGTCTGCTCAAGGCTTTCATGGCCCTCTTCGTCACCCTGGGCTGGCTGGACAACACCACCCAGACCTACACCATCCTCAACGCCTTTGCGGATTCCGCCTTCTACTTCCTGCCCATCCTGCTGGGCGCTTCCGCCGCCAAGAACTTCAAGTGCAACCAGTACGTGGCCATGGCCCTGGGCGGCATCCTGGTCTACCCCGCTTTCATCACCCTGATGAGCGGTGAGGAGGCTGTCTCGCTGTTCGGCCTGCCCGTCACCCAGGCCAGCTACAGCTCCTCGGTGGTGCCCATCCTGCTGGGCGTCTGGTTCATGTCCGTTGTGGAGCACTTCGTCCAGAAGATCTCCCCCCAGGCCATCAAGTTCTTCTCGGTGCCTCTGGCCAGCATCCTGGTGGCCGGCACCGTCACCGTCATCGTCCTGGGCCCCATCGGCACCTGGATCGGCGACCTGATCGCCGCCTTCTTCAGCTGGCTGACCGCCACCGCCGGCTGGCTGGTTCCCACCCTGGTGGGCATCTTCAACCCGCTGCTGGTCATGACCGGCACCCACTACGGCCTCATCCCCATCGGCACCAACAACCTTGCTACCACCGGCTTTGACACCGTCGTCGGCCCCGGCATGCTCACCTCCAACGTGGCCCAGGGCGCTGCCGGCCTGGCCGTTGCCCTGCGCACCCGCAACAAGACCACCAAGCAGCTGGCTGCTTCCGCCGGTCTGACCGGTGTCCTGGGCATCACCGAGCCCGTCCTCTACGGCGTCAACCTCAAGTTCATCTACCCCCTCATCGCTGCCATGGTCGGCGGCGGCGTGGGCGGCCTCTACCTGGGCATCACCGGCGTTGGCCGCTACGCTTCCGGCTCTCCCGGACTGCTGGTCCTGCCTGCCTACATCGGCGGCGACGGCATGGGCAACTTCTTCAACGCCTGCATCGGCACCGTCATCGCCATGGTGGTCTCCTTCGTGGTCTGCTTTGTCCTCTACTCCGTCTGGGACAAGCAGGGCAAGCTGGATCCCTCCGAGACCGAAGGCAACTGATCGTACCATTTCCGCATCTCGCGCTTACACAGAAAAGCGGGGCTCCCCGGTGGGGAGCCCCGCTTTGTTTTGCCTTTTGCCGCCGGATGCCCTTATTGCTGCACGCTGCCGAACACCTCGTTGAGGGTGTCCACGCAGGCGGAGGCCGTCTCCAGGTCCACCCCTGCAAAGTCCGCGTTCACCCCCGCGTCCGCCAGCATATCCTTAGTCTTTTCGGGGTCGGCGGTGATGCTCTTGGCCGTGTAGCAGATGTCCGGCCAGTTTTCATCCAGCAGGGCTTTCTTGTCGGCGTCCAGGCCGTTTTTCCAGGCCTCGGCGTCGGTGCGGATCTCCTCCGCGTGGCCCTTGCCGTACTGGGCGGTGTAGCGCACCACATCCGCCGCCGCCATGGCCGCTTTCAGGCTGCCCCCCGCCGTGCCCGACTCATAGGCTACAAAGCCGTCCAGCACCCGGGTCAGCCCCGACGCCGTGTAGCCCATGTCGGTCTCCGGGGTGGCCGCCGGGGTGGCCGGGGTCTCGGGGGTGGCGGCGTCCTCGGTGGTGGCCGGGGGCATGGGGCTGGGGGAGGGCATCATGGAGGATGCATCCTCATTGCAGGCCGTCAGCAGGCTCAGGCAAAGGGCTGCCGCCCCGGCCAGTGCCGTCAGTTTTACCATACGCATATCGGTTCTTCCTTTCTGTATGCCGCGCCGGAATTTTGCGCGGTTGTGCTTTCTCTCATAGTATTCACCCGCCGGGGGCTCTGCCATACACGGAAGGCCGGTTACAATTCGGTATCATCCCCGCACCCCTTGCAGTCGTTACAGGGGTCCGGGCAGGTGCAGCCGTAGCGGCGGATATAGTTCTGGATGGCGTCGAACACCGGCATCAGCGCCTGTCCGTGCTCGGTGAGGGAGTAATCCACCCGGGGCGGCACCTCGGCATAGTCATGCCGGGCGATCAGCCCGTCGGCGGCCAGTTCCTTGAGCTGGGCGCTGAGCATCTTGTGGGTGATGTCCCCCAGCAGCCGCCGCAGCTCCCCGTAGCGCAAGGTGCCGTGGGCGCCCACCATGAACAGGATGCGCATCTTCCACTTGCCGCTGATCTTGTCCATCACCCATTCCATCTTGTCGCAGCCCACGTCGGCATAGCGGCAGTCACAGTCGGGATTCGGTCTCATAGGGTTCTCCTTTCCCGCCGAAGGGGCGGTATCCAAAAAGTGCGTACTTGTCAAAATGACCCGCATCCAATATAGTGGATTCACATCCGGGATGCAAGCCCTCCCGGGCAGCTTTGCCAAAAAATCCGTCTCAAATTTTTCCCGGGCGCTCCGGGACCGCCGGGACACGGCTTTTGCCGTGGCAGCGTCCTTTTGCCTTTGGCGGCGCCGGTTTTGCCCCGCCGGGGCACGGTTGCCCCCGCCCGCGGATTCGGGTACAATAGAGAATATCAGAAATTTCCCGGAAGTCCCGGGGACGCCGGGCCGGTGCCCGCCCTTTCCCCGGCCCGGTCAGCTTTGAGAAGGAAGGTTTTGCTTCACTATGCAGGATACACAGACTCTTGACCGCCTGTTCGCCTTTCTGCGGGCAGGCGTGACCCCCTGGCACGCGGTGGCCGAGGCCGCCCGCTGGCTGGAGGAGGCCGGCTATACCCGGCTGGAAGAATCCGATTACTGGAACCTGGCCCCCGGCGGCCGGTATTATGTCACCCGCAACGGGTCCTCCATCGCGGCGTGGCGGGTGCCGGAACACGGCATCGGCGGATGGCGGATGTCCATCTCCCACTCGGACAACCCGGGCTGGCGGCTGAAACCCGCCAAGTCCACCGTGGCCGGGTGCGAGCGCCTGCCGGTGGAGGGCTACGGCGGCATGATCATGCCCACCTGGCTGGACCGGCCTCTGGGCGTGGCGGGCCGGGTGCTGGTGCGCACCGGGGACGGCCTGGACACCCGGCTGGTGGACATCCACCGTCCCGTGGCGGTGATCCCCTCCCTGTGCATCCACTTTGACCGCAGCTGCAACTCCGGCCATACCTACAACGCCCAGGTGGATATGCAGCCCCTCTACGGCCCCGAGGGCTGCAAGTCCATCCAGGCCCTGGTGGCCGAGGCCCTGAATCTTTCCGAATCGGACATGGTGGAGAGCGAGCTGCTGCTCACCACCCTGCAGGAGCCGGTGCGCACGGGGCCTGACGGGGAATACTATCTCTCCCCCCGCATCGACGACCTGGGCTGCGCGGCGTCCACCCTGATGGGCTTTCTGGATGCCGACGCCGGCTGTGACAGTGCCTGCGCCCCCGTGTGGGCCATGCTGGACAACGAGGAGGTGGGCAGCTCCACCCGCCAGGGCGCCCAGAGCACCTTTGTGCGGGATCTGTTCGACCGCATCCTGGACGCCATCCCCCACAGCGGCCAGGGCATGGCCCGGGCGCTGGCCAACAGCTTCTGCCTGTCGGCGGACAACGCCCACGCCACCCATCCCAACTTTCCCGAGAAATCCGACCCCGCCAGCCCGGTGCGCCTGGGCGGCGGCGTAGTGGTCAAGTACAACGCCACCCAGAAATATTCCACCACCGCCTACTCCGGGGCGGTGTTCGGGGAGATCTGCCGCATGGCGGAGGTGCCTGTCCAGCGCTTTGCCAACCGGGCCGACGTGCCCGGCGGCAGCACCCTGGGCAACCTGCAGGCCAACACGGTGCCGGTGCCCACGGTGGACATCGGCCTGCCCCAGCTGGCCATGCACTCGGCGGTGGAGACGGCAGCCTGCGCCGACGCCGACGCCATGCGCAGGGCGGTGGCGGCCTTCTACCGGGCCCACATCCGGGTGTTGGGCGACGGCCGCTGCACCCTGGAGCAGACGGCCCGCACCGAATGAGTGCGGTGGTGGGGCGGTATGCCCCCAGCCCCAGCGGGCGGATGCATCTGGGCAACCTGTGCTGCTGTCTGCTGGCCTGGCTGTCCGCCAAAAGCAAGGGCGGCAGCGTGGTGCTGCGGGTGGAGGACCTGGACGCCATGCGCTGTCCCCGCAGCTTTGCCGACCTGTTGGAGGAGGACCTGGCCTGGCTGGGGCTTTCCGCCGACGAGGGCGGCAGCCAGGGCGGCCCCCACGCCCCCTACTACCAGAGCGAGCGGTCCGCCCTCTACCAGTTCTATTATGACAAGCTGGAAGCCCTGGGGCTGACCTATCCCTGCTTCTGCACCCGCAGCCAACTCCACGCGGCCAGCGCCCCCCACCGCAGCGACGGGCAGGTGGTCTATCCCGGCACTTGCCGCAGCCTGACGGCGGAGGAGGTGGCCGCAAAAAGCGCCATCCGTCCCCCCGCCTGGCGGGTGACCGTCCCTGACCGGGTCATTTCCTTCACCGACGGCCATCTGGGGCCCTACGCCGAAAATCTGGCCGCCGACTGCGGGGACTTCATCGTGCGGCGGGCGGACGGCGGCTTTGCCTACCAGCTGGCCGTGGTGGTGGATGACGCCCTCATGGGGGTGACCGAGGTGGTGCGGGGCGCCGACCTCTTGTCCAGCACGCCCCGGCAGCTGTGGCTGTACGAGATTTTGGGATTAAAAGCCCCGGAATTTTATCACCTGCCCCTGCTGCTTGCCCCTGACGGCCGGCGGCTGTCCAAGCGGGACGGGGACCAGAGCCTGGAGCATCTGCGCAGCCGCTATACCCCGGAGGAGGTGGTGGGCCGTCTGGCCTATGCCTGCGGCCTGACCGACACCCCGGCTCCCCGCACCCCCGCCGAGCTCATCGACGGCTTTTGCTGGGACAAAGTGCCCAAAACCGACATTCTTCTGCCGGAAGGGCTGTTTTAATCAGAAGAGATCGAACCATAGCGATTGTACCATCCCCGGCGGCAGGGGGATCTTTCCCCTGCCATCCGCGAAAGATAAAGGAGGTAGTTCCGAATGCAGCGATTTGAGATCACCGGCATGAGCTGCGCGGCCTGCAGCGCCCATGTGGAAAAGGCCGTGGCCGCAGTCCCCGGTGTCAGCGCGGTGGCGGTGAGCCTGCTGACCAACAGCATGCAGGTGGAGTACACCGCCCCTGCCGATGAAGCCGCCATCTGCAAGGCGGTGGAGGATGCCGGGTACGGGGCAAAGCCCGCCTCCGACGACGCCGCGGCCGAGGAAGCCGCCCTGGAAGATACCGAGACGCCCCGCCTGCGCCGCCGCCTCATCACCAGCCTGTGCTTCCTCGTGCCCCTCATGTACATCAGCATGGGCCACATGATCGGCCTGCCTTTGCCCCCCTTCCTGGAAGGGGACGGCTTCGGCGCCCTGTGGTTTGCCCTCGTCCAGCTGGCACTGACCCTGCCCGTCTGCTGGATCAACCGTGCCTTCTTCATCAGCGGCTTCAAGGGGCTGAAAAACCTGGCCCCCGGCATGGACGCCCTGGTGGCTCTGGGCGCCGGGGCCGCTCTGGCCTACGGCGTTTTCGCCCTCGTCATGATCTCCACCGGCCTGGCCTCCGGCAACGCCGACCAGGTCATGGAATACCGCCACGACCTCTACTTTGAGTCGGCGGCCATGATCCTCACCCTCATCACGGTGGGCAAGATGCTGGAAGCCTACTCCAAGGGCCGCACCACCGACGCCCTCAAGAGCCTGATGCGCCTGGCCCCCCAGACCGCCCGCATCGTCCGGGAGGGCAAGCCGGTCACCGTGCCGGTGACGGAGGTCAAACCCGACGACATCTTCCTCGTCCGCCCCGGGGAGAGCATCCCGGTGGACGGCGTGGTGCTGGAGGGCATCTCCAGCATCAACGAGGCCGCCCTCACCGGGGAGAGCCTGCCGGTGGACAAGCACCCCGGCGACCCGGTCAGCGCCGCCACCATCAACCAGAACGGCGCCCTGGCCTGCAAGGCCACCCGGGTGGGCCAGGACACCACCCTGTCCCAGGTCATCCGCCTGGTGCGGGACGCTGCCGCCACCAAGGCCCCCCTGGCCAAGACGGCGGACAAAGTCTCCGGCATTTTTGTGCCCACCGTCATCTGCATCGCCCTGGTGACCTTTGTCATCTGGATGATTGCCGGGCAGACCTTCCCCTTCGCCCTGGCCCGGGCCATCTCGGTGCTGGTCATCAGCTGCCCCTGCGCCCTGGGTCTGGCCACCCCCGTGGCCATCATGGTGGGCAGCGGCGTGGGCGCCAAGAACGGCATCCTCTTCAAGACCGCCGCCAGCCTGGAGACCACCGGCTACACCGACACGGTGGTGCTGGACAAGACCGGCACCATCACCACCGGTGAACCCAACGTGGTGGAGATCGTGGGCACCCGCAAGGTGCCTGCCAAGTTCCTGCTGGGGCTGGCCGCCGGGCTGGAATCCCGCAGTGAGCATCCCCTGGCCCGGGCCATCCTGAAAAAGGCCGACGCCGATGGGGTCAAGTACCGCCCCGCCGCCGACTTTGAGGCAGTGCCCGGCAAGGGACTGCTGGGCAAGGTGGCCGGCAAGGTCATGGCCGGCGGCAACGAGGACTTCATCCGCACCCAGTGCGACCTGCCCGACGACCTGGCCCAGGCGGGGGCGAAGCTCTCCGCCCAGGGCGCCACGCCCCTCTACTTCTCGCTGGACGGCCATGCCGCCGGCGTCATCGGGGTGGCGGACGTGGTCAAGTCCACCAGCCGGGACGCCATCGCCCAGATGCACGCTCTGGGCATGGATGTGGTGCTGCTCACCGGCGACAACGCCGGGGCCGCCGCCCACATTGCCGCCCAGGTGGGCCTGGCCCCCGACAAGGTGGTGGCCGGCGTCCTGCCCGCGGGCAAGGAGGCGGAGGTCCGCCGCCTGCAGAAAAACGCCCGCGTGGCCATGGTGGGCGACGGCATCAACGACGCCCCTGCCCTGACCCGGGCGGACACCGGCATTGCCATCGGCGCCGGTGCCGACGTGGCTTTGGACGCCGCCGACGTGGTGCTGGTGCGCAGCGACCTGGCCGATGTGGCCGCCGCCGTCCGCCTGTCCCGCCGTGTGGTGACGAACATCCACGAAAACCTGTTCTGGGCCTTCTTCTACAACGCCGTCTGCATCCCGCTGGCGGCGGGCGCCCTCTACCCGGCTTTCAACATCCTGCTCAACCCCATGATCGCCTCGGCGGCCATGAGCCTGTCCAGCGTCTGCGTGGTGACCAACGCCCTGCGCCTGAATACCGTCAGGCCCCGGGACGCCGCCCATGACCACGCCCCCCGCCGCCGGGCTCCCCTGCCCCAGCGCCCTGAACCCGCCGCCTGCCCCACCGGGGCCTGCCCTGTGCAGACTGCTCCGGCGGAGGCTGTCACATCCCAGACATCTGTTGATTCCCAAAAGGAGGAACTTTCCATGAAAAAGACCATTCATATCACCGGCATGATGTGCGCCCACTGCGAAGCCACCGTCAAGAAGGCGCTGGAGGCAATCCCCGGCGTCAGCGTGGAGAAGGTCAGCCACGAGGAGGGCATTGCCCAGGTGCTGTGCGCCGATGCCGTTGACCCCGCCGCCCTGAAACAGGCCGTGGAGGACAAGGACTACACGGTCACCTCCATCGACTGATGGAGCGCCGTCAGTACCGCTTTTTCGGGCGGGTGCAGGGGGTAGGGTTCCGCTACCGGGCCTACTACACCGCCTCCCGGCTGGGGCTGACCGGCTGGGTGGAGAACGAACCCGACGGCAGCGTCCTGCTGGAAGCCCAGGGGGAGGCTGACGATCTGGAACGCCTGGTCAACGACCTGCGCACCACCAGCCGGTGGATCATGATCGAGAACTTCACCTGCCGGGAGCGCCCCCTCGACCCCGAGGAGCGCAGCTTCCGCGTCCGGGACAGCTACGGCTACTGACCTCCGAAAAAGCACAGGACCATATCCCGCACAGTTCCCGCGGGGTGGCCGCACACTTTCCCTTTTGCCGGGAGGGTGCGGCCGCCCCGCTTTTTCTTGCCCTTTGGGCGGCGGGTGTGCTATCCTTGAGGTAAGCAATCCAACCGGGGAGGGGTCTGTCATGTCCGTTGTCAGTGTCCGGGAGGTCCGCATCGGTGCGGGGCGTCCCAAAATCATCGTGCCCATCTTTTCCGCCCATGAGGCGGAGGCCGCCGCCCGGGCAAAAGCCCTGGCCGGCACCGCCGCCGACCTGGCCGAGCTGCGCCTGGACCCTTTGCGGGAGGCGGACGGCTCCCTGCCCGATACCGACGCCCTCTGCCGGGCGGTGGGCGCCGTGCGGGATGCCCTGCCCAAGCGTCTACCCCTCCTTGTCACCATGCGCACCGCCGCCGAGGGGGGCGAGCGTGCCTGTACCCCCGGCGACTATGCCGCCCTGCTGGAGGCCCTGTGCGCCGCCGGGCGGGCGGACCTCCTGGACATGGAGCTGCACACCGCCGGGGATGCCCTGCCCGGCCTCTGCCGCACCGCCCACCACGCGGGGGCTGCGGTGGTGGCCTCCATGCACGATTTCGACGCCACCCCGCCCCGGGCGGAGATGGTTTCCGCCCTCTGCGCCATGGCGGAGAAAGGCGCCGATATCTGCAAGCTGGCGGTCATGCCCCGCACCGCCGCCGACGCCGCCGAGCTGCTGGCCGCCACCGCCGAAGCCCGGGACGCCCTGCCCGGGGTGCCACTCATCACCATGGCCATGGGCCCTCTGGGGGCTGTGACCCGGGTGTGCGGCGGGGCTTTCGGGTCGGCGGCCACCTTCGGCACGGCGGGGGTGTCCTCCGCCCCCGGCCAGCCCGACGCCGCCGCCCTGCGCCAGGCCCTGGACGCCCTGGACGCCTGCCTGAACGGCTGATGCCTGCAAAATTTCCCTCAAAGGAGCCGCCATGCCCAACATTGAAATTTTAGACCACGGCACCAAAGTCCTCACCGGGCCAGGGGCGACCTTCGGCACCGACGCCCTGCTGCTGGCCCGGTTTCTCCAGCCCCGCCCGGGGGCGGCTGCCGCCGACCTGTGCAGCGGCTGCGGCATCGTCTCCCTGGCCTGGCACGACGCAGGACACCGGGGCCGCTGTCTGGCGCTGGAGATCGACCCCGCCGCCCACGGCCTCTGCGCTGCCGGGGTGGGGGAAAACAGCCCCGACGCCGCCCACATCCTGCCGGTGCAGGGCGACCTGCGGGACTACGCCCTCTCCGGCCCCGAGAAAAACAGCTACGCCGTGGCGGCCTGCAACCCGCCCTATTTCACCGGGGGATTCCGCAGCAGCGACCCCCGCCGGGCCGCCGCCCGCCACGACGACCTCTGCACCACCGCCGACGTGGCCGCCTGCGCTGCCCGCCTGCTCCAGAGCGGGGGCAAGCTGGCCCTCTGCCAGCGGCCGGAACAGATGGCCGCCGTCTTTGCCGCCCTGTGCGCCGCCGGGCTGGAACCCAAGCGGGTGCAGCTGGTGCGGGCCGCCCCCGACAAGGCCCCCTGGCTCTTTCTGGTGGAAGCCCAGAAGGACCGCCGCCCCGGCCTGCGGTGGGAGCCGGACCTCATCGTCCGGGCAGGGGTGTCCTACGGCCCCGGCCGGGGATAATCTGCCGCCCGGCTTCGACACAATATACAAAATCAGCCGCCCGCCTTTGGCAGATGCGTCAAAGGCGGGCGGCTGTGTTTGTTGTTTTCAGAAACAGCCTGTTGACCGGGCGGTCAATCGGCAAGAAGTGTCCCCAGGGTATCCAGGGAGACGGCAGGCACGTAGTAGGGACGGTAGGAGTGGAGGCCGTCGGCGGTGTTCTCCCGCTCTCCCTCGTCGATGACAAAGCACCACATGGGCACGTAGTAGAGGGCCCGGCCGCCGGTATAGCAGAGGTAGCTCTCCGCCCCGGCAATGTCCTCCGCGGCGGGGGCGGACTCGTCATACTGGGCGTTCAGATAGCTGCCGTCGGCCAGCAGGGCGGCTGCCTCTTCCCGGGAGATGAGGGGGTACTCCCCCACGCTCTCCGCCAGGGCGGCCCCGGGCAGGGTGAGGATGAGCAGTTTGCCCGTCCCGTCGGCTTGGAAGCTCGCCTGGGCCAGGTCGTACCCTGCCAGCTGTTCCGACGGGGTCTCCCCGGTGCGGTACAGCACGGCCCACAGCTGCCGGCTGCTGCCGTCGTAGGAGTAGTCGCCTCCGGTCAGGCCCAGGGCGTCGTAGCCCCCCAGGGCATCCAGCAGACCGGCGTTGGCCTTGAGGATGGTATCGGCCTCTTCGGCAGCCTGCGCATCGGTGAGGGCCCCGGTCTCCTCCCCGGTCAGGGTGATGTCCAGGGTCAGCTCGTTGTTGATGGAAAGGATGCCGCCGTCGGGCAGCGTCACCGTCAGCTGGGCGATGCCCGACCAGTAGTCCAGCTCGCTTCCGATGCCGAACTTTTCATACAGGCTTTTTGCCACCGCCTGGGGGTCCCGGGTGGATTCCTGGTCATAGCCGGTGGTCAGCCGGGCATCCTCCGCCAGGGAGGCGTCGTACCCCAGGGCCGTCAGGGCGGATTGCAGGGTATCGGTCATGGCGTCGGTGTTCAGGCAGCGCCCCGCCAGGGTCCCCCGGTAGACGGCCAGCGTCTCGGGCAGCTGTCCGTCCAGGGGGTCCTCCCGGAGGAGCTCGCTCACATCATAGGCCATCCAGGCGGCGCTGCTCCCCGCCCCGGAGGTGGGGGTGATCTTCTCCCCGATTTCCTGGGGAATGCCCAGGGCCGCCGTGCTCCTTTCCGCCGCGCCCTCGTTGGCGTCATAGGGGGCGGCGTCCTGGGTCGCGTTCTGGGCGGGTTCCTGGGCGGCGGCAGCTTCGGGCTCAGTGGCTCCCGTGGTCAGCTGGCTGTCCATGGACATTCCGCCCTTGGGGGCAAAGTAGCCCCGGCTCCAGGCCAGCACCGCCGCCCCCGCCAGGCAGACGCAGGCCGCCGCGGGCAGCGCCCGGCGCAGAATCTTCACCGGCGTCCAGGCCGGGCGGGGAAGGTCGGCGTCCGCCGCCTCCACCAGGTCCTCGTCCACCATACCCATGGCTTCAAACAAATCCCGTGCGTTCACAGACACACCCCCTCCTGTTCCAGATAGTGTTTCAGTTTGCCCCGCACCCGGTGCAGCGTCACCCGGACCTTGCTCTCGCTCACATGGTAGCGCTTTGCAATGTCCGCCGTGGCGTCGCAGTACCAGTACCGGCGCAGAAAGATCCCCCGCGTCTCCTCCGGCAAAGTGCGCAGAAAGGCGCTGATCTGCCGGGCGGTCTCGGCGGCCTCCGCATGGTCGGCCACCGTGCCGGGAGCGGGCAGGCATTCGTCCAGCTCCAGCAATACCCCGCCCAGGGTGCCGCCCCGCTTCTGGGCGGTGTCGTGGTCGTGGCGGTCCAGGGCAAGATTGCGGGTGATCCGCCCCAGATAGGGCGCCAGCCGTCCCGGGCGGTTGGGGGGAATGCTGTTCCAGGCCGCCAGCCAGGTGTCGTTCTCACATTCCTCGGCGTCCCGGCGGCTGGCCAGAATGTTGTAGGCGATGGTCCGGCAGTAGGCGCCGAATTTTTTCGCCGTCTCCGCAATGGCATTCTCATTCCGGGCAAAGTAGAGTTCCACAATGGCGTGATCCTCCACACCGATCCCTCCTTTCTACCTGTAAGGACGGATTTTGCGCCGCCCTGTTACACAAAAGGCCCCGCCGGGAAAAGGATTTTGTCTGCCTTTCCGCCGGGCGGAGCCGGATGTTCTTTATAATCATGTGCCAATCACAGCATGTGGTTGCGGTGCAGCGCCCAGGCCGCCCCCGCGCACACCAGCAGGATGATGCCGCAGACAATGCCGAAGGCACTGCCGCTGGAGACAAAGGGCATGCTGTCGGCGTTGACGTTCATGCCGTACAGTCCCGAGATGACCGTGGGGACTGCCATGATGAGGGTGACCGAGGTCAGGTATTTCATGGCGTTGTTCAGACGGTTGTCCAGGATGGAGGAGAACAGCTCCCGGGTACCTTTGATATCGTCCCGGTAGATGCTGGTCATCTCAATGGCCTGGCGCAGCTCGACGATGACGTCGTCCAGCAGTTCCCGGTCGTCGGGGTACTGTTCCAGCCGCTTGTACCGGGTCAGCCGGTCCATGACGGTGTTGTTGGCCCGCAAACTGGTGGCAAAGTAGACCAGGGTGGATTCCAGGCGGTGCAGTTCCATCAGGTCCTTGTCCCGCAGGGTCCCGGACAGGTTCATCTCGATGGCCTGCCGGCGGCGGTCGATGAGGCGCAGCTCCAGCTGGTAGATGCTGGCCGCCCGGTAGAGGATCTGGTAGACAAAGCGCATCTTTTTGCGGGTGGAGAACCCCCGCACCCGGCAGGCGGCGAAATCCGCCAGCACCGGCGTCTCCACCGAACAGACGGTGACGATCATCTGCTGGGTGAGCAGGATGCCCAGGGGGATGGTGGTGTAGACTCCCTCCCCCGAGCCTTTTTCCTGGCTGGGGATGTCCACCAGGATGAGGGTGTAGCCGTCCTCCAGCGAGATGCGGGCGCTTTCCTCGGCGTCGAGGGCGGCCTGCAGGTCGGCGGGCTCAATGTCCAGGGAGGTGGCCACCTTGCGGATCTCCTCCTGGGAGGGGGCGGTCATACAGATCCAGCAGCCTTCCTCGAAATTGTCCTCCCGGGTCAGCTGCTGGTCTTTGGTTCGATAGATCTTCATCATAACCGGATACACCGCCATTCCGCCGTCTGTTACGGTCGTTTTTTCCGGGGCAGATTCCGCGCGGTTGCCCACCAAAACAAAGCCCCACAAGCCTGACTGCGATGCTTCGCAGTTTTTGCAAAGCCTCTGTTTTCCTGTGGTACCCGCGCTTTCGCCCATCCTTATCAGTATACGGGATGGGGCCCCAATGCGCAAGAGGGGACCGTCCCTGCGTTTTTTGCGTCCCAAAATGAATATTTTATGCATATCATGCAATTCTATCCGCCTTTTGCAGACTGCGGTGCGCGCATTGCAAGCAAAGTGCATAAATTTGTATGGTATATTCTTGTCAGTTTGTGGAAAATGCCGTCTTGCAATTTGCGCAATCCAGATTATAATAAAAACATGCAATGAATATTTATTCAAACTCATTTCTGAGCGATAGACGGGAGAGGGATTTGTTATGAAGAAATCGAAACAGGACATCAAAAAAGTCGTGCTGGCCTACTCGGGCGGTCTGGATACTTCCATCATCATTCCCTGGCTGAAGGAAAACTATAACAACTGCGAGGTCGTCGCCGTCTCCGGCGACGTGGGCCAGGGCACCGAGCTGGACGGCCTGGAGGAAAAAGCCAAAAAGACCGGCGCCTCCAAGCTGTACGTCCTCGACCTGAAGAAGGAGTATGTGGAGGACTTCATCTGGCCCTGCCTCAAGGCCGACGCCAAGTATGAGGATTACCTGCTGGGCACCAGCCACGCCCGTCCCTGCATCGCCAAGGCCCTGGCCGAGATCGCCATTAAAGAAGGCGCCGACGCCATCTGCCACGGCTGCACCGGCAAGGGCAACGACCAGGTCCGTTTTGAGCTGACCCTCAAGGCCCTGGCCCCCGACATGGCCATCATCGCCCCCTGGCGGGAGTGGGACATCAAGAGCCGTGACGAGGAGATCGACTACGCCGAGGCTCACAACGTTCCCCTGAAGATCAACCGTGAGACCAACTACTCCAAGGACAAGAACCTGTGGCATCTGAGCCACGAGGGCCTGGACCTGGAAGATCCCAAGAACGAGCCCCAGTACAACAAGCCCGGCTTTCTGGAGCTGGGCGTCAGCCCCGAGCAGGCCCCCGACACCCCCACCTACGTCACCATCCACTTTGAGAAGGGCATCCCCACCGCGGTGGACGGCAAGGAGATGGACGGCGTCAGCCTCATCGAGTACCTGAACAAGCTGGGTGGCGCCAACGGCATCGGCCTGCTGGACATCGTAGAGAACCGGCTGGTCGGCATGAAGAGCCGCGGCGTCTACGAGACTCCCGGCGGTGCCATCCTGTACAAGGCCCACAACGTCCTGGAGACCATCACCCTGGACAAGGAGAGCTTCCACTTCAAGGAGATCATTGCCCAGAAGATGGGCGACATCGTCTACAACGGCCAGTGGTTCACCCCCCTGCGGGAAGCCATCTGCGCTTTCACCGACGATCTGCAGAAGACCGTCACCGGCGATGTGACCCTCAAGCTGTACAAGGGCAACATGATCAATGCCGGCGTCACCAGCCCCTACACCCTCTACGATGAGCAGACCGCTTCCTTCGGCGAGGATGAGGATTACAACCAGGCCGACGCCAACGGCTTCATCAATCTGTTCGGCCTGCCCATTGCCGAGCGCGCCAAGCTCGCCAAAAAGTGGCCGGAGACCAAATAATCGCTGAACCGTAATATTTTTGCAAGCCGTCCCGGGGCGCTGCCCGCTCCGGGCGGTTTGTCGTTTCCCATCAACAACCAATCAGGAGGGTTCCACATGCCGCAACTTTGGCAGGGCCGCGCAAGCAAGGCGGTCGACAGCCGTGTCAACGACTTCAATTCCTCGATCCGCTTTGACGCCCGCATGATCGAGCAGGACATCCGGGGCAGCATGGTGCATTCGGCCATGCTGGGCCGCCAGGGCATCATCTCCGCCCGGGACGTGGAGGACATCCACAAGGGTCTCAAAGGCATCCTGGCCGACCTGCACTCGGGGGCGCTGGAAATCGACCCCGCCGCCGAGGACGTCCACACCTTTGTGGAGCAGACCCTCACCGCCCGGGTGGGCGACGCGGGCAAGCGCCTGCACACCGGACGCAGCCGCAACGACCAGGTGGCCCTGGACATCCGCCTGTGGATGCGGGATGAGAGCGAAGCCCTCCAGGCCGGCATCCGGGAGCTCATTGAAGCCATCTGCCGCCAGGCCGAGGCAGGCGCCGGCTACGTCATGCCCGGCTACACCCATCTGCAGCGGGCCCAGCCGGTGACCTTCGGCCACCAGCTCATGGCCTATGCCTGGATGCTTCTGCGGGACCTGGGACGCCTTCAGGACGCCACCGCCCGCATGAACGCCGAGTGCCCCCTGGGCTCCGGCGCCTTGGCAGGCACCACCTATCCCATCGACCGGGACTACACCGCCCGGGAGCTGGGCTTTGACGCCCCCTGTGCCAACTCCATCGACGGCGTGTCCGACCGGGATTTCTGCATCGAGTTCGTCTCGGCGGTGGCCACCTGCATGATGCACCTCTCCCGTCTGTCGGAGGAGATCATCCTGTGGTGCAGCTGGGAGTTCAAGTTCGTGGAGCTGGACGACGCCTTCACCACCGGTTCGTCCATCATGCCCCAGAAGAAAAACCCCGACGTCACCGAGCTCATCCGCGGCAAGACCGGCCGGGTCTACGGCGATTTGAACACGCTGCTGGTCATGATGAAGGGCATCCCCCTGGCTTACGACAAGGATATGCAGGAGGACAAGGAGGCGGTGTTCGACGCCGCCGATACCCTGGCCCTCTGCCTGCGCACCCTGACCCCCATGCTGGACACCATGCGCCCCCTGCCCGAGAATATGCGCCGGGCGGCGGCCAAGGGCTTCATCAACGCCACCGACTGCGCCGACTACCTGACCAAGAAGGGCATGCCCTTCCGGGATGCCTACAAGTGCACCGGCACCATGGTGGCCGCCTGCATCGCCGCCGACAAGACGCTGGAGGAGCTGACGCTGGAGGAGTTCAAGACTTACAGCCCGCTGTTTGAGGAGGACGTCTACCACGCCATCGACCTGACCACCTGCTGCGAGGGCCGCACCAGCTACGGCGGCCCCGCCAAAGCCAGCGTTCTGGACCAGATCGCCAAAGTGCGTGCCAAGCTGGCGGAACAGTAAGCCTTTCCCCGCCGAAAATGTCCAGTTTTTGGCAGTTGCCGTAACCTTTACTGCAATCAGAGAAAGGCTTTTCCCCCAGGCCCGCAAGGTGGACCTGGGAGATGCCGCCGCTCGGCCAGCAGCAGTTTGCCTTATTGCGGGGTCCAGGGGTTGCCGGCCCGAGCGATCATATCGCAAGTCTGCGCCACAGGCGCAGTGCCGGCAACGGCCGGAGCGATGAGCGACTGGCGCCCGCAGGCGCCGTTTCGGAGGCCAACCGCCGCACAGGCGGCACTTAGGCCGGAGATGGACGTTCCTCTGTTTTTCATCACCGGACAGGTGATGATTGATGGTATGCCGCCACCTTGCCCCGCCGCACCGCGTCGAAACGGTGGCACCTTTCTTGATTCTTCTTTCGGTGACGAAAGAAGAATGCCTGCCCCTGCCGCTGCTTAAAAAAATTGTTGCCGCTTTCCGGCACCACTCTTTCCCATTGTCCGTATCGCCTTTTTCAGGAGGAAATCTCATGAAAACCTATAAAATCTTTGTCGATGGTTCCGCCGGGACCACCGGCCTGCGCATTCTGGACCGTCTGTCGGGACGGCCGGAACTGGAACTGCTGACCATCTCCGAGGCCGACCGCAAGAACCTGGAAGCCCGGGCGGCGGTCATCGCCCAGTCCGACCTCACCTTCCTCTGCCTGCCCGACGCGGCCTCCCGGGAGATCGTGCCCCTCATCCCCGACACGGTGCGGGTGCTGGACACCTCCACCGCCCACCGCACCGCCCCGGGCTGGGTCTACGGCCTGCCCGAACTGGCGGGCCAGCGGGAGCGCATCGTGGAGGCCAACCGTGTGGCCGTCCCCGGCTGCCACGCCACCGGCTTTGCGGTGCTGGCCGCGCCGCTGGTCCAGATGGGCCTGGTGCCCGCCGACTATCCCTTCTCGCTGACCAGCCTGACGGGGTATTCCGGCGGCGGCAAGAGCATGATCGCCGACTATGAGGCCGAGGGCCGGGACAAGGCCCTGGACAGCCCCCGCAGCTACGGCCTTGCCCTCCACCACAAGCACCTGCCCGAGATGCAGGCGGTGTGCGGCCTGACCAAGCCCCCCGTCTTTGTGCCGGTGGTGGCCGACTACTACTGCGGCATGGAGTCGCTGCTGCCCCTGCACATGGAACTGCTCAAAACCCCGGCGGAGGAGATCGCCCGGGCGCTGGCAGGCTACTACGCAGGCCAGAGCCAGATCACCGTCCATCCCCTGGGCGAGGTTCCCGGTTTCCTGGCCGCCAACCAGATGGCGGGCACCGACCGGCTGGAAATCTACTGCTCCGCCTCCCCCGACGGCAGCCAGATGCTGCTGGCGGCAGTGTTTGACAACCTGGGCAAGGGCGCTTCCGGCGCGGCGGTGCAGTGCATGAACCTCATGCTGGGCCTGCCCGAGACCGCCGGGCTGGAATAAGCCCCCCATCTGACACAACAAATTCCGACAGAGAGAAGAGAAGGAATCATGGAAAACATTCAGCTCACCCCCGTGGAGGGCGGCATCTGCGCTCCCCAGGGATTTTCCGCCGCCGGTGTGCACTGCGGCATCCGCCACAACCATACAAAGCCTGACCTGGCCATCATCAAGGCCGACGTCCGCTGCACCGGCGCCGCCTGCTACACCACCAACAAGGTGTACGGTGCCCCCATCACGGTGGACCGGGAGCATCTGGCCGACGGCTACGCCCAGGCCATCGTGGTCAACAGCGGCAACGCCAACACCTGCGCCCCCAATGGCGTCCAGCTGGCCAAGGACGTCTGCGCCCTCACCGCCCAGGCCCTGGGCGTGGCGGAAGCCGACGTGCTGCCCGCCTCCACCGGCGTCATCGGCCAGGCCATGAGCATCGAGCCTTTCCAGGCCGGTGTCCCCGACGCTGCCTCCCAGCTGGACAGCAGCCCCGCCGGCAGCCTGGCCGCCGCCACCGCCATCATGACCACCGACACCCATCCCAAGCAGGCTGCCGTGGAGTTCACCATCGGCGGCAAGGTCTGCCGCCTGGGCGCCATCGCCAAGGGCTCCGGCATGATCCACCCCAACATGGCCACCATGCTGCTCTTCATGACCACCGACGCCGTCCTGTCCCATGAGGTGCTGCAGAAAGCCCTGTCCCAGGTGGTCCCCGCCACCTTCAACCAGATCTCGGTGGACGGCGACACCTCCACCAACGACACGGTGCTGCTGCTGGCCTCCGGCCTGGCGGGCAACGCCCCCGTGGCCGCCGACAGCGAGGACTACACCGTCTTTGTGGCGGCCCTGACCCAGGTGGCCGAGCAGCTCTGCCGTGAGCTGGCCGGCGACGGCGAGGGCGCCACCAAGCTGCTGGAATGCACCGTCACCCACGCCCCCACCCTGGAGATCGCCCGGGCCGTCTCCCGGAGCGTCATCCACTCCACCCTGTTCAAGGCGGCCATGTTCGGCGCCGACGCCAACTGGGGCCGTGTGCTCTGCGCCATCGGCTACACCCCGGGGGATTTCTCCATCGACCATACTTCCGTGCGGCTGCGCTCCAAGGCCGGGGAGGTCTTTGTCTGCGAGAACGCCGCCTACCATCCGTACAGCGAGGAGGAGGCCGCCAAGGTCCTGAAGGAGGACGAGATCGACATTCTCGTGGATCTGGGCTGCGGCGACGCCCAGGCCAAGGCCTGGGGCTGCGATCTGACCTACGACTACGTCAAGATCAACGGCGACTACCGCACCTGACGGGCAGCCCTTTCAGGCATCCTTACTTTTTCGATCGGAGGCATCCGCCCATGAAAAACGAAGAGATGGCGCTGCTGTTTTCGGAGGCAACGCCGTACATCCAGAAATACCACGGCAAGACGCTGGTCATCAAGTACGGCGGCAACGCTATGGTCAATGACGAGCTGAAACTGGCCGTCATGAACGACCTGGTCACCCTCACCCTGCTGGGCGTGCGGGTGGTGCTGGTCCACGGCGGCGGCCCCGCCATCAACGCCATGCTCAAAAAGGTGGGCAAGGAGTCGAAATTCGTCAACGGCCTGCGCTACACCGACAAGGAGACCATGGCCATCGTCCAGCAGGTGCTGGCGGGCCAGGTCAACAAGGACCTGGTGGCCCTGCTCAAGGGCCGTGGCGTGGGACTCTGCGGCATGGACGGCCATCTCATCACCTGCTCCCGCAAGACCGACGCCGACCTGGGCTATGTGGGCAATGTGGAGAAGGTGGACACCACCCTGGTGGAGCATCTGCTCAGCGACGGCTTCATCCCCGTCATCGCCACGGTGGGCATGGATGACAACGGCATCGCCTACAACATCAACGCCGACACCGCCGCCGCGGCCATTGCCATCGCCCTGCACGCCGAAAAGCTGGTGAGCATGACCGACATCGTGGGCCTGCTGTACAACAAGGACGACGAGAGCACCCTCATCCCCGAGGTGGAACTGTCCGAGATCGCCGGCTACAAGGCCGCGGGCGTCATTGCGGGGGGCATGATCCCCAAGATCGACGGCATGGCCGACGCCATCTACGAGGGCGTCCACGAGGCGGTCATCATCGACGGCCGGGTGCCCCACTCGGTCCTTCTGGAGATGTTCTCCGACCGCGGCTCCGGCACCCTGTTCTACCGCCGGGGCAGCCGCTGAGCCGCCCTTTCCCCCCACACAAGCGAGGTATCTGCCATGAACACCGACAAGATCATCAAACGGGATAAAAAATACGTGCTGCACACCTACGCCCGCAGCCCCATCGTCATCGAGCGGGGCAGCGGCATGACCGCCTGGGATGCCGACGGCAAGTCCTACCTGGACTTCACCTCCGGCATCGGCGTCAACGCCCTGGGCTACGCCGACCCCGAATGGGCCGCCGCCGTGGCCGACCAGGCCGCCCAGCTGCAGCACACCTCCAACCTGTACTACACCGCACCCTGCACCAAGCTGGCCCGCAAGCTCTGCAAGCTCACCGGCATGGACAAGGTCTTTTTCGGCAACTCCGGCGCCGAGGCCAACGAGGGCGCCATCAAGTGTGCCCGCAAGTACAGCGTCACCACCTACGGCCCCGGCCGCAGCAAGGTCATCAGCCTGGTGAACTCCTTCCACGGCCGCACCCTGGCTACCCTGACCGCCACCGGCCAGGATGTCTTCCACCACGATTTCGGGCCCTTCCCCGAGAACTTCGGCTATGTGCCCGCCAACGACCTGGACGCCCTGCGCCAGGCCATCCTCCCCGGGGACGTCTGCGCCGTCATGATGGAGCTGGTCCAGGGGGAGGGCGGCGTGGTGGCCCTGGACGCCGACTACGTCCACGACGTGGCCGCCCTCTGCGCCGAGAAAGACATCCTCCTCATTGTGGACGAGGTCCAGACCGGTGTGGGCCGCACCGGCACCTTCCTGGCGTCCCAGCACTTTGCCCTCCAGCCCGACATCGTCACCCTGGCCAAGGGCCTGGGCGGGGGCCTGCCCATCGGCGCCGTGCTCATGAAGGAGAAGGTGGCCGACACCATGGGCCCCGGCTCCCACGGGTCCACCTTCGGGGGCAACCCGGTGGTCTGCGCCGGTGCCTGCGTGGTGCTGGACCGGATGGACGACGCCTTCTTTGACAACATCAACGCCTGCGCCGCCCGCCTGCGGGAGGGCCTTGCCAAGCTGCCCGAGGTGGAGGCCGTCACCGGTCTGGGCCTGATGGTGGGCATCGCCCTCAAGGGCGGGCGCAAGGCCTCCGAGGTGCGCACCCTCTGCGAGCACCACGGCCTGCTGGTGCTCACCGCCAAGGACCGCATCCGCCTGCTGCCGCCCCTCATCCTGGCGCCGGAGGACGTGGACAAAGCCGTGGCGATCCTGGGCGAGGTCCTGGCCGAGATCCCCGCCGACGACCAGACGGGAGAGTGAGTGACGATGAAGCATCTGTTGAAGATGGGGGACCTGTCCCCGGAGGAGATCCTCCATGTGCTGGACGTGGCCGACACCCTGAAAAAGCTGCACCGCCAGGGCAGCGATCCCAAGGACCTGGCCGGAAAATCGGTGGCCCTGATTTTCGGCAAGAACTCCACCCGCACCCGCACCAGCTTTGAGGTGGGCATCTACCAGATGGGCGGGCTGGGGACCTTCCTCAACGCCGCCACCGAGCTGCAGATCGCCCGGGGCGAGCCCATCCAGGACACCGCCCGGGTGCTGGGCCGGTACTATGACGCCATCATCTACCGCACCTACAAGCAGAGCGAGGTGGAGGCCCTGGCCCAGTGGAGCGGCGTGCCGGTGATCTCCGGCATGACTGACTACGGCCATCCCCTGCAGGTGCTGGCCGACCTGATGACGGTCCGCGAGCGCAAGGGCCGTCTGGAAGGGCTGAAAGCCGGGTTCATCGGGGACGGCTACAACATGGCCAACAGCCTGATCGTGGGCTGCCTGAAAGCGGGCATGACCATGGTGGCCGCCTGCCCCAAGGGCTACCGCCCCGCCGCCGACGTGCTCATGATGGCAAAACAGTACGGCGACCGCTTCCGGCTGGTCACCGACCCGGACGAGGCCGCCCGGGACGCCGACGTGCTGTTCACCGACGTATGGATCAGCATGGGCATGGAGCGGGAGACCGACCGCCGCCGCCGGGATTTTGCGGGCTACTGTGTGGACGCACAGCGCCTCAAGCTGGCAAAGGCCGACTGCATGGTGCAGCATCCCCTGCCCGCCCACCGGGGGGAGGAGATCACCGACGAGGTGCTGGAAGCCCATGCCGGCGAGATCTTCGACGAGGCGGAAAACCGTCTCCATGTGGAGAAGGCCGTGCTGTCCATTCTGCTGGCAGGACGGTGAGCCGATTGCCAGATTCTTTCGCCAAAGGGGACTGGCGCGGAAACCCCGCCATATGATATAATAGAATCCGGACAGTGTGCGGCACTGTCCGGATGTTTGTTTGTCATGGACGTGGGCGCAAAAGCGCCCGGCAGGAGGGGTTTGTCGGATGGGGATTTTCCAAAAGATCTACACCAAGACGGGGGAGGCGCGGGCCCGGGAGAAGATCCGGCCCCTGGTGGAGAGCCGCATGATGCGGGACATTCTGCTGGAGATCGGCCAGCGGGGCAGCGAGCAGCTGGACCCTCAGTCGGTCCCCCTGGACCAGCGGGCCCGGGCGGAAAAGCTGGCCGCCGAGTGCGGCACCGCCGGGCTGAAGCAGTCGGTGGTGGATGAGATCCAGCTGGACGCCGAGAGCATCACCCTGCTGGTGGACGGGGAGAAAACCACCTTCCGCTACGGCGACTACAACTACGAAAACATTGAGGACACCGACTGTCTGCCCGCCGTGGCCCAGTACCTGGTGCAGCATCTGCGGGGCTACTACAACATCAGCCGCACCTTTGCCACCGTGCCCAAGGCCCGGGGCAAGGGCACCGAGGAGCGCACCCGCATGGTCTTTGTCCGCCGCCACCACGAGGCCACTCCCTTTGACCCCAAGCCCGCCCAGAAGCAGAAGCTGTTCTGATTTTTCCTCAGACATAAAAACCAAAACACGCCCCGTCCCGGGCTGAAAAAGCCGGGGCGGGGCGTGTTGCTGTTTCTCCTGCCGCCGGGGACGGGCGGGGCGGCGGTTCACCACAGGGGCACCACGCTCTGGTAGAGCACCTGATACCGGCCGCCGTACAGCCGCTCGTGGTGGTAGTGGCCGCAGTACCAGCGGGTGAACTCACACCGGCGGCGCACCGTCTCCAGATAGTCGGTGAGGCGGTCGTGGGTGTAGAACCCGCCGCTGAACACATCCTGCACCGAGGAGGGCAGGCAGTGGGTGATGATGTAGTCCACCCGCCAGTCCTGCCGCTGGAGATTTCGCATTCCCATGGACAGCTCCCGGGGGCGGGGCAGTTCCTGGGGCCACCAGGACACCCGCCGGATGCGGTAATGGCCGCCCCGGGCATCCAGTGCCCGCCGCCGGGCGGCAAAATCCGGGTCCCGGGGGTCCAGGATGCCGTCGGGGATGTCATGGGAGGAGGCCCCGCCCATGGTAAAGAGGGTGCGGCCCTCCAGCTCGAACACCTGCCCCCGCATGAGGTGGCAGATGCGGGGCCGGATGCGGTGGACCAGCCCGCCTGCAAACCCGCTGATGGGGTAGTGTTCCAGCAGGTCGAAGTTCTCATGGTTGCCGCAGACAAAGCAGACCCGGCAGTGCAGCCGCCCGTTGAGCAGGTCCAGCCGCAGCCGTTCCCGCCGGGTGCCCTTCCACAGCAGGCCGAAGTCCCCGCAGACGATGAGGGTGTCCTCCCGGTCCAGGGGACGGGCGCGCCGCAGCAGTTCCTCGGCGTCGCCGTGCAGGTCCCCCGTCACATATACCATGGCCGCTGCCCTCCTCTCCTGCCCCCGGCCGGGAAAACGCCCGGCCGACGGGACCTTGCCCGCCCGGCGGCGACGGTTTTCCGCTCCGTTCCCCCGTTTTCGACGCTCTGCGGCGGGGGATGGGGAAAAGTTTTCCACAAAAACAGGGTTTTCCACCAAAAGTATACCATCTGACCCCCTTGGGGGCAAGGTGGAAAACCTGCGCGGCTTTCGCCCTGTTTTGATTGCAAGCGGGAAGCATCCGGCGTATAATATTGTATATGATGCCCGGACGTTTTTGCCCCTGCGGCGGACAGGTTTTGCCACGTTTTCATCGTTTATTCGTTGTTTTTCAATTTCAAGTATCCGGGGCAAAGATGGTCCAAATTTCCATGCGGGGCCGGGTGGTTCACTGCGTATGCGCAAAAGGGGATTTTACAGATCGTATACGAGTATTCCACGTTGAAAATGTTGAAAACTCTGTTGAAACTGTTAAAAACCCTGTGGATTTTCCAGAACGTATCATTTCGACCCCCTTTTGCGGGGGCGGGAACTCAACAAATTGTTGAACTGACCCCCGGAAAATGCTACAATAAACGGACAAAACAACCTCCGGCGGGCAATATCCGCCGTACAACAAAAAGCTATGGAGGCATTATGCGTTGGATTGACCGCCTCGAGCGCCGCTTCGGCCGCTGGAGCATCCCCAACCTCATGAATCTGGTCATCATCGGCCAGGTGGTGGTGTGGTTCATCACCATGTTCATCAACTATCACATCTACGACCTGCTCACCCTCACCCGGGACGGGCTGACCCATCTGCAGCTGTGGCGGGCCGTCACCTTCATCTTTGTTCCCACCCTGACCACCCGCATCCTCTATCTGGTGCTGGAAGAGTACTTCTACTGGTGGGTGGGCACCGCCCTGGAACGGGCCTGGGGCGATTTCCGCTTTATGGTCTACTGGATCGCCGGCATGGCGGGCGCCATCCTCAGCTGCCTCATCACCGGCTACGGCTCCACCTCCGGGCTGTTCCTCAGCCTCTTCTTCGCCTACGCCTGGATGTGGCCGGATCAGCAGATCCTGCTCTTCTTCCTCATCCCGCTGAAGATCAAGTGGCTGGGCTGGGCCGCCGCCGTCTTCTGGGCCATCCAGTTCATCTTCGGCAGCCTGTCGGTCAAGCTGAGCCTGGTGTTCGGCCTGGCAGGTTTCCTGCTCTTCTTCGGGCCGGAACTGTGGCGCTGGTGCCGGGACACCGTCGTCAGCTACAAGCGCCGCCGGGACTGGAACAACCGCTGGAAGTAACCTGTGTGTTCCCCGCCGCCCATCCGGCGGCTGCGCCCTGTGCCCCGGCTGCCCGGGGCTTTCGGGACCATTCCATAACGCCAAATAATTCCCAAGGAGGGATCATTGTATGAAACTGATCACTGCTATTGTCAACAAGGAAGATTCCAAGGCGGTCTGCAACGAGCTGCTGCGGGCCCACTTCTACGTCACCCGTCTGGCCACCACCGGCGGCTTCCTCATGGCGGGCAACATGACGCTGCTCATCGGCACCGAGGACGAGCGGGTGGATGACTGCATCGCCTGCATCTCCAAGTGCTGCAAGCAGCGCACCGAGATCGTGCCCGGCACCGCCTCCATCGGTCTGGGCATCGAGAGCGCCATGCCCATCGAGGTCACCGTGGGCGGCGCCACCGTCTTTGTCACCAATGTGGAGCGCTTCGAAAAGCTGTGATGCTTGACCGTCTGGCCGGCAACGCGGCACTCAAAAAGGACCTGGCGGCGGCGCTGGCCGCCGGACGCCTGGCCCACAGTATCCTTCTGGTCGGCGAACGCGGCTGCGGCGCCGGCTTTGCCGCGCGCTGCCTTGCGGCGGACTACCTCTATCCCGACGGCGGTCCCCACGCCGAGGCCGTCTTGCGGGGGGAGGACACCGAGTGCATCTCCCTGCGGGGGGAGGGTGCCTCCGGTCAGATCAAGGTGGAGCGCATCCGCGCCGCCCGGGAGGCCATCCAGCATTCGGCCCTGTCGGCGGATGCCCGGGGGCGGGTGCTCTTTGTCTACGGCGCCCAGGACCTGAACCAGAGCTCGGCCAACGCCATGCTCAAGATCATCGAGGAGCCCCCGGAGGGGGTGCTCTTCCTCTTCACCGCCACCAGCGCCGCCGGCGTGCTGCCCACCATCCGCAGCCGCTGCGCCGCCTACACCCTGGCCCCCGTGCCCCCCGCCGAGTGCGCAGAAGTCCTGCGCCGGGCCCTGCCCCGGCTGAGCCGGGACGAGGCGGATGACCTGGCCTTTCTCTACGAGGGGCACATCGGCTCCTGCCTGGACGCGGTGCAGGACGTGGCCGTGCGCACGGCGCTGCAGACGGCACGGGACTTCTGCAAGGCGGCGGAGCAGGACGACACCTACCGGGCCGCCGCCCTCATGGCGGGGCTGGAAAAGGACCGCGCCGCCGCCCTGGCGGTGCTGCGCCAGGCCTGCTGTCTGGCCAGCGGGGCCCTGCGCCGTCCCGGCTACGCCGGGCTGGCCCCCAAACACGCCCAGCGGCTTCTCAACGCCGCAGCCGCCGCCCGGGACGCCATCCGGGCCAACGGCAACCTGCGGCTGACCCTGACGGTCTTTGCCGCCGGGAGCTGCGGGTAATCACAAGACAAAAGGAACGCAAAAGATGAAAGTCATTTCTGTCAAATTCAAGGAGAGCGGCCGGGTGTACTACTTTGACCCCGGCACCATGGAGATCCACCGGGGGGACTACGTCATTGTGGAGACCGCCCGGGGCACCGAGTGCGGCGAGGTCGTGCGCGGGGTGCACGAGGTCTCCTCCAACGGCTTCAACAAGGAACTCAAGCCGGTCATCCGCATGGCCGACGGGGTGGACGTCCGCCGCATGCACCAGAACCGCGCCGACGAGCGCAACGCCTACCGCGTCTGCGAGCAGCGCATTGCCGCCCACGGTCTGGAAATGAAGCTGGTGGAGGCGGAGTACACCCTGGACCGCAGCAAGCTGATCTTCTACTTTACGGCGGACAACCGGGTGGATTTCCGGGAGCTGGTCAAGGATCTGGCCTCCCACTTCCACACCCGCATCGAGCTGCGCCAGATCGGCGTCCGGGACGAGAGCAAGATGAAGGGCGGCCTGGGCATGTGCGGCCAGCCCTTCTGCTGCAGCCGGTTCCTCAAGAACTTCCAGCCTGTCTCCATCAAGATGGCCAAGGAACAGGGCCTCTCCCTCAACCCCACCAAGATCAGCGGCGCCTGCGGGCGGCTGATGTGCTGCCTGGGCTATGAGCAGAAGAGCTACGAGTACCTCAACTCCATCACCCCGCCGGTGGGCAGCACGGTGCGCACCCCCGACGGCGAGGGCGTGGTGCAGGAGGTCAACGTCATCTCGGGCATGCTCAAGGTGCGCAGCACGGTGGAGAGCCTGGCCCCCAAGTATTACAAGCGGGAGGAGTGCGTCTACCTGCGGGGCGGACGCCGGGGCCGCAAATCCGGCGAGGGCAGCAAGGAAGCCGCCCCCAAGGAGAACGGCAAGGAGACGGCCAAAGAGGCCTCCAGGGAGGGCGGCAAGACCCCTGCCAGGGACAGCGACGCCAAGGGCGGCAAGCCCCGGGAAACGGCCGCAGAGGCCGGCAAACCCGGCCCCCGCGCCGGCCAGCAGCCCCGCAGCGCCGCCCCGGAAGCGCCTGTCCCGGCGGCCCCTGCCACGGAACCCGGCGAGGAATAACTTTCCGCACGTTTTACCGCTTTGGTCTTGCAAACCGGGCGGTGGGATGGTACAATATCTCTAAACAAGTAGGGCGCGTCTAACAGCCCCCAATGCTTGCTGGCCGCCGGACTGCCGGCCGTGCAGGGTGCCGGAGGCAAATTCAATCAGCACGGAGATAAGGAGTTTCACGATGGCTCATATGGTTACCGACGAGTGCGTTGCTTGCGGCGCTTGTGTTGACACTTGCCCCGTTGGCGCTATCACTCTGGGCGACAAGGCTGAGGTCGACGCGTCTTCCTGCGTGGACTGCGGCGCTTGCGAGGGCGTCTGCCCCACCGGCGCAATCAAGGCTGAGTAATTGGTTTTTTAAACCCGGACGCGGTGCGGAGAAGCTTCTCCGCACCGCGTTTTGTTTTGTCCTTCTTCCCTTTTCCCCGCCCGGCAGGCCCTTTTGCCGCCCGTCCCGCGGGAACAATTTCAGTTGAGACGGTACCCCACCTTGAACACCGTGACAATGTCCAGTTCCGGCCCCAGCTTGCGCCGCAGCTGGCGGATGTGCATGTCCACCGTGCGGGTGCGCTGGGGTGAGGTCACGCCCCACACGCAGGCCAGCAGCTCCTCCCGGGTGAAGGCCTGCCCCCGGTGGGTCAGCAGAAAGGCCAGCAGGCACCGCTCCTTGGGAGAGAGGGTCACCGGGACACCGTCCCGCAAAACCCGGCCCGTCCCCGGGTCCAGTTCGATATTTTTATACAACAGCCGGTTTCCGGTCTGCACCGGATACCGGGTCCGGGGCTCCATCATGGTGCTGTCCTTTCCGGCAGGGTTCCTGGGCCGGGCCCTGCCTGTTTGCCTGTCCTCCGGGCGGATGCCCCGCCGGAAACGCCCTCTTTTTATTTGTGTCCCGCAGGCGGGATTTTGTTTCATCCGGGTGGAAATTTTCCTGTTTTCCCGGCATTTTGTTCTGTATCAGTTGACATTATCTATTATAAGTCAGCATTTATAGAACGTCAATACGGTAGACTACTTGTAACAACTGTTGCGGGGAGGATGCCGGTATGTATGATATGGGGGCGCGGCTGCAGGCGCTGCGCAAGGCAAAGGGCTGGTCCCAGGAGGCTCTGGGCCGCAAGGTGAACAAGGCCAAGTCGGTCATCAGCAGCTATGAGGCCAACCTGCGCACGCCGCCGCTGGACGTGCTGACCAGCCTGGCGGCGCTGTACGGGGTTTCCCTGGACTATCTGGCGGGGGTGGAAAAGCGGGAGATGATCCCCACCGAGGGCCTGTCCGACGCCCAGCGCAGCCTGGTGCAGACCATTGTGGTGGAGCTGCAGAGCCCCAACCCCCACGGCGCCCGCACCCTCACCCCCCGTCAGCTGGACATCCTCAACTCGCTGCTCTACGAGTTCACCAAGGACCGGTAAGGGCCGCGCACCTTGCCCGCTTTCCGGCAGGCAGCGGCATACATAAAAATCCCCCGGGACCACTCCGCTTTGGGAGGGCCCGGGGGATTTTCCATTTTGTATTATTTACCCGTTTTATTCGTGTCGTATTGCCTCCAGGGCGCTGATCTTGGTGGCCCGGGCGGCGGGCAGGATGCCTGCCACCAGGCCGATGAGGGTGGCGAAAGCCAGGGCCAGCAGCACCAGCCAGGGGGGCACCACCGACACGGCGGAACCCGTGCCGTAGTAGCCCATCATGCTCATCATGTCGGAGATGCCGCCCCCGCCCCCGCTGCCGCCCAGGACGGCCATGATGAGGGTGAGGTTGTTGAGCACAAAGCTGATGAGCAGGCTGACCACCGACCCGGTGACGCCGCCGATCAGGCCGATGAAGCCGCTCTCGATCAAAAACATCAGGCGGATCTTGCCCAGGGCGCAGCCCAGCACCTTCATGATGCCGATCTCCCGGGTGCGCTCATAGATGGCCATGGTCATGGTGTTGATAATGTTCAGCGCCGCCACCAGCAGGCTGAAGGCCGCCAGGCAGCCCAGGATCAGCATGAGCTGGGAGACCTGCTTCTGCATGGCTTCCCGCTGCTGGGTCATGGAGTAGGTGCTGAAGCCCAGGTCCTGGATGGCCTGGTCCACCTCCTCCACGTTGTCCATGTCGTCCACCTTGACGTAGACCTGGTCATAGCTGGTGGTGTCGGTGCCGTAGGGGGAGGCATTGCTGCCCGCCAGATCCTTGTACTCCTCCTGGAGCATCTTCACGTCCTGGATGCGCAGGATAAAGCTGCTCTGGGTCCACCAGCCCTTGGCGGTGTCGGGGTTGATGCTGCCCACCACCTTGAGCTTCCAGCTCTTGGTCTTGGGGTTCTCGGCATCGCCGTTGGACAGGGTAAGGGTCATGTCCTCCTTGTTCACGTCCACAAAGGGCTCCAGCAGATTGCCCGCCGCGTCGGTCTGGCCGTACCAGCGGTACCGCTTGGAGGAATTGTAGCTCTTGCGGGTGTCCTCAAAGTTATAGCCGGTCTGCTCGCAGACCATGACGGGGATGACATCCCGGCCATAGCTGCCGGTGTCGGTCATCCAGTCGCCGCTGGCCAGGGTGAAGCCCATGGGCTCCATGGCGCTGGCGTAGACGCCCACGGCATTGCCCAGAGAGGAGGAATACCGGTCCCCCCTGCCCGCCGTGATGGTCCCGTTGAGGGAGTAGGCCTGATAGAAGGGAGTGGCCGCCACCACATGGTCCATCTTGGTAAAGGTGGCGATCATCTCGTCGTTGAGGACGGCGGGCTGATCGTCGCCGCCCACCGCCGCCGAGCCCACCGCCACCGAGCCCCCCGACCCCGAATAATACACGGTGCCGTTGCCGTACACCTGGATCTGGGTCAGGTCGCCCCAGCTGGCCAGCATGGCCTCGTTGGCCTGGTTCATGGCGATGCCGAAGCTGATCATGACAATGATCAGGCAGGTACCCACCGCCACGCCGATGACCGTCAGGGCCGTGCGGCCTTTGCGGCGGGAAAGGTTCCGCGCCGAAAGCGCGATCAGATCAAAGATCTTCATCTCCGTCCTCCAGCTTGGCGAGAGCGGCGGCCTTCTTCTTTTTGCGGACGACCGCCACTACGATGACGACCACTACCACAACGCCCACCACAATGAGCACGATGCCCCACACCGGCATGCCGCCGGAGGGTTCCGGCTCCATCATGCTGGGGTCCATCATCATGGAATCGTCATAGACGGGCATGTCCTGCACGGTGGCGGTGAAGTCCTGGGTCAGGGTCTTGGTGGTGCCGTCGTTGGCCTCGTAGGTCAGGGTGATGGTACCCGCGCGCTCGCCCGCCTGCTGGGGGGTCAGGTCAAAGTCCACGCTGTTCTCGGTGCCGGCGGCAATGTTGCCGATGTACTGCTGGGAGACATCCACCCCCAGGTTCTCGCCCGAGATGGAGGCCTCCAGGTTGGCGATGGGATTCTTGCCCTTGTTGACAAAGTTCACCGTCACCGAGGTGGTGTCTCCCACGTAGATGGTGTCGGACAGTTCCATGGTGGTGATCTCGAAGCGGTCGGGCTGGGAGATGGGCACCGAGATGGTGCCGGAACCGGTGACGGCGGTGCCGGACTCGGTGCCGGTGCCGGTCATGTTGACGGTGATGTTGGCCACGCCGCCGGTGAAGGAGGCGGAGGGCAGCACCGCAAAGGAGACGTCCCGGGTGCTCTTGGCGGACATGGTGCCCACATATTCGGACAGGCTGCCGCCGGTGAGGGTGATGCCGTCGGGCAGGGTGACCGACACGATGACGTCGGACAGGGACTCATCGCCGTCGGTAGCGTAGGCGGTGACGCTGAGGGTGAAGGGATTGCCCGCGGTCACGGCGTCGCTGCCGTAGCTGGACTGGCGCATGACCAGATTGGGGGTCTTGGGGTCCTCGTCCACGCACTGGCCGATGGTCACCGAGAACTGCTGCATGGCCATGGAGGAATCCAGGTAGCTCAGGTCGATGTTGAGGCTGTTGCCGCCCCCGGCGTAGATCACATCCCGGAACAGCAGCACATAGCTGTAATAGTCGCCGGCGTCGTCATTGCCCTCAATGAGCTGGCTGATCTCGCCGGTGCCGGTGTACTGGAACACCGAGGAGTTGATGCGGGTGACGATCTGGTCGGCGGTGACGTGGTTCTTGGCCGAGGAGTGGTCCACCACCCGCAGCACAATGTTCACATGGTCGTCCCGCTCCACGGTGGTGACCTCGCCGCCCGCCAGGTCGGTGACGGTGGCGGCGGTGACATAGACGCCGTTCTCCGTGATATTGTCGTCAACGTTCGTGGACGAAGAACCGCCGTCCTCCGCAAAGGCGGGCAGGGCAAGCAGGCAGACCAGAAGCAGCAGGGCCATGCCGACGGAAAGAATACGTGAGGTCGTTTTCACAGGGAGATCCTCCTTACAAAATGGTACGTCCGGTTTATTTTGCTGCGGCGTCCGCCGCGGATGTCGTTTGCCGGGCCGCCGGGGCATCGGGGGCTTCGCTGCCGGCATTTTCCTGCTCAGCGCGGGCGGCCTCCTCGGCCTCGTCCCGGGCCAGCTCGTCGGCCAGGGCCTGACGGCGGCGCAGGCGTTCCTCCTCCGGGGGGACCACATCGCTCTGCACCCTGCCGTCCAGGATGGTGATGATCCGGTCGGCACAGGCGGCCAGGGATGGTTCATGGGTGACCATGACAAAGGTGATCTGGTCCTTTTTGGACATTTCCAGCATGCGCAGAAGCACCTGGCGGGAGGTCTTGCTGTCCAGGTTGCCGGTGGGCTCGTCGGCAAAGATGACCTTGGGCCGGCTGACAAAGGCCCGGGCGATGCCCACCCGCTGCTGCTGGCCGCCGCTCATCTCGGTGGGGAGATGGTTGACCCGGGAGGCCAGCCCCATGCTTTTCAGTTCCTTTTTTGCCAGGGCCAGCCGCTCTCTGCGGCCCATGCCCTTGAACATGAGGGGCAGGGCCACGTTTTCGGCGGCGGTCATGCTGGGCAGCAGGTTGTAGCTCTGGAAGATGAAGCCCAGATGGGCCTGACGGAAGGCCGCCAGCTCGTTTTCGGTCATGGCACTGATCTCGTGCCGGCCGATAAAGACCTTGCCGCGGGTGGGCTTTTCCAGCCCGGCCAGCTGGTTGAGCAGGGTGGACTTGCCGCTGCCCGACTGGCCCACGATGCAGCAGAACTCGCCCTTTTCCACGCTGATGTCCACGTTGTCCAGGGCAACGACCCGCTCCTTGCCCACCGCATAGACCTTGCGCAGGCCCTCGGTACGGATGATCGGCGCCATTGGCATCCTCCTTTTTTCGCCGGGTTTCGATGGTTTCAGCTTCTATCATACCATGCCGCGCCCACAAACAAAAGGCCCGGGCTTGTAAATTTTTGAGAGCCACTCTCTCACGCAAAAATTTCACGTGACAGCGTGGGGCCTGTTATGGTATACTAAATCAGTTACAGACCATTTTTCGACATAGGATCCGGGCGCTGTCTCCCGGATTTTCGAGCGATACCGGAGGTGCTTGGCAAACCGATGAAAAGACTGCGTCTGATCGGCCTGCTGGCGGCAATGATGCTGCTGGCGGCATTTTCTCTGCCTGTGGCGGCGGAGGACTATGACACCGTGATGGACGGCCTTTCCCGGCTGTATTCCCTGGCCGGGCAGTATGCCCAGGACAATTCCGGCCAGTCCCTGGACCCCATCGAGCTGACCCTGTCCTACACCCGCACCGGCGTGTACAACAGCGGCATCTGGCAGGTGACCGCCGGTGTGCGCGACGCCGGCTTTGAGAGCTACGTGGCGGAGCAGGACGGGGATCTTGTCTCGCTGCAGGGGCTGGGCAGCGTGGAGACCTCGGCGGGCAGCGTGGACTTCGGCCATCTGCTGGCCTCCCTCAACCTGGTCTACCGGGGCCTGCCGGTGGCGGGCAGCTGGGGCGGCGACTGCATGGAGCTGGCCCGGCAGTACGCGGGGCAGGCCTCCGACGCCGCCGGCTATGCCGATTTGATGAGCGGCACCTTTGAGGACGACAACTCGGTCTTTGGGGGCGACGACCTGCGGGCCGACCTGGACGCGGTGGTCATCGGTTCCAGGCTGAGCCAGGGGGCCGACCTGGCCCAGACCATCCGGGACTATTACAGCTCTGCCAACGAGTACGACCGCGCCTACCAGTTCATTGCCCTGACCTTCGGGGATGTGAACACCGGGGACGTGAGCACTTTCGGGGATGAGATCTACCAGGCCGCCACCCAGGACACCGGCATGCAGCTGCTGCTCTACCTCAACCAGATGTGGGTCAGCGACGGCTGGACCATCGCGGAGGATTCCGCCGTGCCCCTGCAGGGCGCCTGCCGGGTCTTTGCCCAGTATCTGTCCGGTGCGGTGAACGGCGACCGGGTGAAAAGCGACGCCGACACCCGCATGGTCACCATGGCCGGGGATATGCTGGCCGAGTTCCTCTCCGCCATGGGGGACGGGGACGCCGCCAGCGCGGCCCTGAGCGCCAACGACGGCAGCGAGACCTCCACCACCTCCAGCGGCTCCAGTGTGTCCGAGATCTTTTCCGGCGCCGCCCAGGGCATCCAGAGCGGGTTCAGCCTGCAGGTGTTCGAGACGGTGCTGCTGGTCATCGGCGCGGCGGCCCTCATGCTGCTGCTCATCTGCATCGTCATGCTGGTACGCCGCCGCTGAGACGGCCCTCCCCCATAAATTACGGAAAATTCCGGAGAATGTTTCCTCCCCGGTGACAGTTAATCGAGTAGGAGGCGGTGATTGGCCGCCGTCCTCTCACACCACCGTGCGTACCGTTCGGTACACGGCGGTTTCAAT